>NZ_BAAAOS010000048.1:256075-289798 GCF_039530625.1 Kribbella sancticallisti | reverse complement strand
CATCGGTCGAGTCGGCGTCGGCGGACGGGGGCCCGGTTAACCAGGGTTCGGAACCCATCAGCCGAGGGCGTCGCGCCGCTGGGCCTCCAAGGCGCGGACCAGGTCGGCTCTCGCCTCCCCGACGTACCGCAGGGTCGGCGCGTCGATCGACTCGGCCTCGCTGTCGAGCCAGCCGCTCAAGGCCTCCAGCGTGGACTCCTCCGGCAGGTTGCGCGGCGACAGATAGACCAGCACGTTCTCACCCATCGACGAGCCGAGCCGGGTGTACACGTCCTTGGCCGCGCTCAGGTACTTGCCGACGTACGGTCGGAGGAGTTCTTCCTGGCCCGGCTGCTGGAAGCCCAGGATGGTCCGGAACTGCGTCTCGTTCGGGGTGTCCTCGGACTCGACCGCGATCCGCCACGCATCGGCCTTCGCCTCGGCGGTTGGCCGGGCCGCGCGGGCCTGCGCGGCCCGCTCCTGCCCGGTGATGGTGGTGTCGCGGGTCAGCTCGTCGTCGATCCCGTCGGCCTCGATCCGGCCGAGCCGGGCCAGCGCGACGATCAGGGTCCAGCGCAGATCGGTGTCGACCACCAGCCCGGTCGGCAGGTCGCTGCCGTCCAGCCAGCCGGCCAGCCGGTCCGCGCCGGCGGCGGAGAAGACGCCGGCGATGTAGGCCCGCGCGAACGCGAGCTGGTGGTCGCTCCCGGCCTCGGCATCCGCGAGGAGCTCGGCCAGGGTCTGTTCGTACCGCGCCCGCAGCTCCGCGCGGTTCTCCGGCGCCGCGTAGCTGTTGATCGCGGTGGTCGCCTGCCCGAGCAGCGACCGTACGCCGGTCAGGTCGGTCTCGGCGCGGATCCCCTTCAGCACGATCCCGACGTACTGGCCGGCCGGCATCTCGGCGTCGCGGGTCATGTCCCAGGCCGCACCCCAGGCCAGCGCGCGCGGCAGCGACTCCCGCAGCTGGTCGATCGACTCGACCAGGGTGTCGCGGGACCGCTCGTCCAGCCGGATCTTGGCGTAGGTGAGGTCGTCGTCGTTCAGCAGCACCAGGTCCGGCTGGGTCGCGCCGACCAGTTCGGCGAGCTCGGTGCGCGGTCCGTCGATGTCGACCTCGAACCGCTCGGTCCGGACCAGGCCCTCGTCGGTGGTGCGGTAGAGGCCGACGGCCAGCCGGTGCGGCCGCAGCGTCGGGAACGCCTCGGCCGCGGTCTGCTCGATCGCGAACGACGTGAACGCGCCCTCGGAGTCCACGACGAAGTCGGCCCGCAGGGTGTTCACGCCGGCGGTCCGCAGCCAGCGCTCGGTCCAGTCGTCCAGGTCGCGCCCGGACGCCTTCTCCAGCGGCTTCAGCAGGTCCGTCAGCTCGGTGTTGCCGAACGCGTGGTCGGCGAAGTACTCCTTCAGCGCGGTGATGAAGGTTTCCTCACCGACGAACGCGACCAGTTGGCGCAGCGTGGACGCGCCCTTGGCGTAGGTGATGCCGTCGAAGTTCACCTCGACCGCGTGGAAGTCGACCATGTCCGCGGCGATCGGGTGCGTCGAGGGCAGCTGGTCCTGCCGGTAGGCCCAGTTCTTCCGGGCGTTGCAGAAGGTGGTCCAGGCGCCGGCGTACTTCGTCGTCGCGGTCGCCTGGGCCCAGTGGCTGGCCCACTCGGCGAACGACTCGTTCAGCCACAGGTCGTCCCACCAGGTCATCGTGACCAGGTCGCCGAACCACATGTGCGCGAGCTCGTGCAGCACGGTGTTGGCGCGGCTCTCCATCTCCGCGTGGGTGGTGCGGCTGCGGAAGATGTACTCGTCCCGCAGCGTCACGCAGCCGGCGTTCTCCATCGCGCCCATGTTGTACTCCGGCACGAAGGCCTGGTCGTACTTGCCGAACGGGTACGGCATACCGAAGGCGCGCTCGAACAGCTCGAAGCCCTGCTTGGTCACCTCGAACAGGTCGTCCGCGTCGAGGTGGTCCTTCAGCGACGGGCGGCACAGCAGCGACAGCGGGTAGCTCCCGTTCGGGCCGTCGTAGGAGTCGGTGACGACGTGGTACGGCCCGGCGACGACAGCGGTGATGTACGTCGACATCGGCACCGTCGGCGCGAACTCCCAGCGGGCGAACTCCTCGCCGTTCTCGCCCTTGTACGGCGTGGGCTCGGGGGTCGCGGAGTTCGAGATGACGACCCAGCGGGCCGGGGCGGACACGGTGAAGGTGAAGGGAGCCTTGAGGTCGGGCTGCTCGAAGGTGGCGAACACCCGGCGGGCGTCCGGGACCTCGAACTGGGTGTAGAGGTAGGTCTCCTTGTCGGCCGGGTCGACCGAGCGGTGCAGCCCTTCGCCGGTGCGCGAGTAGATGCAGTCCGCGACCACCACGAGTTCGTTGCGCTCAGCCAGGCCGTCGAGCCGGATCCGGGCGCCGTCGTACACGGTGTCCGGGTCGAGCGACCGGCCGTTCAGCGTCACCTCGCGCACGGTCGCCGCGATCAGGTCGGCGAAGGTGTTCGCGCCGGGCTCGGCGGCGAAGCTGAGGGTGGTCGTCGACGCGAACGTCGCGGCTCCGCTCGCGGCGGTGGTCAGGTCGAGCTCGATCGCGTAGCTCACGTCACTGATCAGGCCGGCGCGGGTGCGCGCTTCGTTGCGCGTCAGGTTGGTTCCAGGCATGTCGGCATCCTATGCACCTGCTGCCATCGATTGCCGAGGGTTTCCCCGCGACTTACCCAACCTCCGCGAAAGCGTTGCCGGAGCTTGATCCCCGGTCTCTCACCGTAGCCGTCCGGCGGCTGGCCGTAATCGCCTCCGCTGTCTCACCGCCACGCCTCGGGGCGAGCAAATTGATTTCAGTTTGTACGATCATAGGTATGACCCCCACCGCTGATTTCTGGTTCGACCCGGCCTGCCCCTGGGCCTGGATGACGTCTCGCTGGATGCTCGAGGTCGAGCAGGTGCGCGACGTGAAGACCAGTTGGCACGTGATGAGCCTCGCGATCCTGAACGAGGAGCGCGACGAGCACGACGCCAACTGGCACAGGAAACTCGGCCTGGTCCGAGTACTGATCGCCGCCGAGCAGGCGCACGGCAGCGAGGTGCTGCTGCCGCTCTACACCGCGCTCGGCAACCGCATCCACCTCGAGGGCCGGGGCATCAACGGCGACGGCGTGCTGGAGGAGTCGCTGGCCGAGGCCGGACTGCCCGCCGCGCTGGCCGAGGCCGCTGACACGGACCGGTACGACGACGCGCTGCGCAAGTCCCACCTCGAGGGCATGGAACTGGTCGGGATGGAGGTCGGTACGCCGGTCATCTCGGTCGAGGGGTCCGCCTTCTTCGGCCCGGTGGTCACCCCGGCTCCCAAGGGCGAGGCGGCCGGCAAACTCTGGGACGGGGTCCGCCTGGTGGCCGGCACCGACGGCTTCTTCGAACTGAAGCGGACCCGCGACCGGAGCCCGATCTTCGACTGAGGATTCGAACTCGCTGGCAAGGGTTGAACGTTCCACCGGCAGCGGCGAAGGTTACTCACCAAGCAAACCGATCGATGGTGAGTAGGTTCCTGTGACTGTTCTTCGTGGTGGGCTGTCCGCGGTCCTGGCTGGTTCGAGCTTGATCTGGATGACCGCCTCGATGAGTCCGCCGTCGGCGGCCACCACGACTGCCGACGCGGTGGTGGTTCCACCGGGCGTGACGGCCGGGGTGGCGGTGTTCGACCGCCAGGCCGGACAGCTCACCGACGTGCTGAACCCGGACCTGCAGTTCCGGTCGGCCTCGGTGGTGAAGTTGCTGATCGTGCTCGACTACCTGTGGGAGCGCGGCCCGGCGTACGACATCCCGGCGGCCGACCGGGCCCGGCTCGAGGTGATGCTGCGCAGCAGTGACGACGCCGCGGCCAGCTACTACTGGGACCACCTCGGCGGTGCCCAGATCATCGATCGGATGGTGGAGCGGCTCGGCCTGACCCACACGGACGGGCCGCCTACCACCCACCCGGGCTTCTGGGGATACGCCGCCTTCACCGCGGGTGACACCGTCCGGATCTACCGGTACCTGCTGGACCGGGCCCCTGCGCCAGTCCGCTCGTTCGTGATGGGGAACCTGCACCAGGCGACCCGCTACGGCACCGACGGGTTCGACCAGTACTTCGGGATCGCGTCCGTGTTCGACCCGGCCTTCAGCATCAAGCAGGGCTGGTCCGGATTCACCAGCCCGACCGCGAAGACCAAGGTGGCCGGGGTGGACCTGACCAGCGAGGCCTTGCACACCACCGGCACTGTCGGCACGGACGACCGGACCATCGTGGTGGTGTACACGCTGCACCCGAACGGGACGTCGTACGGGAAGGCCTATACGGACGTCACTCGGCTGACCCGGACTCTGAACGTGCCGGGCGGGGTGAAGTCGCCAGGGAGTTGGCTGACCACGAGCGGTTCCGGCGTACGGGTGAGGTCTGCGCCGAACACGTCGGGCGGAGTACTGGGCACGCTGCCGGCGGCGGTCGACGTGCTGGTGGGCTGTCAGAAGAAGGGGCAGTTGATCGAGACACCGACGCGCAGCAGCGACTGGTGGGCCTATCTGCCGAAGTACGGCGGCTACGTCACCAACGTGTACGTCGGATCAGGCGGCCCGAAGCTCCCCGGCGTCCCGGATTGTCAGTAAGACCTGCGAGACTTCTGGTCATGCGAGTGCACATCGGCTCTGACCACGCCGGCTACGAACTGAAGAACCACATCGTCCAGCACCTGACCAGTGCGGGCCACGACGTCGTCGACCACGGCCCGGCCGTGTACGACGCCGTTGACGACTACCCGCCGTTCTGCCTGCGGGCGGCCGAGGGCGTCGTCAAGGACGAGGGCAGCCTCGGGATCGTGATCGGTGGTTCCGGCAACGGCGAGCAGATGGCCGCGAACAAGGTGAAGGGCGTCCGGGCGGCACTGGCCTGGAGCACCGAGACCGCGGAGCTGAGCCGGCTGCACAACAACGCCAACGTGGTCAGCGTCGGCGCCCGGATGCACTCCGAAGACGAGGCGACCGGGTTCGTGGACACGTTCCTGGCCACCGACTACTCCGGCGAGGACCGCCACACCCGCCGGATCGACATGCTGACCGCCTACGAGGAGACCGGCGAACTGCCGCCGCTGCCCTCCTCCTGATCCTTCTTCTTCTCTCGTGCGGGCCGATCGGCCGGATGGGGCCTGGAGACGTCCCGGGCCCGCATCGACCGGCCGATGCCGACCACGGCCGGAGTCGGCGCGCCGCTCCGGCCCTTACCTCCCGCTGACACACCCATAAGAGGAATCATGCCCGAAGGTCACACCCTGCACAGACTGGCGAACGACGTCTGGGATGCCTTCGGCGGCCGCGTCGTGCAGGCCTCCAGCCCGCAGGGCCGGTTCGTCGAGGGTGCGGCGCTGCTGAACGGCCACGTCCTGCGCCAGACCGAGGCGCACGGCAAGCACTTCCTCGCCGACTTCGAGGGCGCCGGCTGGCTGCACATCCACCTCGGGCTGATCGGCAAGGTCGACTTCGGCGAGGCGCCGGTCCCCGATCCCGTCGGCCAGGTGCGACTCCGGCTGCGGAACGCCACGGCGTACGCCGATCTGCGCGGTGCGACCGTGTGCGAGGTGCTGACCGACGACGAGCGCGAGGCGCTGCTCAAACGGCTCGGCCCGGACCCGCTGCGCGACGACGCCGACCCCGAGCTCGCCTGGAAGCGGATCCACCGCAGCAAACTGCCGATCGGGCAACTGCTGATGGACCAGGAGGTGCTCAGCGGCGTCGGCAACGTGTACCGCGCCGAGGTGCTGTTCCGGGCCAAGCTGCACCCGATGACCGTGGGCCGGCTGGTGAAGAAGCGCGAGTGGCAGGGGATGTGGGACGACCTGCTCGAGCTGATGAAGTACGGCGTCGAGACCGGCCGGATCGACACCGTCGGCGACGACCACACGCCCGAGGCGATGGGCCGCGATCCGCGCCGCGACGACCACGGCGGCGAGGTCTACGTCTACCGCCGCCAGGGGCAGCACTGCCATGTCTGCGACTCGGTGATCCGGACCGAGATCCTCGCCGGGCGCAACCTCTTCTGGTGCCCCAAGTGCCAGCGCACCGGCCTGACCCGCAAGGGATGACGGACAGCGACGGAATCGTTCGTGCATCGACTGGGATCAAGTTGTGACAAATTGGTGCGCGGACCGCGTGCGGCCGTTACATTCTTCTCACCATGAGTAGCGGCGGCGGCAGCGCTGTTTTCCGACGATACGGCCGACGGGCCGAGTCGTGGATCCGGCGCGCGCGCAGGTCGCACCAACTGGCCTTCGTCGGTCTGCTGGCGCTGACGCTCTTCGTGAGTTCCGCCGCGGTGGCGATGCCCTCCTTCATACCCACAACCGTCCTGGTCATACCTCTGCTGCTCGGCGGACTGCTGCTGAGATTCCGGGGCCTGGTCGCGCTGACCCTGATCACGATGGTGCTCGGCACGTACGTCGTGTCCGAGCGCGCGGCCGGGCTGCCCAAGACCGGCTTCGTCATCACCCTCGGCGTGGCCGCGTGGATCGTGCTGACCGGGGCGAAGGTGCGCAGCCGGCTGGGTGTCCAGGGCACCCGCGGCGAGACGATGCTGATCGAACTGCGGGACACCCTCACGGCTCAGGGCGAGTTGCCCGACCTGCCGGCCGGCTGGCGGGCCGAGCAAGCGATCCGGTCGGCCGGAGGAGCCTCGTTCTCCGGTGACTTCGTCGTCTCCACCACCCGTGACGACGTCCTCGAGGTGGCGCTGGTCGATGTCTCCGGCAAGGGAATCGATGCCGGGACCCGCGCGCTGCTGCTGTCCGGGGCGTTCGGCGGCCTGCTCGGCGTCGTACCGGTCGAGGAGTTCCTGCCGGCCGCGAACCACTACCTGCGCCGCCAGGACTGGGACGACGACTTCGCCACCGTGGTGCACGTGGCGATCAACCTCAGCAGCGGGGAGTTCGAAGTACGGACTGCTGGGCATCCGCCGGCCATCCAGTTCGACGCCTGGTCGGGGCGCTGGCAGACGCGGGACGCGGACGGACCGCTGCTCGGCCTGGTCGCAGCGCCTGAGTTCCAGGTGAACCGCGGGCAGTTGAAGCTGGGCGACGCCCTGTTCCTCTACAGCGACGGAATGGTCGAGACGCCCCGCCGCGACATCGGCCAGGGCACCGACCGGCTGGCCGGTCACGCTGAACGACTGGTTGCCCACGGCTTCAAAGGCGCCGCCCGGGAGTTGGTCGCCGAGATCGGCGGCCCCGGCGACGACTCGGCCATCGTGGTCATCCACCGGCAGATGAACCCTGCTGACCTGGTCACCCCGAACTGCCCGACGACGCCACCTCCCGCGCTGCGCCGCCGTAGGTCAGCGATGCTGAGGCAGCTCAAGACGTACACAGCGTGACTGGATTCGGCGACCGGGTAGTCAATCGTTACCGCGAGTAGTTGACTGAGGCAACAGAAGTCGCATACTGCAAGAGAGCTCTCGGTGGGTAATCGAGAGACCACTTCCTGAATCGAGGACTGTTGTGATGGCAAACACGGGGGTCAGTGCTCGCGCGGCCGGCGTCATCGCCGGTGTCGGCGCGGTCTCACTGTTACTGGGGGCGGCCGCGCTGGCGGTGGCACCGGGCGCGGTCGCGCAACAAGTCGTTGCCGCCGGCCCGCAGGCGGATCCGCCGGGCAACAACGGAACGGTCAAGGTCGAGGGCGTCGACCTCGGCAGCGGCCCGCCGGACAACAATCCGCACCAGGGCTGCACGTTCGTGGTCGAGTTCTACAACTACGACGAGAATCCGGCCTACTTCGCGAAGGTCACCTTCGAGGACCAGGCACCGACCGCGGACGGCGGCCTGCAGGTGGTCTCGGGTGACCTGACGCCGTTCATCGGCGGCGACCCGGCGGGCGGCGGGAACGACCTGGACGCCAAGGAGACCTACACGCTGAAGTTCAGCGGCCCGCCGCATCCGCAGCAGGGCTACCACGTGAAGCTCACCGTCAACGCGGACGGCTCGCAGGGCGCGGACACGAAGCACAAGGTCTTCTGGGTCGAAGGCTGCACCACGACGACCCCGCCGACCACGCCTCCCACCACGCCTCCCACCACGCCGCCGACGACGCCTCCCACCACGCCGCCGACCACGCCTCCCACCACGCCGCCGACGACGCCTCCCACGACGCCGCCGACGACGCCTCCGAGCACGCCGCCGACGGATGTGCCGAGTACTCCGACGGTGCCGACGATGACGGTCACCGGCTCGACGCCTACGGCGACGGACACCACGCCGGCGCCGATCGACTCGGACGCGCCGACCACCGGCGTACCGACGGCGGTTGACGCCGGTCTCGGCGGCGACTCGTCCGGTGGTGCCGGGCAGAGCGGGCCGCTGGGTCTGCTGGGTGGCGGACTGCTGACAGCCGGCGGCTTGTTGCTGGCGGCAGGAGCCACGATGGCGCTCAAGCGGCGCGGCAGGCACCGTATCTGACGTGACCACCGGCAAACGTCGCGGCCGACCTGCCCCACTCCGGTGGGGCGGGTCGCTCGCGATCGCCGGCATCGCCGTCGCCATCCTCGGCGGCTACCTCCACTTCAGCGACCAAGCGGGCGCCGATCCGGGGGACGGCGGTCCGGCCGCGGCCTCGCCGCGGACGCCTCGACCGCTGCCGACCACGACTGCCACGACTGCCTCGGGTGCGTCGTCCGCCTCGGACCCCTCGGCCACCTCGATCCCCACCGGGCCTCCGGGCACCTCGTCCTCCTCAGGTACCGGGCGCACGTCGTCCTCGGCGAAGCCGCTTGCGGCCACGCCCGGGGTGCCGTCCCGGATCTCGATCCCTTATCTCGACGTCTCGGCACCGGTGGTCGGAATCGCCGCAGAGCAAGGCTCTCTGACTCCTCCATCCGACGCCCGACAGGTCGGCTGGTGGTCCGGTGGTGCGTTGCCGGGAGCACGCCGCGGCTCGGCGGTGATCACCGGGCACACCGTGCACGCCGGCGGTGGCGCCTTCGACGATCTCGAGCAGCTTCGCGCCGGGGACGTCGTCGCGGTGACCACCTCGAGTGGTCCGTTGAGTTACCGCGTCACCGGCGTCACGACGTACCGGAAGCAGGCGCTGGCCAGGAGCGCCGCGGCTGTCTTCGACCAGAGCGTGGCCGGCCGGCTGGTGTTGATCACCTGCGAGGACTGGACCGGCAAGGTCTACCTGAGCAACGTGGTCGTGGTCGCCCAGCGGATGGCGTAGCCTGCTCGACCGTGACGATCGATGGGGTGGACAGCTCGGACCGGACCGCGCCGGACGTGTCGTTCGAGGACCTGCTGGCGATGACGCCGGAGTCGATGCGGGAGGTCTTCCCGCCGACCCGCTGGCAACTGGGCAAGCTGTGGGCGCTGGACCTGAAGGTCGAGCCGGTCGAGGTCGCCGACCTGCTCTGGATGTTCGACCTGCCGCTGTGGCCCCTGAACGGCGAACGCTTCAAGCTCACCCCGAACCAGGTCGCCGCCACCCCGATGAACTTCCGCCCGCACTACGAGCGGGTGATGAACGCCGACCTGGACTTCCCCATCCACCTGGTCGCCTACCGCGGCCGGCTCGTCGTCCTCGACGGCGTACACCGCCTCCTCAAGGCCCACTTCCTCCGCCGCCGCTGGATAGAAGCCAAAATCGCCACCGCAGCCCAACTCCTGGAGTGCGTCCCCACCGACTAGACGCTGACTCTTTGGTCACCTTGGGCCGCCCCGTCGCCCGCCGCCCGTCGCCCGTCGCCCGTCGCCCGCCTGCCGCCTGCCGCCCGTCGCCCGTCGGTGACCGCCGGCGTTTGCCGCCCGCCGCCCGCCGTCTGCCGCCCGCCGCCTGTCGCCCGCCGGTGACCGCGATCTTGCTATCGGCAACGACATGGGCCTGCCCAAAAGTGCTGCAGTTGCCAACGCTCCTATCGACGCGGATGCAGCCGTCTGACCTCTCCATCCTTCGAGCCACCGGGTCCGATCAGTACGCCCTTGCCCGCGATGACCACCGGCGGCCAACCGCATGCTTACACCGCCCTGTGCCTGTGGACATGCTGTCCTCAATATGCCAGACCTCGCCCCGCTCCCGGGCATTTCCGTGGACAACCTGACAGCTACCTGCCAATCACGGAATCCCTTGCCCACAAGGCGTTCTCAGCTCGAAAACTGTCGGCGGCCGTGTCTAGAGTCATAGGCATGGAGACGTTGGAGATGCGCCCGCCGTGGCTGCAGAGTGGCAGCGATCTGCTGTCCACTCTCGACGCGCTCGCCGCCGAGGACGCCCTGCGCCACACCTACCGCCTCCAACTGATCGCCCACCTGGACAAGATCGGCCACGCCAAAGACCTCGGCGCCCGCGACACCATCGAACTCCTCTCGATGCGCCACCGCCTCAACCCCACCGACGTCCGCCGCGACCTCAAACTCGCCCTCGCCCTCCCCAAGTACGAAACCGTCACCGCCGCACTCCCGGACCCTCAGGCCGCAAGCACCTGCGCCGACCTTGACGGCGACGCTGAGCCAGTTGCCGACGCCACCGACCTCGGCTCTGCCTCCGCTGACGGAGAGCCCGGCGCGCCGGCGCCGGTCCGGCTGCATCCCGGCCAAGCCCACGCGATCGTCTCCGCCCTGGAGAAGGTCCCGGCCACGGTCCCGGTCGAGGACCTTCTGGTCGCGGAGGAACAGATGGTCGAAGCCGCCAGATACCTGTCCCCGGCCGACCTACGCGTCCTCGGCAAACGCGTCGTCGACACCCTCGACACCGACGGCACCGAACCCGCCGAAAACGACGCCTACCACCGCGAAGCACTCTGGCTACGCCCCGCCGACCACGGCCTCAAATTCGGCGGCTACCTCGCCAACGAAAACGCCGAGTTGTTCAAGACCGCGATCCACGCCCTCGCCAAACCCCACAAAACCGTGGACGGCGAACTCGATCCGCGATCCCGCGACAAGCGCCAGGCCGACGCCCTCGTCACCATCCTCGACACCGCCACCACCGCCAGCACCGGCCCCGGCGTCCCCCATCTCACCGTCACCATCGACTTCACCGACCTGAAGGCTGCCACCAGCCAAGCCGTCGGGGAACTGGTGCACGGCGACAACCTGTCCGCGGCCGCCGTCCGCCGGCTGGCCTGCGACGCCGCGGTACTCCCCATCGTGCTGGGTTCGAAGTCCCAACCCCTGGATGTGGGCACCGAACAACGCTTCGTCACCGGCGCAATGCGTAAGGCTCTGAACAAACGCGACAAGGGCTGCATCATCTGCCAAGCCCCGCCACCGCAGTGCCACGCCCACCACATCATCCACTGGGCCGACGGTGGTCCGACGAGCATCGACAACCTCGCCCTGTTCTGCGGCTCCCACCACACCGCCATCCACCACGGCCACTACACCGTCACCATCACCAACGGCGCAGTCCACGTCTCCCGCCCCACCTGGGCCGACCCGGTCCACCGCTCCGCGCGGCCGGCGCGGCCGCACGCAAAGCCAGCCACGCCGGCTCCCCTCAACTCAGCCCCGGACTTCAAGGGCGGCAACCCGGCACGCCCTGATGCGGCCCGTGAGCTGTTCGGGCTGGTGAGAATCGGCCAGCCGCCCACCCCACCAGCCGCCTCCGGTCAACTGTCCTGGCTCACCCCAGCAGCCGCCGAGCGCCTCGATCCATGGGGCCAGCGATCCAGCGAGCCCGACCTAGTCGACAGCGGCTGACCCACAAGGGCACACCAGTGCCCCCACCCGGGGGTGCCCAGGATGGAGCGGACCCGGCCAGCCAAAGCACTTCGTCACCAGCCGACCCGACCGACCCGACCCGACCCGGGCCGACCCGATCCGACCCAACCCGACCCAACCCGACCCACCCGGGCCGACCCAACCCGACCCAACCCGATCCGACCCAACCCGATCCGAGCCAACCCGACCCAACCCGATCCGAGCCAACCCGACCCAACCCGGCCCGAGCCGACCCAACCCGGGCTGAACCGACCCAACCCGGGCCGGGCCGTCTGTCGGCGGGTACTGCAATCCGACCGCCCGGCGAAGTCGTCTTTCCCCGGTCGTGCGGAGGCGCCTTCCCGCAACACCGTGCTGGGGCAACAGTTGTGCTTGTGGCGGAGTCGGCGCGTGGTTTCGGTGCCGATTGGCTTGCCCAGATGCTGACCGGAAGGCGGTCAGTTCTCAGTTCTACACCGATGAGCCATGGACGCTCCTGCGAGTCACCAGGCTCAGCGCCCTGGTTCATGTGCTCCTGGCTGAGGTGGTGCCGACGGCCGCTGGGTAGGCGATCGAAGGTCGGGCCCAGCGCGGGATTCTCATCGTCTCGGGAGTCCGGGATTCTCATCGTCTCGGGAGTCGACGGCGGGTCGATTCGGTTCCTGCTGGCGTTCGAGGGCTCGCTGGTGGACGAGGACTACCGCACTAGACGGTGAACAGGAGGACTACCGCACTAGACGGTGAACAGGTGGAGCTTGAATCCGATAGAGGACGCCAGGTGGGTCAGATCGCCGCGGTCCGGGGTCACTGGTAACCACTGACGCTTGATGCTGCACGGCTGTGACGACCACGATCGCGTCGACGACGTCCGCAGTACCGGAGGACTTGCAGACGACGCCTGCCCGCGGCCGATCCGTTGGTCGTCCGAGACGATGTCGCAGCCTTTGAGCAAGCGGGAGATCTGATGCTGCGGCCCGCGGCGCCAAACCTGTGCGAGCACGACGACCGGCACCAGACGGCGGATGTGCGCGGCAGTCAACTCGTCGTGGAGGGCGAGCAGGTCAGGGGAGCGACGTTCGGCTGCCACCAGGGCGTCGGCGTCGTAGACGATCGATCGCACTCGCCGGCCGTCGGCCAGTTGTCGTCGTAGAGCAAGCCGTTCTCCATCATGAACTGCCGGGCCAGCATGAACTGCCGGGCCAGCATGAACTGCCGGGCCAGCATGAACTGCCGGGCCCGCTGGCGAGATTCGTCGGGAAGCGGCCCTCCGACCTGCTTCGTACTCCGCGATCAGTTCCCGGGCGTCGGCGCGACCGCCAGCGCGCGCCGCAGCAGCCTGCGCCTTCTCCACGGCGGCCTCGGCCAGCCACGCGGACACCAACTTGCCTTCCTCCGCAGCCGCCGCCTTGATCGTCGCATCGACCTCAGGAGGTACCGAGATCGACAGCTTCCGCGCCGTCATGAAGCTCACCACAGCAACGGCAGGAACGGGCCTTCCTACCACTTGTACGTCCAGCTCCGCGTGAGAGGCCAGGCGGCGAAATGGTCCCAGCTGGTCAGACCACCACCACGATTCGCCCTTCGGTCAGCTCGGGGACCTGAGCGACAACCTCTCCCGAAGGATCGATGGCCGAGATCGGGCCGTAGCAGACCCTGTCGGCATCGGTGGGCCCCGTGACGTCGGCCGAGATGACCCAGACCCCGGCCTCCCTGGCCCGCCGCTGACGCATCTGCTGATGAAGTTCTCTGTACTCCGTCGCCACCGCGGGCCGCATCATGTTGTTGCACGGGCAAAGCACCGCCGAGACGCCCTGGGCTGCGAGTGCCGCGACCCCATCCGGGAACTGCAGGTCGAAGCAGATGTTGATCCCGAACAGAGTTCCGTCCAGCTCGAACACCGGATCGCTGTCGCCGGCGCTGAAGATCGCCTCACCAGGCAGCAGGTGCCTCTTCCGATAGCGGCCGACCAGACGTCCGGCACGCACCACGACCGCGGTGTTGTAGAGGCGGTCGCGGTCGCGCTCGATCAACCCGAAGACCAGCGTCGGTTCAACCCCTGCCAAACGCTCGAGTACTTCGGAGAAGTCAGCCGACTGGAGGTCGAAAGCGTGCGCACGGGCGGCTGTGGGGGACGTCAAGTAGCCCTGGAGGAAGGCCTCGGGGAAGCAGGCGATGGCGGTGTCGGGTAGTGCCGCTGTCAGTTGGCGTAGGGCTGCGTCGAGGTCGAGCCGGTACTCCGGGACCTGGTACGCGGCGACGTGCATCAGGTCGTCGCTGCGGCGATTACTCGGGTGAGGGATTTGTGGAGGGCTTCCAGTTCGCTCAGCGTCATGCCTAGGCGGTCGATGATGGCGGGTGGGATGTTGAGGGCCTGGGTGCGGAGGGCCTGGCCTGAGTCGGTGAGGGTGACGGCCAGGGAGCGTTCGTCGCGGGGGTCGCGGGCTCGGGTGAGGTAGCCGCTGGACTCGAGGCGTTTGAGGAGCGGCGAGAGCGTGCCGGGGTCGAGTTGGAGCAGACCGCTGAGTTGCTTCACCGAGAGAGGTGATTCCTCCCACAGCGCGAGCATCACCAGGTACTGCGGGTGGGTCAGTCCCATCGGCTCCAGCAGCGGGCGGTAGAGCGCGATGACGCTGCGGGATGCGACCGCCAGCGCGAAGCAGACCTGGCGGTCCAGCGCGAGCAGATCCACCTCTTCGGACACCTCGGGCATTTTTCTCCTTCGATCGGCGTTGACTACAGTATCAATTGGTGCACAAACTATTGCCACACCAAGCATCTGGAGTCGTGATGAGCAAGAAGACCGACGGACTGGGCCTGCCGTACCGGATCAGGTGGCGCCTGGTCTGGTTGCTGCTGCACGTCGCCGGCCCGGCGACGCTGCCGGATCACCTGGACCCCCGCCGCCGGATGGAGCGCGAGCGCGCCGCCCGGGTCGCCCGTTTCCAGGCTCGCAAAACCGCCGAGGATCAGGCCCACCAGACCGCTTGATGTGCAAGTCCAGACTTGCGCATCAACCCCGCAGCTGGCAGAGTCGCCGACATGGAGAGCATCGAGCGCGAGCTGTACGTCGAGGCGCGGCCGGAGCAGGTCTGGACCGCGTTGACGCAACCCGAGCACTTCGCCACCTGGTATGCCTTCGGCGGCGCCGAGATCGACCTGCGCCCGGGCGGCCGGCTGGTGATGCGCTGGGACGAGCACGGTGAGTACCGCGGGTTCGTGGAGAAGGTCGAGCCCGGCCGCCGGTTCGCCTATCGCTACGCGGTCGACCCGGACGTCGACGCGGCGCCGGGCAACTCCAACCTGGTCGAGTTCACCCTGACGCCCGAAGGCGAAGGGACTCGGCTGCGTGTCGTGGAGAGCGGATTCGACCGCCTCGACGTTCCCGCCGAAGTACAGGTCAAGAAGGCCGACGAGTCGGCCCAGGGCTGGGATGGCGGGCTCGCCGCCCTCGCGGAGCTGGCTCCACAGGTATGACCACCGCCGCGGTTCTGGTCGCACTCGCGGATCCGACCCGACGGCGGCTCGTCGAACTCCTCGCAGCCCAAGGCGCCCGTACTGCGACCGCCCTGGCCGCGGAGCTCCCCGTCACCCGGCAGGCCGTAGTACAGCATCTGGCAGTACTACGGGAAGCGGGCGTCGTCGACAGCCTGAAGTCCGGCCGTGAGGTCCGGTTCGGCTTGTTGCCGCGGGCGCTGACCGAGGCGGCGAGCTGGATGGAGCAGGTCGCGGCGCAGTGGGATCACCGGCTGGCGGCCATCAAGCAGCTCGCCGAGCAACTCCCGGACGTGAGCGGCAGACCCTAGCGTCGGGCAGAATAGTGACATGTCATCAGACCAGGACTATGCGCCCAGCCCGACCGGTTGGGTCCGGAACGCGGTGGCCAAGATCGAGGCCGCGGGGGACACCAAGGCGGGCCAATGGGGTCCGCTCGGCGTGGTCCTGCTGACCATGCGCGGCGCCAAGACCGGCAAGCTCCGCAAGGTGCCGCTGATGCGGGTCGAGCACGAGGGCAAGTACCTCGCGGTCGGGTCCGACGGCGGCGCCGCGAAGCACCCGGTCTGGTACTACAACCTGCTGGCCGACCCCAAGATCACCCTGCAGGACCGCACCGAGTCGCGCCCGATGATCGCCCGCGAACTCACCGGCGACGAGCGGGCCGAGTGGTGGGAGCGGGCCATCGAGGTCTTCCCCAACTACCGCGAGTACCAGCGGAAGACCGACCGGCTGATCCCCGTGTTCCTGCTGGAGCCGGTTCAGTAGTTCGTCAAGACTCCCGCCGAACGGTATGCGGTCTCCGGTCGAGCACCTGCCTTGTGAGACGCTGACGCAGCGAGGTCGTGTTGGCAAGCCCTGTGCGTGCTGCGCGGCACTCGGCACGGCACCTCGCCGCACTGGAGCAAAGGCCACAATGGAAGAGCACCGAGGCCTTCACTCCAGCACACCGGGCTACCGTGCCGAGCACCTGCTCGCGACTGCACAGGGGTTGCCAACACGACCTAATCCGGCGCGTGGCGTCGGCCGAGTTCTGGGAGTTCTCCTGACCACAAGTGACGCGGTGCGGGAACCGTTCGTCGGGTCGACGCGACTGCGTCTGGCCGGACTGGCACTGCATGCCTATACCGCGAGCGGAACGGTGCTCGCGCTGCTGATCGTGATCGCCGCCATCGACGGCGATGCTGTCCGGGCGCTCTGGCTCGGCCTGGCCGCGCTGGTGATCGACGGTACGGACGGAATGATCGCCCGCCGGCTCCGGGTGAAGGAGACGATCCCGTGGTTCGACGGCGCGATGCTCGACAACATCGTCGACTACCTGACCTACGCCTTCGCGCCGATCGTGCTGCTCTGGACCGGTGACTACCTGCCCGGCGGCTGGTACGGCGCGGTGCTGGCGGCGCTGCCGCTGCTTGCCTCCAGCTACCAGTTCTGCCGGACGGACGCGAAGACCGACGACCACTTCTTCCTCGGCTTCCCGAGCTACTGGAACGTGGTCGCGTTCTACGTCGTGGTGCTAGGGCTCGCCCCGGCGGCGACCGGCGTGATCCTGCTGGTCTGCTCGATCCTGGTGTTCGTGCCGGTGAAGTACGTCTACCCGTCGCGGACCAAGGCGTTCCGGTCGATGAACCTGCTGACCACCGCGATCTGGCTCGGTTCGTACGCCGTCCTGCTGACGCAGATGCCGGACCCGAGCGCGATCGTGGTCGGGATCTCGCTGGCCTATCTCGTGTACTACGGCGTGCTGAGCCTCTACCTCACCTTCTGGGTGCCACGGCGCAAGGCTGCCTGAGTTGACGGGATCCATCCAGTGATAGCCGGACTGAGCGCTGCCCTCGGCGCCGCTGTGCTCTTCGGCATCGCGGCGATCCTGCAGGCGGTGGGATCGCGCAAGGTGCCGACGGGCTCGGAGCTCGACCCGCGGCGGCTCGCGGGGTTCGTCGTCGCGCTGCTGAAGCAGCCCGCGTTCCTGGCCGCGCTGGTGCTCAACCTGGCCGGCTTCGGGTTGCACTTCGTGGCGCTCCGGCTGCTCCCGCTCTACCTGGCGCAGGCCGGGATCGCGGCCAGTCTGGTCGTCACCGCGCTGCTGGCGACCCGGCTGATGAGCGATCAGCTGAGCGCGATCGAGTGGACGGCCGTGGTCGGGGTCTGCGTGGGTCTCGGCCTGCTCGCGGTATCAGCGGGCCACGCCGGCGAGAGCGCCAGCCACCACGGCCTGACGATCGGCATCATCGTCGGGCTGGTCGTGATCGCCGTACTCGGTGGACTCGCGAGCCGCTCGCAGCACGCGAGTGCCACGGCGATGCTCGGCCTGCTGGCCGGACTCGGGTACGCCGGGGTCGCGATCTCGGCCCGCCTGCTGGAGGACGGCTCGCTCGGGCAACTTTTCAGCAGCCCCACGACATACACGCTGCCGATCAGCGGAGCACTCGCCTTCGTGCTCTACTCCCTCGCCCTGCAACGCGGTTCGGTGACGCTGGCGACCACCCCGATGATCGCCCTGCAGACGATCACCCCGGCCGCGGTCGGAGTACTGGTCCTCGACGACGCAGTACGGGACGGCTGGTACGCCGGTGCGCTCGGTGGGTTCGTGGTGACCGCGATCGGCGCGCTGATCCTGGTCCGGTTCGAGAGCGTCAAGGACGAGACTAGCGAGACGGCCACTTCCACGGCGGCTCGTCCAGAGGGCCCTGACCGTCGATAGCGGTCTGGCCGAACTCCTTGATCAGCTCGATGGTTTGCAGGTCGACCTTGGTCTCGTCGGCGCCGGCCTGAAGCGCTGCCAGAAAGGGGCGCGAGTGGGTCACGACGATGACCTGCGTGCCGTTGGCCGCGGTGACGACCAGGTTCGCCAGCGCGGGTAGCAGGTCTGGGTGCAGGCTGGTCTCGGGTTCGTTGAGGACCAGGAGCGCGGGCGGCCGCGGGGTGAGCAGGGCAGCGACCCACAACAAGTACCTGAGAGTGCCATCCGACAGTTCCGCGCCGGACAGCGGTCGAAGCAGGCCGTGTTGCTGGAAGGCGATCTCGAAACGTCCGTCGGAACTGCGGATGTCGAGGCGGCTGCCGGGGAAGGCCAGCTCGATCGCCTGATCGATGGCGCCGGGTGCGCCGATCTCCCGGATGGTCTGGAGCGCGGCCGCGACGTCGGCGCCCTCTGGTCCGAGGATGGTCGTCCGGGTCCCGATCTGCGCCTGCCGGGCGGGTGCGTCGGCGTCCGTGCGCAGGTGGTCGTAGAACCGCCACGACCGCATCCGCTCCCGCAGGCTCAGCAGTTCCGGCGCCCGGTCCGGGTCCGCGAACTCGCTGAGCATGCTGTCGAACGACTGCAGCACGTGCCCGCCGTCGTGCCACTTGCCGTCGTCGTCGCGGATCCTGACCCCACCGTTGCCCCGGTCGGCCAGCAACGCGGCCGGCCGCAGGAACGGACCGGCCCACAGCGCCTCCCGCTTGATCTCCGGATCGAGCCCGAAGGCCGAGCGACTCGGCTGCGGCAGGCCGAGGTCCATCGCGTAGCCGTAGTCGTCCGACGCGAAGCCCATCCGCAGGCTGACCGACTTCGTCCGGACCGTGCCCTGGACCGGCTGCTCACCGCGCCGGACCGCGTTCGAGATGTTCTCCGGCCCGGCCCACAGGGTCGACGGCAACCCGCCCTCGCGTGCCAACGCCGCCACCGCGCCGTTCCGCGAAGCATCAGCCAGCAATCGCAGAGCCCGGTAGAGGCTGGACTTTCCGGTCCCGTTCGACCCCGTCACCACGTTCAGCCGCCGCAACGGCACCACCAGCCGCCGAAGCGACCGATAGTTCTCGATGGCCAACGTGGTCAACATGGCAGCCAACGTACCGGCCACCTCGGACAGTCCTCAGCCGGCGGCTCGTAGGTGACTGAGCACGGTTCGCAGTACGGGAGAGCCCTGCGCGCCCTCGCGTACCGCGGCGAACAGGTGCCGGCGAGGTTGTTGATCGGCCACTGGGCGAACCGCGAGGCCCGGTGGCAGGTCGCGCTGCGCGAGGCGGGGGAGAAGAGCCACTCCATGGCCGTGGGCAACTAGTTGGGTCGCCGCCAGCCAGTCATCGACCTCGTGCCTGATATCGGGCGTGAAGCCCGCAGCAGCGCAGGAGGTGGCGGTGATGGAGGCGCAGCAACCGCCGGGTGAGCCGGTGATCCAGACGGCGGTGGCGAGGTCGCGCAAATCAATCGCCGGCTGCCTCGCACTCGGATGGCCAGCCGGTACTGCGACGTCCAGCAGGTCGGCGCCAAGCTCCACCCGGTGGTACCGGGGATCTTCGACGGTCGGCGAACCGTCGAAGGCGACTGCGATCGCGACGTCGACCCGGCCCGCGTCCAGTTGGTCGAACAGTTGAGGTGGCTCGCTCTGGCGAACCGAGACCACAAGCTGCGGAAGGCCCGCAGCCAGGGTGTCCAAGGCCGTCGGCAACAACCCCGCCAACGCGGTCGAGAACGCCCCGATCCGGACCGTGCCGCGCAGCGTCTCGTCGAACGCCTGCAGATCGTGCCGCGCGTGCTCTAGTTGGGCGAACACGGCGTCGGCGTGGCTCAGCAGCACTTCTCCTCGTGGGGTCAACGCGATCCGCCGGCCGTCCTTGCGGGTGACCGGGAAGCCGAGATCGTGCGACAGCCCGGCCAGTTGCTGCGAGACCGCCGACGGGGTCAGATGCAGCGCCTCGGCGGTCGCCGTGACCGTGCCACGCTCGCGGAACTCGCGCAGGACCCGCAGTCTGCGGAGATCGTCCATGAAGTCGTGGCTTAACTGTTCCATGCGTAAAGAGTAGATGGACTGGATCATGTGCAGGAGTCCAGACTGGCAGACATGAGCACAGCACCGATCCGCCTCGGAATCGTCGGACTCGGCGCGATGGGCCGTCACCTCCTGGACGTCGCCGCCGGGCACCCGGACTTCGAGGTCGCCCGCGCGGCCGACCGGAATCCAGCCACCGTCGCCGCGCTCCAGGTCGATCACCCGGGCATCAGGTTCAGCACCGATCCGGCCGACGTCATCGGGTCGGACCAACTCGACGCCGTCTACATCGCGACTCCGCCCGCCACGCACGCGTCGTTCGTCGTACCGGCGTTGGAGGCTGGGCAGGCGGTGTTCTGTGAGAAGCCATTGGCTGTGTCGGCCGCGGACGCGGACGCGATGGTGGCGGCCGCGCGGGCCGGCGGTCGGGCGGCGGCGGTGAACTTCTCCCTGTCGGACCGGCAGTCCACCAAGTACGTCGAGCAGGCGATCGCGGACGGCCGGGTGGGGGAGGTCCTGGGCGTCGAGATCCGGCTGACCTTCCCGGTTTGGCCACGCGGCTTCCAAACCGACGCGACCTGGGTGGCCGGGCGGGAGCAGGGCGGGTTCGTCCGCGAGGTCTTCTCGCACTTCGCCTATCTGACCGACCGCCTGCTCGGGCCGCTGGTGCCGGTCCACACCCGCCTGGCCCATCGGGACGAGGCGAGCGAGACAGCGGCGTACGGGCTGATGCTCGCGGGTGATGTCCCCGTGCACCTGACCGGTGTGGTGGGGGCAGCAGGGCCGGAGAGCTATGAGTGGATCCTGCGGGGGAGTCGGCAGTCCTACCGGCTCAGCGACTGGCGCGATCTGTTCGTTGCTGAGGGCAAGGAGTGGCGACCGGTCGAGCTGACCGGTGAGCTCGGCTCGGAGGCCACCCGGCTCGCGCTCTTCGCCGAAGCTGTCAGGGGCGAGCACTTGCACGACCTGGCCGACTTCGCCGCGGGCTATCGGGTGCAGCAAGTGATCGAGGCCTTCCACCGATGAGGGTGATCGAAGCCATCGACCCGGACACGCCCGCATGGTCGAACGACCCTCGATCCCTTGGCAGGCAGGGCAGGTGCGCATCGAGGTGGCCGCCATCGGCGTGATCTACCTCGACATCCAGGAAGGCACCAGCGCCTACCCGCGCGAACAGCAAGGTGCTGCTGTTTCCGGCCCGCAACGGCGATCGCCCCGGGCTGGGGGCCCGGGGCGNTCGCTTGTAGTGCGGGCTCAGGCGAGCGAGTCCTCCCACGCCTGGTGCAGCCCGGCGTAGTTGCCGCCGTCGGTGATCAGGGCCGACGGTGCGCCGTCCTCGATGACGCGGCCGTGCTCGAGCACTATCACCCGGTCGGCGGTCTCCACCGTCGACAGGCGGTGCGCGATCACGATCGCGGTCCGGTCGTCCAGGATGGTCCGCAGCGCGCGCTGGATCAGCCGCTCGCTGGGGATGTCGAGGCTGGAGGTCGCCTCGTCCAGGATCAGCACCGCCGGGTCCGCCAGGAACGCCCGGGCGAACGCCACCAGTTGCCGCTGCCCCGCGGACAACCGGTTGCCGCGCTTCTCCACGGCCGTCTCGTAGCCGTCCGGCAGCGCCATGATGAAGTCGTGCGCGCCGATCACCTTGGCCGCCTCGACGATCTCGTGCATCGTGGCGTCCGGCTTGCCGAACCGGATGTTGTCGGCGACCGTGCCGGTGAACAGGAAGTTCTCCTGGGTCACCATCACCACCCGCTCGCGCAGGTCGTCCTCGGTCAGCTTCCGCAGGTCGATCCCGTCCAGCAGCACCTGCCCGCCGGTCGGGTCGTAGAACCTGGCCACCAGCTTGGCGATGGTGGTCTTGCCCGCGCCGGTGGTGCCGACCAGGGCCAGCGTCTGCCCGGCCGGTACGTCGAGGTCGAGCCCGGGCAGCACCGGCACCCCGTCGACGTACCGGAACTGCACGTTGCGCAGTTCCAGGTGACCGCGCGCCTTCGTCGGCCGCACGGGCTCGGTCGGCTCGGGGACGTCCGGCTCCTCGTTGAGCACGCCGGACAGCTTCTCCAGCGCGGCGCTCGCGGACAGGAAGGTGTTGTAGAACTGCGAGATGTCCTGCAGTGGCTCGAAGAACTGCCGCAGGTAGAGCAGGAACGCGGTCAGCACGCCGACCGTGACGTGCCCGTGGTAGGCCTGCCAGCCGCCGTACGCCAGGATCGCGACGATGGTGATGTTGCCGACGCCCTTGATCGACGGCATGAAGATCGCGTTGATCCGGAACGACTCGAGGTTGGCCTCGCGGTACTTGTCGTTGACCTCGAAGAAGATCTCCTCGTTGCGCGGCTCCCGGCGGAACGCCTGGACGGCGCGGATGCCGCCCATCGACTCGACGAAGTGCACGATCACCAGGACGACGGCCTCGCGGGTCCGCCGGTAGACGATCGCCGACCGGCGGCGGAACCACCTGGTCAGCAGGAACAGCGCCGGGAACGACAGCAACGCGATCAGGCCGAGCTGGAGATCCAGCACGAGCAGCAGGACCGCCGTGCCGACCAGCGTGAGCAGGGCCGTCACCAGCCCGTCGAAGCCGGTCCGCAGCATCTCGTCGATGACGTCCACGTCCGACGTCAGCCGGGAGATCACCCGTCCCGACGTGTACTTGTCGTGAAACGAAGGGCTGAGCCGCTGGAAGTGGTCGAACACCCTGCGGCGCAGGCCGAGCAGGATGGTCTGGCCCAGCCGGCCCGACCGCATCAGGAACAGTTGCCGCGCGAACGCCTGGATCAGCGCCGACGCGAACACCACCCCGACCACCGTGAGCAGCGTCTGGCTGCCCTCGCCGGCGAGGATCGGCGGGATGCCCTTGTCGATGCCGAGGTGGACCAGGTACGGCACCGCCAGCCGGGCGGCGTTCTCGACCAGGACGATCACGACGAGCAGCCAGATCATCTTGTGGTAGGGCCGCAGCAGTTCGCCGAGCAGCTTGCGCGAGTGCTTCTGCAACCGCACGGTGGTTGCCCTGGACAACTCGTCGTTGCCCTCCTCGGCATACCCGCGCCACGAGTCGTCCTGCTCCTCCGGCTGATCGTCAGAGGACTGTGGTGTCTGCTGGGTCGTGGTCATGAGGCCTCCCGGCCTGGACTGAGGAGCGCAGGGAGCGAAGCGACTGGAGTGACGAGGGAAGGCCGGGAGTTGAGCCTCATGACCCGCCGCGCCGGAGGCGCGGCCATGAATACCGTCATGCGTGCACCTCTTCCTCTTCCGCGGCGAGCAGTTGCCGGTACGCCGGAACGGTGGCCAGTAGTTCCTGGTGCGTTCCGACGGCGGTGATCGTGCCGTTCTCCAGCAGCGCCACCTGGTCGGCCAGCATCACTGTCGAGGCCCGATGTGCCACCACGATGCCGGTGGTCTCGGCGAGCACGTTGCGCAGCGCCTCCTCGACCAGGGCCTCGGTGTGGACGTCGAGCGCGGACAGGGTGTCGTCGAGGACCAGGATCGCCGGCCTGGCCAGCACCGCCCGGGCGAGCGCGAGCCGTTGCCGCTGACCACCGGAAAGGGACATACCCTGCTCGCCGACCCTGGTGTCCAGACCCCAGGGGAGGTCGTTGGCGAAGGTCGCCTGGGCGATCTCCAGCGCCTGCTGAACGTCCGCCTCGGTGGCGTCCGGCCGGCCCAGCGTGATGTTCTCCCGGGCACTCATCGAGAACAACGTGGGGTCGTCGAAGGCCGACGCCACCGCGCTGCGCAGCGACTCCATGCTGAGGTCCCGGAGGTCGTGCCCGTCGATCGTGATCCGGCCACCGGTCACGTCGTACAGGCGGGGGACCAGGGAGGTGAGGGTGGTCTTGCCGGACCCGGTGGCCCCGACCAGCGCGAGCGTCGTACCGGGCGCGAGATCGAGGTTGATGTGGTGCAGGACATCCGCCGAGTCTGGGTCGAACCGGAAGCTGACGTTCTCGAACCGCAGGTGCCCACGCGGGTTCACCAACTCGTCCGGACCGTCGGTGATGGTGGACTCGGTGTCGAGGATCTCGCTGATCCGGTCCGCCGACGTCATCGCCTCCTGCGCCATCGCCAGGATGGTGCCGAGCGACGACACCGGCCAGATCAGCGACAGCATCAGCGTGATGAAGGCGACCAGCGTGCCCAGCGTGATCGACTCCCGGCCGACGGCGAGCGCACCGAGCAGCAGCACGATCACCAGCGTCAGGTTGGGGATCACCCCCAGGAAGGTCCAGAAGCGCGACGACAGCCGGACCTTGTCGACCGACGTGTCGTAGAGCCTCATCGCGCCGTCGTCGAACTGCTGCTTCACGTGCTCGCGCCGGCCGAACGCCTTGATCACCCGGAAGCCGACCGCCGACTCCTCGATCTGGGTGGCCAGGTCGCCCTGCTGGTCCTGCACCCGGCGGGAGATCGCCAGGTACTTCTTCTCGAACTGCAGTGACAGCACGATGATCGGCGCCGCCGCCACCAGGACGACGATGCCGAGCGGCCAGTAGAGCTGCAGCAGCAGGATGGTGACGACCACCAACTGCAGCACGTTGATCACCAGGAACAGCAGGCCGAAGCCCATGAACCTGCGGATGGTGGACAGGTCGGCGGTGACCCGGGAGAGCAGTTGCCCGCTCTGCCAGCGGCTGTGGAACTCCATCGGCAGCGACTGCAGCCGGATGTAGAGGTCGTTGCGGAGAGCGGCCTCGAGGTCGCTGACCGCCCGGGACTGGGCCCAGCGGCGGACCCAGACGAGCAGTACTTCGCTGATGCTCAGCCCGAGGGCGAGCAGCCCCAGGGGGAGGAGCAGGTCGATCTCACGGCGGGTGACCGGACCATCGATGATGGCCCGGGTGACGAGGGGAACGGTGAGGCTGACCGCCACGCCCAGGATGGCCGTGGAGAACATCGTCACCAGGCGCCACTTGTGGGGGCGGAGATAGGGGCGGAGGCGCCAGAGATTCTGGCTTCGCCGGGGGTTGGTACGACTAGAAGGGGCAGCGATCGACGGCGCTTGGACAGGTTGCTCTGAGGGCATCTGGAGGGGCGCACTTCCCAACATGCTCGGCACGGGATTGTCGCGACCGGAAAACGGCGCACTTTCCAGTATCACCGAGTGGTAAGCGCTTGTCCTGCGGATTCCATTCCTTGGTGACGAATTACCGCTTGTTGCAATGGGTGAGCCCCGGCACCGGGCGGTGACGGGGCTCACAGTCATTACGAGTCGTGATGAGTACCCGCTACGGATTCACCCTCAGGAAGGCGACGGCGTCGATCGCGGCCGGGGCGGTCGAGGTGGAGACGATCTTCACCGCCCCGGAGCGCAGCGGGGTGATCGGGAGATAGGTGATCTTGCGCTGCGTGGTGGTGGCGGCCAGGTTGACCGTGCCGAGCTTGATGTTGGCGTGGTAGACGTCCACCCGGCCCTGGCCGGGGCCGTTGATCGTGACGAGGGCGACCCGGGCCGCGGTCTCCCCGGTCTTGGTCAGGTAGGCGCCGTTCGCCTTCAGGATCGAGGTGGTGCCCTGGAACGCCAGCGTGCTGGTGGACCTGGTCACCGTGCCGGCCGACGTCAGCGCCCGGTCGTCCTGCGGAGCGACCGAGCAGATCTGCGGCGACCAGCCCGACAGGTTGCCGAGCACGTCCCGCGCCCGGACCAGGAAGCACTGGTCCCAGCCCAGCCGCGGCGACCAGGTGATCGACGACAGCTGCGTGTTCTGCCAGGCCGCCGGGTAGATCCACTGGCCGAGCGCCGCACCCGGAGCCGCCGTCTTGTAGACGATGTCGTAGGTGGCGACCGCGGTCTCGTCGGAGTACGCGAACCGGAAGGTGGTCTGGCCGCTCAACTGGGTGCGGTCGCCGATCCGCAGGGTGACGAGCGACGGCGCGATGCCGTCCACCTCGCTGCAGTAGGAGGTGCTCCACGCGCTCAGGTTCCCGGCGTAGTCCCGGGCCCGGACCTGCCAGCAGGTGTCAGTGCCAGGAGCCGCGCTGTAGCTGGCCGCCGTCGTCTTGAGGCTCTGCCAGCCCGCCACCTGGTTCCACGCGCCGTACGGCGAGGTTCGGTTCGGGCGCTGCTGGATCCGGAGGTCGTACGAGAAGACGCCGGTGGCGGGCGAGTTCGGGTCCTGCGGGTCGGTGTAGGCCCACTCGAACGACAGGCTGGTGTTGTCGCGCAGCCGGTCGCCGGCGGTCGCGCTGGTCAGCACCGGCGCGACGGTGTCAGGGCGTTGCTGCGGGTCCGGTGTCAGCCAGGTGAGGTCGATGATCCGGGGACGGGCATCCGGGTCGGCGTAGATGATCTTGGCTCCGCCTGCCCCATCCGCACGGAAGGCGGCGGGCTGCAGCCGGCCGAGTACAGGTCCGTAGCGACGCTGCTGGAGGCCCTGGTCGTTCAGGTCGGTGACCAGCAGTTCCTTGGTCGACAGGCCGTTCGCGTCCTGGCCGACGGCTGTCTGGACCACGAATCCGTTGCCCAGCTGGGAATCCGCGGCGACGGTGAGGTTGCGAGGAGCCTCCGGACCGGACACGTCGACGACTTGGTTGCCGCCGGTGCAGCCGCTCAGCAGGGCCCAGCGTCCGTTCACCCGGTCGGCGCCGACCGCGCAGCCACTGGCCACGATGACCGTCTTGATCGCCTGGGTAGCCAGGTTCTTGCCGGTCAACGCTCCGGGCTCCGTGACCTTCCAGACCGAGTCGTCCGCCAGGGCGAACGGTACGTCGTAGTCGGCGACCTTGGTCTTGCTCGCAACGTTCCACACCTCGGCGGTGGTCGCGTTGGGGGCGCGGTGCGAGACCAGCTTGCCGCCCTTGCCCAGGATCACCTCGTCGGTCGCCGGGAAGGTCAGGTCGCCGCCGGAGCCGCGGACTCGGGCGATGCCCGCCTGATAGCTGACCAGCGTGGTCCCCTCGAGTTGCAGAGGCTTCGTCGAGTTGCTGCTGCTCAGGGATGACCAGGTGGTGCCGTTGGTGGTGGTCTCGTACAGGCCGTGGTCCGGCTGGAAGTCAGCCGTCACCACGCGCGCGCCGGACAGTTCGACGCCGCTGACCTGGGCCGCGAACGCCGGCGTGGCCTTGACGGTCGTCAGCACGCCGTCGGCGCCGACCGTGGCGACCTTGCTCTGGGCCGAGATCAGCAGGCGGCCGTTGCCGAGGTCCGCGGCGTCGTGCACGCCGGTGACGAACTGCTGGGTGACCGTGCCGGTCGCTACGGCGACCTTGGCGAGCGCCTTCGTCTCAGGCACCCGTACCGCGACGTCGTCGCCGACTGTCAGCAGCGGGAGACCGAAGGGCACCTCGACCGTGCCGGTGGTCGCGCCCTGCTTCCAGCCGAGGGTCTTCGAGGTCGCGGTCGCCGCCGTCTGCCAGATCACTCGGGTCGGGGTGAGCTGGGCCCAGGCCGGGTTCGAGGCGAGCGTCGCGGCAGCGGTCGCGGTACCGGTTGCCAGGTCGATGACGGACAGCTTGCCGGCGACGCTGATCAGGATCGACGTGGCGGTGGTGTCCAGGATCACCGGATCGCCGAACGTGGCGCCGGTGACGGGCTTCTCGGTGTTGTCCACGCCACGCAGTGCGAACGAGCCGCCGTCTGCCGCACGGGAGAGCAGGATGCCGCCGGGGTAGGCGCCCTGATAGGTCGCACCGGCCGGTACTGCGACCTGGCTGGTCGTGTCCGTCGCGATGTCCCGGAAGGCGACCTCGGTCGCGGCGGGAGTGACGACGTACTTGCCGAGCAGAGTCGGGACCTTGTCGGGCTCGTCGCGCAGCCTGGGCGCGGTCCGTACGACACTGCCGTTCGCCGTGCTGAGGATCTCCCACGGCTCCGGGGAGTGGTCGTCGGGCTGCCCGTACGACGTCACGTAGTACGAGGTGGACGCCTGCCGGATCTGGACCGCGGGATCCGCGACCGGGCGGTTGCCGACCGCTGCTCCCTCGCCCAGGTGGGTGGGCGGATCGGCCGCCATCACCTTCACCGCGGCGAACGGCAGCAGGACCACCGCGCAGGCGGCAGCGATCAGCTTGGAACGGACCATCATGGATTGAACCCCCTTGGCGCCCGGCTGCCGGGCCGCCGATTCCCCTTGAAGGGCGGCACTTTAATCGCAGATCACGCGCCAGTGGAAGCGCTTGCTGTGAAATCCGGGTGACACCGCGGGCCCGCTGCCGGATGCTGGAGGGCGAATCCGACCCGCCCGAAAGGACCCGATGCAGGCTGCCGTCACGGTGACCCCGGCGCAGTTGCCGGAGGTGTTGCTGCACGTCGCGGTGGTCCGCCCGGTGTTCGTCTGGGGCGCGCCCGGGATCGGCAAGTCCAGCCTGGTCCGGGCGTTCTCCGACTCGCTCGGGCTGGACTGCGTCACCCTGCTCGGGACCCAGCTCGCGCCCGAGGACCTGATCGGCGTACCGCAGATCGTCGATGGCCGGAGCCGGTTCGCGCCACCGGCCGGCATCGCCCGCGACACCCCCTACTGTCTGTTCCTGGACGAGTTGAACGCGTCGTCGCCCGAAGTACAGAAGGCGTTCTACTCGCTGATCCTGGATCGCCGGATCGGTGACTACGAACTGCCGGCCGGGTCGGTCGTGATCGGCGCCGGGAACCGGGCGACGGACAACGCGCTGGCGCGGCCGATGGCGAGCGCCCTGCTGAACCGGCTGGTGCACGTCCATCTGCGGGCCTCCGGCAGCGACTGGCTCGAGTGGGCGGCCGGCGCGGGGATCCACCCCTGGGTCCTGGACTACCTGCGCAACCGGCCGGACCACCTGTGGACCGCGCCACCGAAGACCGAGGAGCCGTTCTCCACGCCGCGCAGCTGGCACATGCTGTCCGACGCGCTGCACTCCTACGGTGACGGAATCGACGACGAAACGCTCCGGATCCTTGCCTTCGGCACCTTGACGGCCGCGCACGGCTCGGCCTTCCGGGCGTACGTGAAGACGGTGCGGAACGCGTTCGGGCTGGAGGCGGTGCTGAAGGGTGAGACCGGCTGGCCGGCGGCTCCGGAGGACCGTGACCTGCTGTACTTCCTGGCCGAGACCTTCCGGGCACGGCTGGTGAAGGAACTGGCCGCTGCCAAGGCCTCGGCGAGCCCGGCCGCGCGGCAGTTGGCCCACCGCGGCAAGTCGTTGCTGGTCGAGCTCGCGGAGATCTCACTCGAGATCGCGCAGCTCGTGATCGCGTCCGACGAGGACGGTCGGCCGGTGCTGCCCGGGTGGTTCCTGGTCGAGGTGACGCGGGACCTGCCGCGGCTCGTCGCTGCCCGGGCCTGAGGGTCATGTCCTCTCGCCGGAAGAAGAAGGATCCAGCGCTGGAGGCGATCCAGGTCGCTTGGGAGCGGGTGTCGAACCATCCGTTGTTCGCGCCGATGGTCTATCGGTGGGTCGACCTGCGCCGGGATCAGCGCGGGCCGTGTCCCGCGGACGGCTGGGCGGTGATCTCCTCCAGCGGCACGATCTACGTTCACCCGACCCGGCGTGCGTCGGTGGAGGAGTGGGCTTGGGTGTTCGCGCACCTGCTGATCCACCTGGGGCTCGGGCATGGATCGCCTGATCTACCTGATCATGACCGCGCGTCTGGTGCGGCTTGTGATGTGGCGGTCAATCGGTTCCTGTCGTCGCTGGGGATCGGGCGAGCGGTCGTGTCGTTGCCCGGAGATCTGCCCGCGACTGACGAGGACGCACTTGCGCGGCTTTGGCGACGGGTCGGAGTACCGGCTGAGTTCGACGGGCTGGGGGTGGCAAGCGGGCGTGGCGACGTACTGCTCGAGCGGTGGAACGGCCGGGGGGATCCGCCGCCCTGGACCGAGTTGTTCGCGGCCGGGTTGTCGGATGCGGCGGCCGCTGCGGTGGATGTCGCCGGTGGGGCTCGGTCGTCGTTGTCAGATGTGCGTGGCGTCGCCGATGACTGGGATCTGGCGCTGGGGTGGTTCGTTTCGTCGTACCCGTTGCTGGGGGCGTTGGCGGCGAGCCTGAAGGTGGTGGCCGAGGCCGAACTCGCTCGCGGCTGGGACATCCAGATCGCCGCCGTCAACGCCGAGGCGGGGGAGATCTACGTCAACCCGCTGATTCGGCTGACCCGGAACGAGTGGCGGTTCGTGATGGCGCACGAGATGCTGCACGCGGCGCTGCGGCACGGGGCCCGGGTCGGTGGGCGGGATCCGTGGTTGTGGAACGTGGCCGCCGATCTGGTCATCAACGGGTGGCTGGTCGAGATGGGCGTCGGGACGATGCCGGAGGGCGTCCTGTACGACGCGTCGCTGCGCGGGCTGTCGGTGGAGGGCGTGTACGACCGGATCGCCACCGATCTGCGGCGGTATCGGAAGCTGGCGACGCTGCGAGGGGCCGGGCTCGGGGATGTGCTGGGTGCGCCGCTGCCGCATGCCGGTGAGGCCCGGCGAGCGTCTGACCTGGACGACGTCTACCGCCGTGCGCTGACGACTGGTCTGGCCTATCACGATTCCGCGCGGGGGCTCCTGCCTGCGGGGTTGGTGGAGGAGATCCGGGCGCTGGAACACCCGCCGCTGCAGTGGGATGCGCAGTTGGCTCGGTGGTTTGAGGAGTACGTGCCGTCTGTGGCTCGCGTTCGTACGTACGCCCGGGCTTCGCGCCGCCAGGGCAGTACTCCGGACATCCCGCGGCCTGGGTGGATCCGCCCGACCTCGGTCGACCGGCTTCCGACGTACGGGGTGGTGCTGGATACGTCGGGTTCGATGGACCGTGCGCTCTTGGGGAAGGCGCTCGGCGCGATCGCGTCGTACTCGGCGGCTCGCGATGTTCCCGCGGCGCGGGTCGTCTTCTGCGACGCGGCCGCGTACGACGCCGGGTATGTCCCCGTCGACGACATCGCCGGCCGAGTGCAGGTCCGGGGACGCGGTGGCACCGTCCTGCAGCCCGGTGTCGATCTCCTGGAACGCGCCGACGACTTCCCGTCCGACGGCCCGATCCTCATCATCACCGACAGCGATTGCGACGTACTCCGCGTCCGCCGCGACCACGCCTACCTGATTCCCGCCGGCGCGACCCTGCCGTTCACTCCCCGTGGGCCGGTTTTTCGGGTCCAGTGAGCGTCTGAATATGCATGGATGCGGGCACCGGGATCGGTAGTGGAGGTGAGTGCGATGAACTATCTGGTGCCAGTGGTCGAGGCTGTCGTGGTGGACTGTGTGGATCCGGTCGCGGTGGCGAAGTTCTGGCAGCAGTTGATGGGTGGGGAGTTGGTCTGGACCGACGACGGTGACGTCGACCTGCAAGGCGGCCCGGTGCGGCTGTACTTCCAGCGGGTCGCCCACGACGCCAAGCGCGGCAAGAACCCGCTCCACCTGGATCTGCGCGTCCCTCACGACGCACACCGTCAGGCCATCGACCGAGCGTTGTCGCTCGGCGCCACCCTGGCCCACGACGTCTACGACGGTCACGCCTTCCAGGTCCTACGCGACCCGGCCGGCAACGAGTTCTGCCTGATCTGGAACTAGTTGCTTTCAGGGTCGCCGCCCGAAGACATCGAGTTGCCTTAGGGTCGGCGCCCGAAAGCATCGAGTTGCCTTACGGTCGGCGCCCGAAGGCATCGAGCAGGCGGGTTTGCGCTGACGCCCCCGCCGGCAGGCTCCCGCTCGCGCCCGCACAACCCGCCCGAACTCGTCCCCAGCTACCCCCAGAATCTCCACGCCGCGTCTACTCATCTCGATCGGCCAGGGCAGCCCTCTGGGGTCGCCTGGGTAAAGGACATGCCACAGAACAACCACAACCGGCCAGTAGGTGGCAACCGCTACAACGCCGTAAAGCGGCTTGGGGCTATCACTGACCCAGTCGGCGTGCCCGTGTGCCCGTGGTGCTTGGCCCACTATCTCGCGCCACCACGAGCCAAAGCGAGCCGCAAAGCTGCACCACAGGAGGCCCGCATCGGAGCCACCCAGGGCCGCGGTCGTCATCGCGCACCAGGCCCGACCTGCGTGCTTCATCCTGGTGTAGCCGAGCCGGGAGCGCGTGGCGGCCCTGTACCTGCGAAAGGCCCAGGTCGGAGGGTTTGCCTCCGAGCTGGGCCTTTCGGTTTGAGCGGGTGACGAGAATCGAACTCGCGTAGTCAGTTTGGAAGACTGGGGCTCTACCATTGAGCTACACCCGCGTGCGCCCGCCTCAACGGGTGCGACAGACATGATTCCACATCCGCCGGTGCACTCTCAAATACGGGGGGCGCGGGAGGGGTGGGCGCGAGCACTGGTCCGCGTCGACTAGACTCGTGCGGTCACTGCGGGGCGTAGCGTAGTGGCTAGCGCGCCTGCTTTGGGAGCAGGAGACCGCAGGTTCGAGTCCTGTCGCCCCGACAAACCCCTGCAGCACCGTGCAGCGTGGCCTGTCCGGCCACGGCTGTGAACGTCACCGACCAAGGAGAACCGCCACCGTGAAGAGCACCGTCGAGTCCGTGAGCCCGACCAAGGTCCGGCTCATCGTCGAGGTGCCGTTCGAGGAACTCAAGCCGAGCCTCGACGCGGCGTACAAGAGCATCGGTCAGCAGATCGTCGTGCCGGGCTTCCGCAAGGGCAAGATCCCGCCGCAGGTCATCGACCAGCGGGTCGGTCGCGGTCCGGTGCTCGAAGAGGCGATCAACGACGCGCTGCCGAAGCTGTACTCGCAGGCCGTCCAGGACAACCAGGTCAAGGCGATCGGCCGGCCCGAGGTCGACGTGACCGAGTTCAACGACAAGGAGAGCCTGCAGTTCTCCGCCGAGGTCGAGGTCCGTCCCGAGATCACCCTGCCGGACCTGGAGGGCCTCGAGGCCGAGGTCGAGGACATCGCGATCAGCGACGACGAGGTGACCGAGCAGATCGAGGCGCTGCGGCAGCGGTTCGGTTCGCTCAACCCGGTCGAGCGCGCGGTCGGTGACAATGACTTCATCACGATCGACCTGTCCGCCACCAAGGACGGCGAGAAGATCGAGGAGGCGCAGGCGACCGGCCTGTCGTACCAGGTCGGCAGCGGTCAGCTGCTCGACGGCCTGGACGAGGCCGTCATCGGCCTGTCCGCGGACGAGTCGGCCACCTTCACCACCCAGCTGGTCGGTGGCGAGCTCAAGGGCGAGGACGTCCAGGTCGAGGTCAAGGTGACCGCGGTCAAGGAGCAGGAGCTGCCCGAGTTCGACGACGACTTCGCGCAGACCGCGTCCGAGTTCGACACCGCCGAGGAGCTGGCCGCCGACGTGCGCGGCCGGCTGGAGCGCGGCAAGCGCCTCGAGCAGGCCGGCGACGCCCGCGACGCGGTGCTCGAGAAGATCCTCACCCTGGTCGAGGTGCCGGTCCCCGAGGGCCTGCTGACCGACGAGCTGGCCGCCCGCCGGGAGAACCTGGAGCAGCAGCTCGGGTACTCCGGGATGACGTTCGCGCAGTTCCTCGAGGGCGAGGAGCAGACCGAGGAAGAGTTCGACGAGGACCTGAGGAAGCGTTCCGAGGACGCCATCAAGGCCCAGTTCGTGCTGGACCTGGTCGCCGAGCAGCAGGAGCTGAGCGTCAACGACCAGGAGCTGACCGAGCACATCGTCCGGCACGCGCAGCGGTCCGGCGTCAGCCCGGACCAGTTCGCCCAGCACGCGGTCGAGAACAACCTGGTGCCGAGCCTGGTCTCCGAGGTCGTCCGCGGCAAGGCGCTCGCGCACCTGGTCGAGAACGCCAAGGTCACCGACGCCTCCGGCAACACCATCGAGCTGAAGACCCTGCAGCCCGACGGCACGTACGCCGACCCCGAGGCCGAGGCTGCCGCCGAGGCCGAGGAGATCCCGGCCGAAGAGCCCGCCAAGGCCTGAGCCCCAGAACACACAG
>NZ_BAAAOS010000048.1:0-256069 GCF_039530625.1 Kribbella sancticallisti | reverse complement strand
GGATCCCCAGTGGATCCGGGCCGTCGCTGTGTGTCGAAGGTGTTCCAACAGAGACGGAAACCTGCCGTTCGCGGAATTCGCTCAGAGCAGACCGGGTGCGCCGTGAGCGAACACTTGCCGACCGGCCTTAGGTCTGTCGCCGCCGACCAGTAATGTCGGCTTCGTGAACGAGACATTTGCAGCCAGCCCCACCGCCGCGGGCGGCAACGGATCCGGCGGACTCGACGACCACATCTACCAGCGCCTGCTGACCAACCGGATCATCTTCCTGGGGTCCGAGGTTCGCGACGACAACGCGAACGCGATCTGCGCTCAGATGCTGCTCCTCAACGCCGAGGACCCCAACAAGGACATCTGGCTGTACATCAACTCGCCGGGTGGTTCGGTGGACGCCGGAATGGCGATCTACGACACCATGCAGTACATCTCCAACGACGTCGCCACGGTCGGGATGGGCCTGGCCGCGTCGATGGGACAGTTCCTGCTCTGCGCCGGTGCGAAGAACAAGCGCTTCGCCCTGCCGCACGCGCGGATCATGATGCACCAGCCCTCCGGCGGCATGGGTGGAACGGCCTCCGACATCAAGATCCAGGCCGAGCAGTCGCTGCACATCAAGGCGCAGCTGTTCCGCCTGATCGCCGAGCACACGAGCCAGCCGCTGGAGCAGGTCGAGAACGACGCCGACCGCGACCGCTGGTTCACCGCGGAGCAGGCGAAGGACTACGGCTTCATCGACCACGTCGTGGCCAGCGCGGCTCAGTTGAGCAGCGGCAGCCCCAACTCCTGATCTCCCACTCCAGTCTTAAGGAAATCGCATGAACTACTTCATCCCGCAGTGGGAGGAGCGCACGTCGTACGGCATGCGCCGGATCGACCCCTACACGAAGCTGTTCGAGGACCGGATCATCTTCCTCGGCACCCCGATCACCGACGAGATCGCCAACGCCGTGATGGCGCAGTTGCTCTGCCTGCAGGCGATGGACTCCGACCGGGACATCAGCATCTACATCAACTCGCCCGGTGGTTCGTTCACGGCGCTGACCGCGATCTACGACACGATCCGCTACATCAAGCCGGACGTGCAGACGGTCTGCCTGGGCCAGGCCGCCTCGGCCGCCGCGGTGCTGCTCGCCGCCGGTACTCCGGGCAAGCGGCTCGCGCTGCCGAACAGCCGGATCATCATCCACCAGCCGGCCACCGAGGGCACCTACGGGCAGTCCAGCGACATCGAGATCCAGGCGAACGAGATCCTGCGTCTGCGGGCGCTGCTGGAGCAGATGCTCGCCGAGGCCAGCGGCAAGCCGCGCGAAGAGGTTTCGCGTGACATCGAGCGGGACAAGTTCCTGACCGCCGAGCAGGCCATCGAGTACGGCCTGATCGACGACATCCTGCAGAGCCTCAAGTCCCCGGTTCCGGCCGGCGTCTGAGAAGGAACCACCCCGTTTCGGCGGTGCCGTCCCAGGCCGTGTCAAGAAACAGTGCGTTCGCCACCGGCGTAGTCACAACGCGTCGGCGAGCGCGGCGTTTCGGCCTTCGGCGCGGTACCGTCGAATCGGGATCCGGGCCCGGTCTCAGGTTCGGTTGCCCGGTTCGACTGCTCAGAGAAGGGATCTGTCCCGGTGGCACGCATAGGTGACGGCGGCGACCTGCTCAAATGCTCGTTCTGCGGGAAGAGCCAGAAGCAGGTCAAGAAGCTCATCGCCGGTCCCGGCGTCTACATCTGCGACGAGTGCATCGATCTCTGTAACGAGATCATCGAGGAGGAGCTGAACGAGGGCTCCGAGGTCGGTCTGACGGAGCTGCCGAAGCCCCGGGAGATCTACGACTTCCTCAACGCCTACGTCGTCGGACAGGACGTTGCCAAGAAGGCGCTCGCGGTGGCGGTCTACAACCACTACAAGCGCGTCCGCGACGGTCAGGGCTCCTCGAGCGCCGGCCGGCACGCGAAGGACGAGGCAGTCGAGCTCGCCAAGTCGAACATCCTGCTGATCGGCCCGACCGGCTGCGGCAAGACCTACCTGGCCCAGACGCTGGCGCGGATGCTGAACGTTCCGTTCGCCATCGCCGACGCCACCGCGCTGACCGAGGCGGGCTACGTCGGCGAGGACGTCGAGAACATTCTGCTGAAGCTGATCCAGGCCGCTGACTACGACGTCAAGAAGGCCGAGACCGGCATCATCTACATCGACGAGGTCGACAAGATCGCCCGCAAGAGCGAGAACCCGTCGATCACCCGCGATGTCTCCGGCGAGGGTGTCCAGCAGGCCCTGCTGAAGATCCTGGAAGGTACGACGGCCAGCGTCCCGCCGCAGGGCGGCCGCAAGCACCCGCACCAGGAGTTCATCCAGATCGACACCACCAACGTGCTGTTCATCGTCGGCGGCGCGTTCGCCGGCCTGGACCACATGGTGGAGCAGCGGGTCGGCAAGAAGACCCTCGGCTTCAACGCCTCCCGCGAGCCGGAGAAGCCCAAGGAGGTCAACGGGTACTCCGACGTGATGCCCGAGGACCTGCTGAAGTTCGGCCTGATCCCCGAGTTCATCGGGCGCCTCCCGGTCATCACCACGGTCTCCCCGCTGGACCGCGACGCGCTGATCAAGATCCTGTCGGAGCCGAAGAACGCGCTGGTCAAGCAGTACCGGCGGCTCTTCGAGATCGACAACGTCGAGTTGGAGTTCAGCGAGGACGCGGTCGAGGCGATCGCGGACCAGGCGCTGCTGCGCGGCACCGGCGCCCGTGGGCTGCGGGCGATCATGGAGGAGGTGCTCCTCAACGTGATGTACGAGGTGCCCAGCCGTGAGGACGTCGCCAAGGTCGTCGTCACCGGCGAGGTCGTGCTGGAGAACGTCAATCCGACGTTGATCCCGCGGGACCAGATGGAGCGCAAGCGCGAGCGGCGCGAGAAGACCGCCTGACGCACCCCTTCGGAATCAACACCGTCGAGGAGGCCGGTATCCGCTGAGAGGCGGACCACCGGCCTCCTTCTCGTGGCGGACGTGCCGGTACCGCGGCCGCGCCTAGCGTCGACAGCGTCTCGGCGGCTCTGGCCGGAGTACCGGGCTTCCCGCTTGGACAGGCCGAGGAGAGGCAGTTCACGGTCTTCAACGCGAAACTGGCCGCGGCCTGCCTGACCACGTCACCGGATCGGCTGCGGCACTACTCGACCGCGAACGTTGCCCGTGACATGGATCTGCTCCGGCAGTCCGTCGGCGACGCCAAGCTCAGCTACGCGGGCTACTCGTACGGCACCTACCTGGGAGCCACCTACGCGCGCCTGTTCCCGAACAAAGTGCGCGCGCTGGTGCTCGACGGGACACTGCTGCCGTCGTGGTACTCCGGCTCGGATGGTGACACGCGGCCGGTCGGAGTACGGCTGCGTCAGGGGGAGGGTGGGGCCGAAGTCCTTGCCCAGTTCAACACTGAGTGCAAGAAGGCCGGGCCCGACGCCTGTGTGCTGGCAAAGCTGGGGGATCCGGCCACTGTGGTCAAGAACCTCTTCCAGCGGCTGAAGACCAACCCGGTCGACCTCACGATGCCGGACGGCAGCACTCTGAAGGTCACCTACGCGCTGGCGGTGCAGATCACCTTCTTCTCGCTGTACTCGCCTGCTGGCTGGCCGGACCTGGCTGGCCTGCTTGCGGAGCTTTCGGTGGCTTCCGACGCGCCCGCCGGGCGTCGTACGGCGGCTGTTGCGGCCGGCAAGTTGCCGCAGGGGTTGCTGGAGTGGAACCGCCGCAAGGAGGACTACGTGTCTGTCGGCAACAGCCTGCAGCCCTGCATCGAGGCTCGCCAGTCTGGGCGCCCGTTCGCCTACCCGGCGTACGCCGATGCCGCGGACCAGGCGGCACCGGACTTCGGGCGATTCCGGGCGTGGGTCGGCCAGACGTGCGAGTTCCTGCCGGTGCGTGACTCCGACGCGTTCCTCGGGCCGTGGAAGCTGAAGGTGAAGTCGCCTGTGCTGGTGTTCGGCACGCGGTACGACCCGGCCACGCCGTACCAGGCAACGCGCCCGTACGCCGACCTCTACCCGGACGCGCGGATGGTGACGCTGAACGGGTGGGGTCATACGACGATCCAGAAGAGCGCCTGCGCCGACGCCACCATCACGGCGTACCTGGTGAAGTTGCAGGCACCTGCTGACGGCGCGGTCTGCCAGCCGGACCGCAAGCCCTTCGATCAGTTGCCGATGGCAAAGAGCCCGGTACCGGCGGGGGCTGACGTGCCTGCCGGGGTGCAGCGCTGGGGTGGACTCGGGCTCTGAGCTGGGGGCAGATGGGTTGGGAGCGCTTCCAGAGCCCTTGACGTGCGCCGGTGGGACCGGCAGCATTCCGGGTGACGTCGCTGTGATGATGTCTTTCTGAAAGCGCTCCCAGACTGTCTTCCGCCCCTTTCATGACAGGAGCAGCACCCATGCGATGGATCACGCGCGGCCTCGTCGCCGTCGGCCTCACGCTCGCCCTGACCGCGCCCGCGGCCACCGAGGCCGGAGCGGCCACCCAACTCATCCAGAACGGCACCTTCAGCACCAGTACGACGTCGTGGTGGAGCACCGGGAACACGCCGATCAGCGTGGATGCCGGGCGGCTCAAGGCCGTCGTACCGGGTGGCACCGCGAACAAGTGGGACGCGATGCTCGGCCAGAAGATGCCGGCGTTCCCGATCCATCAGAACCACCGGTACACGCTGTCGTTCGACGCGTCCGCGTCGGCAACCCGGGAGGTGCGGACGACGGTGCAGCAGAACACGGCTCCCTATCCGGCGACGCTCGACAAGGTGTTCACCGTGGACACCACGATCCGGCGCTACGCGTTCGCGTTCACCGGCTCGCTGGAGACGGTCAACGCGGAACTGACGTTTCAGTTGGGCGGGGTAGCCGGATTCAGCTTGTGGCTGGACAACATCTCGCTGGTCGACAACTACGGCAACGTGGCCGGGAGTCCGGTCCAGTTGACCAACGGCTTCTACGTCGACCCGAATTCCAATCCGAAGCTGTGGGTGGACGATCCGCAGAACCAGAACCACCCCGACCGGCAGGCGATCTCGGCGTCCATCGCGACCAAGCCGATGGGGCGGTGGTTCGGCAACTGGAGTGGGGAGATCGCTGACGCGGTGCACAGGTTCGTCGGGCCGGCGGATGCGGCTGACAAACTGCCGGTGCTCGTGGCGTACAACATCCCCGGCCGGGACGCCTGTGGTGGACATTCGGGTGGCGGCGCGGGGACGGAGGCGGCGTACAAGGCGTGGATCGAGACCTTCGCCGCGGCCATCGGCGGCCGGCCCGCGATCGTGATCCTCGAGCCGGACTCGCTCGGCGACTTCCAGTGCATGACGCAGGCCGAGCAGGAAGAGCGGACCAGAATGCTGAGCTTCGCGCTGCAGCAGTTCAAGACTCTGGCGCCGAACACCTGGACCTACCTCGATGCCGGCAACGCAGGCTGGGCCGACGCGTCCGAGATGGCTCGCCGCCTGAACGGCGTTGGAGTCGGTGTCGCGCACGGCTTCTCGGTGAACGTCTCGAACTACTACACCACCACGCAGTCCGTCGCCTACGCCAACGCCGTCAACACCCACCTGGGCGCCGCCAAGCCGTTCGTCATCGACACCAGCCGCAACGGCAACGGCCCCGGCGCCGACTGGTGCAACCCGCCGGGCCGCAAACTCGGCACCACCGCCCAGCAAGGCGGCGGCGCCGAGATGCTCCTCTGGGTCAAGGTCCCCGGCGACTCAGACGGCCCTTGCGGCATCGGCCCCGAGATCCCCGCAGGCCAGTTCAGCCCCGCCTTGGCCACAAGCCTGATCAACGGCGGCTAACCACGCCTCCCCCGGCGCTCGCGGAGACACCACCCGAGCCGTGTGCCCCACCCGCCGGCGCCCCGGGTGTTGCGTACTGCGGCCACCCACTCCTGCGAGCTTGCTCGCGTGCCCAGCCAGGCACGCCGGCCACCGCTTCCTGCGAGCTTGCTCGCGTGCTCAGCCAGGCACGCGGGCCACCGCTTCCTGCGAGCTTGCGCGCGTGCTCAGCCAGGCACGCGGGCCACCGCTTCCTGCGAGCTCACGTGCTCAGCCAGGCACGCGGGCCACCGCTTCCTGCGAGCTTGCTCGCGTGCTCAGCCAGGCACGCGGGTCAGCTCGCAGGCGGCGTAGTACTGATGACTACTTCTTCAGAGCGGCGGCGATCGAGTCGGCGAGGGGTGTGGTCGGCCGCCCGATGAGCCGGCTCAGGTCGTTGCCCCGACCGGCGAGCAGCCCGCGCCCGATGGCGACGTCCACATCCGCGAACACCTTCGCCATCACCTCAGGAAGCCCAGCGCCAACCAGCACACCAACAAGCGTCTCCTCAGGAACGTTGTTGTAGGCAACGTCCTTGCCCGCCTGCGCCGACAGCTCAGCCGCGTACTCCGCCAGCGTCCAAGACACGTCGCCGTTCAGCTCGTACGCCTTCTTCTCATGCCCTTCACCAGTCAGTACTACGGCCGCCGCGGTCGCGTAGTCCCGCCGAGCAGCAGACCCGACCCGACCATCACCCGTGCTCCCGACAACCCCGTGCTCCAACTGCACGGCGATCTGGTCGGTGTAGACCTCGTTGTACCAACCGTTGCGCAGGAAGGTGTAGCTCAATCCCGACTCCAGAATCGCCTGCTCGGTCGCCTTGTGGTCGGCAGCAAGCGCGAAGTCGGCCTCCGGGCCGCCCAGCACACTCGTGTACGCGATGCGCCCGACGCCGGCCTCCTTCGCGGCGGCGATGATGCCCTCCTGCTGCGAGACCCGGTTGGGCTCGTTGCCCGAGATCAGCAACACGGTGTCGCCGGCGTTGAAGGCCTTCGCGAAGGCCGCCTGGTCGTTGTAGTCGGCGATTCGCAGTTCGACGCCGCGGGCCGCCAGGTCGGCCGCCTTCTCCGCGTCGCGAACCACGGCGACGACCTGGTCGGCCGGCACCCGGGTCAGCAACTCGTCGATGACGAGGCGTCCGAGGTGGCCAGTTGCTGCGGTGACGACAATGCTCATAGTTTGTCTGCTCCCGGTGAAGTTGAGGTTTCTACTACCCAGATTAACTGGCTGCTGCGAGCGGATCTATGTCTATCTGGCTCTCGTTTATGTCTTATCGTCTTTCCAGCATGGCGTATCATCGAGTCCATGGATGTGCTCTCAGATGTGGTCGCCTCGATGCGGACCGGTCCGGCAAACTCCGGCCGGACGGATGTGCGCGCGCCCTGGGGGCTGCGGTTCGTCCAGTCCACCGGAGCCACCTTCCATCTGATCCTGCAGGGGAATTCCTGGCTGATCCCGTCGGACGGCGCGCCGCCGGTGGCGATGGGCCCGGGCGACGCCGTACTGCTTCCGCGCGGGCTGGAGCACGCCATCGCGGATCACCCTGGTTCGCCGCTGGTCGATTTCGACCCCGAGGCCGCAGAGCTGACGCCAGGTGGGGACGGGACGCGGTCGCTGTTGCTGTGCGGCACCTATCGGCTCGACCGGCAGCGGCCGCATCCGGTGCTCAGCAATCTGCCCGACATCGTCCACCTTCCGGCGGATCCGGGCCGGCATCGCACGTTGCACACCACGATCGGAATCCTCGGCGAGGAACTCGACTCGAACCGGCCCGGCGCGGCCGCCGTGGTGCCCTCGCTCGTCGACGCGCTGCTGGTGCTGATCCTGCGGGCCTGGTTGGAAGACCAGAGCAATTGCTCGACTGGGCCCGGCTGGTCCAAGGCTCTGACCGACGATGCCGTCGCGCGTTCGTTGGAGTCGATCCACGCCCGGCCGGGTGCTTCCTGGACCGTCGCGGATCTCGCGGCCGATGTCGGGTTGTCCCGCGCGGCCTTCGCCCGCCGCTTCACCGAGGCCGTCGGCGAACCTCCGCTGACCTATCTGTCGCGCTGGCGGATGACCACGGCCGCGCGCCTGCTGCGCGACCACGACCGCTCCCTCGCCGCCGTTGCGAAGGAGATCGGCTACACGTCGGAATTCGCTTTCGCGAAGGCGTTCAAACGCGACTTCGGCCTGGCTCCTGGCGCCTACCGCCGCCAGGCCGTCCTCAACTGACGCAATCGAAAGCAGACCGCGGCCGCAACGAGCCCGCTACGCCATCGCTCGCCTTGGGGTTACGCGTGGACGTGCCGACGATCTTCAGTCCTCGAGTTCCACGCTGCTCGGCAGCAGCCCCGTCACCAGCAGCCCACCCGCCCCGAGCGCAGCCGCCACACCGGCAACAAACCGGACCGCTTCATGATGTTTCCCCTGTAGTTCAACGCTTCCCGTTTGGTTGCGCATCACTAGAGACGACACCCTGTCACGGTCTGGTTCGGCTCTCTTTCGTACTCCGCTGGGCCGGCTGGCGCTACTTCATGGCGGTGAAGGCTTCGTCGGCTACGGGACCGACCGTGTCCGCGTTGACGCCGTCGTTGGCGGACTGGGCGATCACGGTCAGGGTGTTGGACCCGCGGTAGCACTGCGTCGGGAGGTTGTCGTTCGACTCGACGCAGGTGGACTGGCCGACGACCTTGACCAGTTCGGGCGATGCGCCGGAGTCCTTGATCGTCCCGTCGATGTCGACCTTGCCGCGCAACGCGATCACGATGAACAGCCGGCTTCCGCTGAGGTCGCCGTACGCTTCGACGGTTGCCTGCTTTCCGTCGTTGATCTGGCTCAGGCGTTCCCGGGTCTGGTCGAGTTGCAGCTGGCCGCGGATTTCTGGATCGGTGATGCGGTCGAGGCCGGCGAGTTTCGCGGGGGGCTCGATTCCTCGTGCGGTGTTGAGGCGGCTCATCGGTCCCAGGCCGGCGAAGTACCCGACGGCGGCGAGCGCCAGCAAGACCACAAGCACAGAACCCACGGTCACCCAGGGGTTCCGCCGCCATTTGACCTTCTTGAGGCCGCGCCAGGGTGCTTTCCACCAAGGGCCTTTAGGTCCGTCTCCGGCGCCCTTGGCAGCGTCCGCTTCCTTACCCTTGGCAGGCTTTCCATCGACCTTCGTTGCCGCAGCACCCTGACCGTCGCCGCCCGCCGACGGCTTTTCAGCATCCTTCGCGGATGCGGTCGTACTCCCAGCGGCCGTGGCACCTTCTGCTGTCACCACAGGAATCGACGCCGTATCAGCCTCGGTCGCGTCCTTGTCCGAGCTGGTCGGCTTACCGGAGGCGCCGGCGGCGGAAGGCGCAGGAGTACCGGCTGCGCCGGCGGCGGAGGGCGCAGGAGTACCGGCTGCACCCGCGGCGCTGGCTGCAGCGGCGGCGGGCGGCGCAGTACTGGCGGTGGCTGCGGGAGTTGTTGCCGGAGTACCGGGTGTTGGTGAGGTCGGCTTGGCTGGCTCAGTCGGGCTGGCGCTGGCGGGAGGCGTCGCACCGCCGGTGGGCGACGGAGGCGACGTGGGGGTTTGCGGGGGCTTGGCGGTGGCTGAAGGAGCCAGGGGTTTGGCGTCGAAGGGTAGTTCGGGGGCCGGTCCCGGTGTTGACGTCTTCTTGGCGGCGCGCTTGCGGGTGGGGCGGGCTGGGGAGATGGCTTCGGCGTCGGCGGTCAGAGGGTCGCTCGGACCGGCACCGGAGGTTCCCGCCGAGGAGGTGCCGGGGGTTCCGGCCGAGGAGGTGCCGGGGGTTCCGGCCGAGGAGGTGCCGGGGGTCCCGGCCGAGGAAGTGCCCGAGGTTCCGGCCGTGGAGGTGCCGGGGGTCCCGGCCGAAGAGGTGCCCGAGGTTCCGGCCGAGGACGTGCCCGAGGTTCCCGCCGTGGAGGTGCCCGAGGTGCCCGCCGAGGAGGGGCCGGGGGGTGACGAGGGGGAGGTGTTGTCTGGCGACTTGGGGGTGTTGGGGTCGTCCGTGGGGGCCGGGGGGTTGGGGGTGTTCATGGGGTGCTCCTCGGGGCGCGCGGACGGTGTCGCCGGGGGTGGGTCGGGGTGATCACGATGGTTTCATATCCGGACAAAGGTGCCAGAAGGTCCCGTGCGGGTGGTCGGGACCTGAGGCTGGTCCCGCAGCGTAGTCGGTCAGGTGGAACAAGTAACGCCCGCCTCCGGAGAAGCGGGCGTTACCAACGGGCGTGCGGGATCGTGCGGGACTACAGCGTGGCGATGACCGAGACCGAGTCGGAGTCGTCGGGGCTCCAGACGATCTCGCCGGTGATCCGGCCGGCCGCGCGGAGGTCGACCTCGGCCTGCTCGGCGAGGGTGAGGCGGGTGGCGGGGCCGCTGACCTCGACCTTGGAGACCTCGGTCTTCATCGAGACCTGCGCGGTCGACTTGGCGCCACGGATGCCCGCGAGGACCTCGGCGACCGCGTCGAGGACCGCCGGGTCGTGCTCGGTGGAGGCGATGTCGACCGCAGCGGTCGGCCAGCTCGTCCGGTGGATCGAACCTTCCTGCCACCACGACCAGACCTCTTCGGTCGCGAACGGCAGGTACGGCGCGAGCAGGCGCAACTGGACCGACAGGGCGACGGCGAGTGCGGCCTTCGCCGAGGTGGCGCCGGCCTCGCCGTGTCCGCCGTAGGCGCGCTCCTTCACCAGCTCCACGTAGTCGTCGCAGAACGTCCAGAAGAACCGCTCGGTCGCCTCGAGGGCGCCGGTGTAGTCGTACCGGTCGAAGGCGGCAGTCGCGTCGTCGATCACCGTGCGCAGTTGCTGCAGCATCGCCAGGTCGACGGGCTCGGTGACGGCCGAGGCGTCCACCGTGGTGGCGCCGAAGCCGAGGACGAACTTCGAGGCGTTCAGGACCTTGATCGCCAGCCGCCGGCCGACCTTCATCTGCGACTCGTCGAACGGGGAGTCCAGCCCCGGCCGGGCCATCGCCGCGCGCCAGCGGACCGCGTCCGAGCCGTACTTCTTCAGCACCTCGTCGGGCAGGATCGCGTTGCCCTTGGACTTGCTGATCTTCTTGCGGTCGGGGTCGACGACGAAGCCGGAGATCATCGACCGCGCCCACGGCAGGGTGCCGTTCTCGAAGTGGGCCCGGACGACGCGGGAGAACAGCCAGGTGCGGATGATCTCGTGCGCGTGCGTGTTCAGGTCCATCGGGAAGGTGCGCTGAAACAGGTCCTCGTCCCGCTCCCAGCCGCAGACGATGTGCGGGCTCAGCGACGAGGTCGCCCAGGTGTCCATCACATCGGGGTCGGCCGCGAAGCCGCCCGGCTTGCCGCGCTGGGACTCGTCGTACCCGCCCGGGACCTGCGAGGTCGGGTCGATCGGCAGGTCGGCCTCGCTCGGCATCAGCGGGTGGGCGTAGTCGAGCTCGCCGTCGTGGTCGATCGGGTACCAGACCGGGAACGGGACGCCGAAGAAGCGCTGGCGGGAGATCAGCCAGTCGCCGTTCAGGCCCTCGACCCAGTTCAGGTAGCGGTGCTTCATGTGCTCGGGGACCCAGCCGAGCTCGTTGCCGCGGTCGACGAATTCCGCCTTGAGATCGGCGTCGCGGCCGCCGTTGCGGATGTACCACTGCCGGGTGGAGACGATCTCGAGCGGCTTGTCGCCCTTCTCGAAGTAGTTCGCCATCCGCTCGGTCGGCTTGGGCTCGCCGTCCAGGTCGCCGCTCTCGCGCAGCTTGGCGACGACGACCTCGCGGGCGCTGAAGACCGTCTTGCCGGCCACCTCCGCGTACAACTCGGAACCTTCGAGCCACTCCGGGGTCTCGCGCAGGAGCCGGCCGTCGCGGCCGATGACGGTGCGGACCGGGAGTTGCAGCTCACGCCACCACTGGACGTCGGTCAGGTCACCGAACGTGCAGCACATCGCGATGCCGGCGCCCTTGTCGGGCTCGGCCGCCTCGTGGGCGAGGACCGGCACCTCGACATCGAACAGCGGCGAGCGGACCGTAGTACCGAAAAGGTCCTTGTAGCGCTCGTCGGACGGGTGGGCGATCAGCGCGACGCAGGCCGGGATCAGTTCGGGCCGGGTGGTCTCGATGTAGATCGGGCCGGCCGGGCCGTGGAAGGCGATCCGATGGAAGGCGCCCGGATAGGGACGGGCTTCCAGTTCGGCCTGGGCGACGGCGGTCTGGAACGTTACGTCCCACATCGTCGGCGCCTCGGACAGGTACGCCTCGCCGCGGGCGAAGTTGCGCAGGAAGGCGCGCTGCGACGTCCGCCGGGAGTCCTCGGAGATGGTCGTGTAGAGGTAGTTCCAGTCGACGCTCAGGCCGACCCGGCGCCACATCGACTCGAACGCCTGCTCGTCGATGTGGGTCAGCTCACCGCACAGCTCGACGAAGTTCTGCCGGCTGATCGGGACCTGTTTCTTCGGGTCCGGCTTGGCCGGCGGCTCGAACGAGGTGTCGTACGGCAGCGACGGGTCGCAGCGGACGCCGTAGTAGTTCTGCACCCGGCGCTCGGTCGGCAGGCCGTTGTCGTCCCAGCCGATCGGGTAGAAGACGCTCTTGCCGCGCATCCGCTGGAAGCGCGCGACCAGGTCGGTGTGGGTGTAGCTGAAGATGTGCCCGACGTGCAGCGACCCGGAGACCGTCGGCGGCGGGGTGTCGATCGAGTAGACGTCCGCACGCTCGGCCGTACGGTCGAACGCGTAGGTCTGCTGCTCCTTCCATACGGCAGCCCATTTCTCCTCGAGGCCATCGAGGGTGGGCTTGTCAGGAACGCGGGACGTCTCGGTCATGCGCCCAATCGTAGTGGTTGTCAAGGGGTGCTTCCGACCGGTTATCCACACCCCCCAATAGACTGGCGCCCTGATGAGTGACCTCTCGTACGCCGAAGTGTCGGCGAAGCTCCAGGCCCGCTGGCCGGAGAACAAGATCGACCCCACGCTGGACCGGGTCCGGCGGCTGGTCGAACTGCTCGGTGATCCGCAGCAGACCTACCCGGTGATCCACCTGACCGGCACCAACGGGAAGACCTCCACCGCGCGGATGATCGACTCGCTGCTGCAGGAGGCCGGGTTGCGGACCGGCCGGTTCACCAGCCCGCACCTGGAGACCGTCCGGGAGCGGATCACGCTGAACGGCGAGCCGATCGACGAGCAGCGTTTCGTCGAGGTCTACACCGAGATCGAGCCGTACGTGAACGTGGTCGACTCCGAGAACGAGCACCCACTCTCGTTCTTCGAGGTGATGACCGCGATGGCGTTCGCCGCCTTCGCGGACGCCCCCGTCGACGTCGCGGTGGTCGAGGTCGGCCTGGGCGGCACTTGGGACTCCACCAACGTCGCCGATGGCGCCGTCTCGGTGATCACCCCGGTCGCGGTGGACCACGCGCACATCCTCGGCGGCGATCCCGTGACGATCGCCGGGGACAAGGCCGGGATCATCAAGCCGGGCGGCACCGTGGTGATCTCCCAGCAGAGCCTTGAGGTCTTCGAGGTGCTGCTCAGGAGGGCGGCCGAGGTCGGCGCCCAGGTCGCTCGGGAAGGTCTGGAGTTCGGCGTCATGTCGCGGGCCGTGGCGGTCGGCGGCCAGTTGGTCTCGTTCAAGGGCCTCGGCGGCGAGTACGAGGACGTGTTCCTGCCGCTGCACGGCGAGTACCAGGCCCACAACGCCGCCACCGCCCTCGCCGCCGTGGAGGCGCTGCTCGGGTCCGGCGCCCAGACCGAGGACCGGATCACCACCGACCTGATCCAGGCCGGCTTCGCCGAGGTCACCAGCCCGGGGCGGATGGAGGTCGTCCGGACCAGTCCGACGGTGATTGTCGACGCCGCGCACAACCCGCACGGCGCCGAGGCGACCGCCGCCACCGTGTCCGAGGCGTTCGCGTTCCAGCCGCTGATCGGCGTCCTGGGCTGCATGAAGGACAAGGACGTGTACGGCGTACTCGAGGCGTACGAGCCGATCATGGAGACCGTCGTCTGCACCCGGAACTCGTTCACCGAGCGGTCGATGCCGGCCGAGGAACTGGGCGAGATCGCCGCGGAGATCTTCGGCGAGGACCGGGTCCTGGTCCGGCCGAAGCTGATCGACGCGATCGACGACGCGATCCGGCTGGCGGAGGAGAACGCGCTCGCGATGGGCACTGGCGGCGTCCTGATCACCGGCTCCGTCATCACCGCCGGTGAGGCCCGGACGCTGCTGGTCCGCAAGCCCGCGGGGGAGAAGCGATGAGGTCGCTCGCCTCGATCGTGCTCGGCTTCGAGTTCCTCATCCTGGCGCTCGTCACGCCGGTGATGATCTCGGTCGCCGACGTCGAACCCAGTACTGCGATCCCGGTGTGCCTGGGGCTCGCCGTCCTGGCGCTGGTCGCGGCCGGACTGCTGCGCAACCGGGTCGGCTACGTGCTCGGCTGGATCGTCCAGGTCGCGTCCGTCGGACTCGGCTTCGTCGTCCCGGTGATGTTCGTCCTCGGCCTGGCCTTCGGCGGGTTCTGGGTGATGGCGATCGTGCTCGGCCGCCGGATCGACGAGGCGAAGGCGGCCCAGGCTCAGGCGCAGACCCAGCCCGAGAGTTGAGCGAACCGACGCCACTTCGAGGTAGTGGCGCCGGTTCGCACCCCATCGCGACAGAGTTGGCAAGCCCCCCTCGCCGTCCCTGCTACTGCTTTAGATGCACCGAACTCGTGAAAAGTTACGATCGGCGGCACATCGACCGCCAGAACCCCGGAGAGAACTGACATGTCGCAGCGCACCCTCGTCCTGCTGAAGCCCGACACCGTACGCCGCGGCCTGGTCGGGGAGATCCTCGGACGGTTCGAGTCCAAGGGTCTGTCCATCGTCGCGATGGACCTGCGCACGATCGACGGCGAGACGGCCGACCAGCACTACGCCGAGCACGTCGAGCGTGACTTCTACCCGCCGCTGCGCGAGTTCGTCACCAGCGGCCCGATGGTCGCGCTCGTGCTCGAGGGCGACGAGGCGATCGAGGTCGTCCGCGCGCTGAACGGCGCCACCGACGGCCGCAAGGCCGCCCCAGGCACCATCCGCGGCGACCTGTCGCTGTCGAACCGCGAGAACCTCGTCCACGGCTCGGACTCGGCGGAATCCGCCTCCCGGGAGATCAAGATCTGGTTCCCCGACCTGGGCTGAGCACTGCTGGTACGCGAGGCCCTGCAGACGCTTGTCCAGGGCCTCGGCGTCCGGGTGGTCGAGGTCGGTCAATAGGTCCAGGCACGCCTCCCTGGCGGTGCCGGCAGCGTCCTCGCTGCCGGTCTCGCCGTGGACGTCGCCCAGGTTCTGCAGCATGCGGGCCTGGTAGTAGAGGTCGTTCAGTTGCTCGTAGAGGCGTAGGGCCCGCCCACCCGAGGCTCTCGCGCGGTCACCGGTCGGATACGATGCGTACGCGGTCGACCTGGTGAATCCGGACTCGTCGGGCCCGTGTCGATGCGCCGGCCGGACAGGTCGCGCACATAGCCTGAGAACCCGGATCGAGCGGAAGGGCGCCGCGATGGCGAACAGCATGCTCGGCCGCGACATGGCGGTCGACCTCGGCACGGCCAACACCCTGGTCTACGTCCGCGGTCGCGGCGTGGTCCTGAACGAGCCGTCCGTGGTCGCGACCCGGACGGACGAACCGCGCGAGGCGGTCGCGTTCGGGCACGAGGCCAAGAAGATGATCGGGCGGACGCCGGGCAACATCACCGCGATCCGGCCGCTCAAGGACGGCGTGATCGCCGACTTCGACGCCGCCGAGCAGATGCTGCGGTACTTCATCCAGCGGGTGCACCGGCGCCGCTACTTCGCCAAGCCGCGGATCGTCGTCTGCGTGCCGTCCGGGATCACCGCGGTCGAGCAGCGCGCGGTCCGCGACGCCGGCTACATGGCCGGGGCGCGCAAGGTCTACATCATCGAGGAGCCGATGGCCGCCGCGCTCGGCTCGAACCTCGAGGTCCGCGACGCCACCGGCAACATGGTGGTCGACATCGGCGGCGGTACCACCGAGGTCGCGGTGATCTCGTTCGGCGGCATCGTCACCAGCCAGTCGATCCGGGTGGCCGGCGACGCGATCGACAAGGCGGTGGTGAACTACTGCAAGAAGGAGTACTCGCTGATGCTCGGCGAGGCCACCTCCGAGCAGATCAAGATGACCATCGGCTCGGCCTTCCCGACCTCCGACGGGCCGGACTCCGAGATCCGCGGCCGGGACATGGTCTCCGGCCTGCCGCGCACCGTGAAGGTCTCGTCGGCGAGCATCCGGCAGGCGATCGAGGAGCCGATCACCGCGATCGTCGACGCGGTCAAGGCCACCCTGGACAAGACCCCGCCCGAACTGGCCGGCGACATCGTCGACCGCGGCATCGTGCTGACCGGCGGCGGCGCGCTGCTGAAGGGCATGGACGAGCGGCTGCGGCACGAGACCGGGATCCCGATCCACGTCGCCGACAACCCGCTGGACGCCGTCGTGCTGGGCGCCGGCAAGTGCGTCGACAACATCGAGACGCTGAACCGCATCCTCGTCACCGACCGCCGCTGAACCGAGAAGCGTGATGCTCAAAGACCTCGGAACCCCGGCGAAGGGCCTGGTCCGTTCGGCCGGCCTGCCGCGGGAGATCCGCCGCCGCCGGACGGTCCTGGTGCTGGTGATCCTGGCGTCGTTCACGCTGATCGTGCTGGACGCGCGCCGCTCGGCCGGCTCGCCGGTGGAGCCGCTGCGGCACGCGGCCGCGGCCGTCTTCGGGCCGCTGGAGTCCGGGGCGACCTCGGCCCGGCAGCCTGTGGACGAACTCCGGGACCGGTTCGCGGAAGTCGATAGGCTCAAGGCTGAGAACGAGAAACTCACAGCGGACAACGAGAAACTGACCACCGAGCTTCGAACGACCGACTACGCCCGCAGCCGGGCAGCCGAGCTCGATCGGCTGCTGAAGGTCGCTCCGGCGTACACCGTGACCCCGGCCCGGGTGATCGGGATCGGCAGCGCGCAGAGCTTCAACCACACCGTCACCATCGACGCCGGGACCGCGGACGGTGTCCGGCAGGACATGACCGTCCTGAACGGGGACGGGCTGGTCGGCCGGGTGGTGCGGACGACCGAGGCCACCGCGACCGTGCTGCTGATCGGCGATCGCAACTCGACCGTCGGTGGTCGCCTGAACTCCACGCTGGCGCTCGGCTTCGTCTCCGGACGGGGCGAGGTCGGGTCGTCGGCGTCGCTGGACTACAAGCTGGTGGACCTCAAGGCCCGGCCCAAGCCAGGGGACCGGATCGTCACCTGGGGGTCCAGCGGCAACGCGCCGTACGTTCCCGGGGTGCCGATCGGCACCGTCACCTCGGTGACGCCGGTGCAGGGCACGCTCGGCTCCACCGCGCTGGTGAAGCCGTTCGTGGACCCGAGCCGGATCGACACCGTCGGGGTGGTGACCGGGCCGCCCGCGCGGCCGCCGCGAACCACCGTCACGCCTCAGAAGGGAGGCTGAGATGCCCGCACTCCGGATCGTCCTGGCCGCCCTCTTCCTGGTGGTCGCCGTCACCGTGCAGACCTCGCTCCTGCCGCAACTCGCGGTCGCCGGCGTCGGCTGCGACCTGGTGATGATCGTGGTCGTCGCGCTCGCGCTCTCCCGCGGCCCCGAGTGGGGTGCGATCGCCGGTTTCCTCGGCGGGCTGATGCTCGACGTGGTGCCGCCGGCCGACCACACCGCCGGCCGGTGGGCCCTCGCCCTGGCGCTCGCCGGCTATGTGGCCGGCCTGATCCGGCGGGAGACGACTTCAGCGGGTCCGGTGGGACCGCTCGGCGTCGCGCTGACCGTCGTGATGGGCGCTGCTCTGTCCCTGACCGTGTACTCCGCCACCGGGTCGCTGTTGCACGATCCGGCCGTCGACTGGGGCGAATTCGGCGTCCGGCTCGGGATCGCCGCCGGGTACGACGTGGTCGCGGCGATCGTGGTGATCCCGCTGGTGATGTGGTTGATGGGACGGGTCGTGCCGGCCCGCGAGCGGCGGCGGGTGCTGCCATGAGCTTCGACAGCTTCAACCCGGCGCCGCTGAAGCCGCGGTTGCGTCTGTTCGTGATCCAGGTGCTCGTCTTCTCGCTGATGTTCACCCTGCTCGCCCGGCTCTGGTACATGCAGGTGATGTCGTCCGAGGACTACTCCCAGGCAGCGACGCAGAACCACACCCGCGAGGTGCTCGTCCCGGCCCCGCGCGGCACGATCGTGGACGCGGCCGGCCGCCCGCTGGTCGGGAACCGGGTGTCGCTGGTGATCACCGTCGACCGGTCGGTGCTGGCCAAGCTCCCGGACGAGCAGCAGCAGGTCGTGCTCGCCCGCCTGGCGAAGGTGCTCGGCCAGAAACCGAAGGACCTGACCGCCCGGACCATGCTCTGCGGTGAGCCCGGCGCGTCGAAGCCACCCGCCTGCTGGAACGGTACGCCGTACCAGCCGATCCCGGTCGCCAAGGACGTCAGCGAGCAGGTGGCGATCGAGGTGATGGAACGCCGCGAGGACTTCCCGGGCGTGGCGGCGGAATCGGCCGCGCTGCGCGCCTACCCGTCGCCGTTCGGGGTGAACGCGGCCCACATCCTCGGCTACCTGTCGCCGATCACGACCGAAGAGCTGGACAAGCTGGACGCGGCCGGGCAGGACTCGGTGCCGCACCGGTCGGACCTGGTCGGACGGGCCGGGGTCGAGCGGACGTACGACCAGTTGCTGCGGGGCACGCCCGGCGTGAAGAACGTGATCGTGGACGCGGTCGGCTACACGACGGGCATCCAGAAGCAGACCGCGCCGGTGCCGGGCTCGACGCTGATGACCAGTATCGACGCGCGGGTCCAGGCCTCGGTCGAGGCACAGTTGCGCGGCGCGATCATGACAGCCCGCAAGCAGTACGACAAGATCACCAGGCGAAACTACGTCGCCGACTCCGGCGCGGCCGTCGTGATGGACACCAAGACCGGCCAGATCGTCGCGATGGCCAGCTATCCGAACTACGACCCGGGCGTCTGGGTCGGCGGCATCTCGCAACGAGAGCTGGACACCCTCTACTCGTCCAAAGCCGGTACTCCGCTGGTGTCGCGGGCGTTGCAGGGCCAGCTCGCGCCCGGTTCGACCTTCAAGCCGATCACCACCGCGGCCGCGATGGGCAGCGGCTACGGCCCGAAGACCCGGCTGGACTGCTCGTCGTTCTTCGAGGTCGGCAACCGCAAGTTCAAGAACTACGAGTCGGCGTCGTACGGGATGATCGGCTTCGACCAGGCGCTCTCGCTGTCCTGCGACACCTTCTTCTACCGGATCGCCTACGCCCTGTGGCTCAAGGAGGGCGGCAACTCCAGCGACGTCAACGCCGTCGACCCGCTGGTCGAGATGGCGAAGAAGTTCGGGCTCGGCAAGCCGACCGGCATCGACCTGCCCGGCGAGGTGTCGGGCCGGATCGCGGACCGCAAGTGGAAGCTGGAGTACTACGAGGCGCAGAAGGGCTACTACTGCAAGCTGGCGGCCGACCCGCCGGCCGGGACGTCGGCGTTCCTGAAGCAGTTCTCCCGCGAGTTCTGCGCCGACGGTTACCGCTACCGCGCCGGTGACGCGGTCAACTTCGCCATCGGGCAGGGCGACACCACGGTCACTCCGTTGCAGATGGCAACGGTCTACTCGGCCCTCTCGAACGGCGGCACGCTGTGGGAGCCCCGGGTCGCGAAGGCGGTGATCGGCCCGAACGGCAAGGCCCGCCCGGTCCGGTCGACGGTCGCGGCCAAGCTCCCGGTCTCCTCGGCGACGTTGCGGTACATCGACCGCTCGCTCAAGGAGACCACCAAGACCGGCACCGCGGCCTGGAAGTTCACCGGCTTCCCGCTGGACCAGGTCCAGATCCGCTCGAAGACCGGGACCGCGGAGGTCTACGGCAAGCAGACGACCTCCTGGATGGCGTCGTACACGGAGCGCTATGCGGTGGTGATGATGATCAGCCAGGCCGGTACGGGCTCCGGCGCCTCCGGTACCGCGGTACGGCGGATCTACGAGACGCTCTACAACATCAAGCCGGTCGCACCGCCCGCGAAGGTGGCGGACGAATGAGCCTGCTGACGCCGATGCGCCAACTGCGGCCGAGGGCCGACCGGCGCTCGACCCTCTGGCAGGTCGACTGGGTGCTCGCGTTCGGGGTGCTCGCGCTGTCCGCGATCGGCTCGCTGCTGATCTGGTCGGCGACGCACCAGCGCACCTCCCTCACCGAGGGCAACCAGTACGAGTTCCTGGTCCGGCACGGGCTCAACTTCCTGATCGGCCTGGTGCTCGCGGTCGGCGCCGCCGTCACGGACCACCGGCGGGTGCGCCTGCTGGCCCCGGTCCTGTACGCCGCGTCGGTGGTCGGGCTGATCCTCGTCCTGGTTCCCGGTGTCGGTGCCGTCGTCAACGGGTCGCGATCCTGGATCCAGCTGCCGTGGATGTCGATCCAGCCGAGCGAGTTCGCGAAGCTCGCGGTGATCGTCGGGATGGCCTTGCTGATCGCGGAGAAGGGCGAGACGAACCACCGCGAGGCGCGCACGATCGACATCGCCCAGGCGATCGCGGTCGCCGCCGTACCGGTGATCCTGGTGATGCTGCAACCCGACCTCGGCACCGTGATGGTGCTCGGGTCGATCGTGTTCGGCATCATCGCGGTCTCCGGGGTGCCGAAGCGCTGGATGCTCGGCATCGTCACCGCGGCGACGGTGATCGCGGTGCTGGCGATCGAGCTGAACGTGCTGAAGGACTACCAGTTGGCCCGGTTCACCGCGTTCGCCGACCCGTCGCAGGACCCGCAGGGCATCGGCTACAACGTGAACCAGGCGCGGATCGCGATCGGCAACGGCGGCGTCTTCGGACAGGGACTGTTCCACGGCTCGCAGACGCAGAACGCGTTCGTGCCCGAGCAGCACACCGACTTCGTCTTCACCGTGGCCGGCGAGGAGCTCGGCCTGATCGGTGCCGGCGCGATCATCTGCCTGTTCATCCTGATCCTGTGGCGGGGACTGCGGATCGCCGTCAACGCCCGGGACGCCTTCGGCCGGCTGATCGCCACCGGCGTCGTCTGCTGGTTCGCCTTCCAGGCCTTCGAGAACATCGGCATGACGCTGGGCATCATGCCGGTCACCGGCCTCCCGCTGCCCTTCGTCTCCTACGGCGGCTCGTCGATGTTCGCCGGTCTGCTGGCGGTCGGACTGCTGCAGAACATCCACCTGCGATCGCACGAAGTGTGAGTCGGGTACGCTTCAGCCTTTCTGAGACCCCTCGACGGTTCTGGATGGGTTATGAAGCTCGCATGGTCCCCGCTCGCCCTTGCCGCTGCCCTCTCCTTGTCGCTGACCGCCTGCGGTGACGACAAGTCCTCGGCCTCGACCACCCCGTCGTCGACACCCTCCGCGGTGGCCACGCCGGCCGACCCCACGCCGACCGAGACGCCCACCGAGACAGGTCCGGTGAAACGCACCTCGGCGGAGCTGACCAAGGCACTGCTCGAACTCAAAGACCTGCCGACCGGGTTCACGCTGGTCCCCGACGAGCCGGACGACGAGGACGTCATCCCCTTCTCGTCCTCGGCCGGCAAGTGCAAGCCGCTGGTGAAGTTCCTCAACGCGGACAAGGCGCCCGGCTCCAAGGCGAACGCGCACCGCTCGTTCACCGGCGGCCAGGAAGGTCCGTACATCGACTTCTCGCTCGACTCGATGAACACGTCGACCGCGGTGGGCAAGTTGCAGACGTCGTACCGGGAGGCCGTCGAGTCCTGCCAGAAGGTCACCATGAGGGTCGCCGAGCAGGGCTCGTCACCGATGGCGGTCGAGGAGATCACCGCGCCGCAGTTCGGTGAGGGTCCCTTCGCCTTCAAGCTCACCGGCTCCAGCGGACCGCTGGAGGGCCGCGAGTTCACCATGGCCACCACCGGCGTCGGCGACGTCATCGTCGCCGTCGGCATCATGGCCGGCCAGCAAGGCGAACTGGACGGTGCCACCGAAGCCGCCGTCGAGAAGGCCCGCGCCGTCCTGGCCAAGTAGCCACGCGCGGGGTTGTCACCGCTGGAAGTAGACCCGCGGGGTTGGTCAGCGCTGGAAGCAGACCCGCGAGGTTGTCAGCGCTGGAGGCAGACCCGCGGGGTTGTCAGCGCTGGGGGAGGGGCATGACGGTGGTGCGGCGGTGGTGCTCGAAGACGACTGAGCTGCGGATGTCGCCGATCTCCTGGCGCTTGGCGAGATCCAGCACGAAGTCGCGCAGGGCCGCGGTGTCCTTCACGGCGACGTGGGCGAGGAAGTCGGAGGCGCCCGAGACCATGAACATCTCCAGCGTCTGCGGCAGGCTCTGCACGTAGTCCTGGAACGCGGTCGCGACCGCCATCGCCTGCGGGCGGAGCTTGATCGAGATGATCGCCTGCGTCGACCGGTCGATCGCCTGCAGATCGACCTCCGCGTGGTAACCGCTGATCACACCCCGCTCGCGCAGCCCGCGGACCCGTTCCAGGCAGGTCGACGGCGCGATCTTCAACTCCGCCGCCATGTCCCGGTTGGTCCGCCGCGCGTCGTTCTGCAGCATCCGCAGCAACGCCGTATCAAGTTCGTCCATGCGAGGAAGTTTGACAGATTCGCCGAACATCGTTCGGTCAGTCGCTCCGGCAGTCGGGCAGGCGACTAATTTGACCGCCATGTTGGCGAACAAGATGGTAGTGGTTCTCGATCCGAATGTGCCCGTCGGAGTGGCCCTGAACGCGGCCGCGTTGCTGGGGGTCGGGCTGGGGTCGCAGCTTCCGGATCTGATCGGCGAGGGCACCCCGGACGGCTCCGGCGGCCTCCACCCGGGAATCTGCGTGCACCCGATCCCGATCCTGAAGGCTGACGCCGCCCGGCTTCGCGAACTCCGCGCCGCCGCGGCGAGCCGGGATGGGATCGAGGTCCACGACATCAACCAGGTCGCCCGCACGTCCCGGACCTACGAGCAGTACCTGGCGACGATGAGCGGCACCAAGGAAGAAGACCTCGAGTACGTCGGCCTGGCGATCTACGGCCCCCGCACCGCCGTTAACTCCTTGACGGGCGCGCTGGCCCTCTACCGCTAGAGCATCGAGCGGATCTCGCCGACCGGCTTGCCGCCGCCGAGGATCGCGATGTCTCGCAGTTCGGCCGCGGCGGACACGTCCAGCCCGCACTTCTCCAGCAACGCCAGCGCTAGCGCGGTGGTCGCCCGTGGATTCCCGTCGATCACCTTCACTGCGACGGCGTGGCCATCCGGCGTTGCCATCGCGATCACGCCCTCGGCGCCGCCCTTGGCGATAACGCCAGGGAGCAGGCGCATCACCTCGCTGTTCTGGTGGCCCTTGCCGCCGACGAGTTCTGGGTGCCGGCGCATCGCCTCAGCCACGTGGCGGTCCGCAGTACCGGGTGCTGCGGTGGCGAGGTGGCTGAAAGCGCGGGCCAAGCCGGAGAGCGGCATCCCCAGCAACGGGGCGCCGCAGCCGTCGATCGCGACGATGCCGGTGGTTGCCTCGGTCAAGCGCTCGATCTCGGTCGTGAGGATCTGCTGGACCGGGGAATCAGGAGTCAGATACGCCGCCGGGTCGGCGCCGCGGGCGACTGTTGCCTTGAGCATCGCGGCGTGCTTGCCCGAGCAGTTCATCCGGACCTTCTCGGGCCCGACACCCTCGGCGATCAGGCGAAAGCGGGTCGCCTCGTCCTCCGGGCGATCCGGCGGGCACCCCAACGCCTCCCGGTCGAGGCCCACGGAGCCCAGGATTCCGTCAACCAGGGCGACGTGCCGGTTCTCACCGGTATGACTGCCGGCCGCGATCGCCGCCTCTTCGTCGCTCAGGTCGGCGCCCGCAACGATGCAGCCGACCGCCTGCAGCGGCTTGGCCGTCGACCGAGGCAGTACTACGGCGTCCACCTCCCCGGCGCCGAACACCTGCTTCCCATCCGGATCCAGCGCCACCGCCAGCCCGAAGTGCCGGCTCTCCACGAACCCGCTCCGGACCACCTCCGCCAGTTCCTCGACAGCCTCGAGTCCGGGCACACCATTCGCCATGCCGCGCAGGCTAACAGCGCCTGGAGGGCTGAATCCGTAGGGTGGGGCCATGCGACTCAATCACCAGATGACAGGTCCTGAGGATGCGCCGGTGGTGCTGCTTGGCACGTCGTTGGGGACGGCGCAGGCGATGTGGGCGCCGCAGGTGAAGGCGCTCGCCGAGCGTTTCCGGGTGATCACGTTCGATCATCGCGGCCACGGCGAGTCCGAGGCGCCACCCGGGCCGTACTCGATCGAGGACCTCGGCGGCGACGTCGTCGACCTGCTGAACGAATCACTCATCGAGAAGGCGTCGTACGTCGGGATCTCGCTGGGCGGCGCGGTCGGCCTCTGGCTCGCCGAGAACGCCCCGGACCGGTTCCACCGGTTCGCGCTGCTCTGCCCGCCGGCATACCCCGCGGCCGGCGCGCAGATGTGGACCGACCGGGCGGCGCAGGTGCGAGCCGAGGGCACCCAGTCGATCGTGGATGCCACCCTCGACCGGTGGTTCATGCCGGAGTACGACGGTGAGGTCGAGACGATCCGGCAGCAGTTGCTCGCCACCTCCGACGAGGGCTATGCCGCCTGCTGCGAGGCCCTGGGCGCCATGGACCTCCGCCCCGACCTGGGCAACATCACGGCCCCAGTCCTCCTCGTCACGGCTGAACGAGACGCCTCCGTGCCACCCGAAACCGTCATGCCCCTCGCCTCCGCCATTCCCGGCGCCCACCTCGAAATCATCGAGAACGCCGCCCATCTGGTCAGCTACTCCCACCCGGACGTCATCAACTCCCTCCTGCTCACCCACCTCACCTGATCAAGGCGTTATAAGCTTCGCCGGCCGACCCTCCAGGGCGGCAGGGAGGACCCGATGAACATCGCGGTGCCGGTCGAGATGACGCTCACCCAGCGGATGCGGAATGCTCGGCACGTCATGCACTGGTTCGGGCTGCTGTTCAGGCTCGCCGGTGTCGGCTACCTCCTCTGGGGCCTCGCGGCGTGGGACGCCGCGCTGCTCGTCCTCGGCCTGGTTTTCGTGCTCTTTCCCGAGTTTCTCGGGTTCGTCAGGCACCGGCAGGGCAAGACGTACGGATCCGTCTACACCTACACGCTGACCGACGAGGGAATCGGAGTCACGACCGCGATCAGCACGCTCCGGTTCACCTGGGCGGGAGTGACGAAGGTCCGGGAGGCCTCCGACGCGTGGATCTTCCGCATCCCCGGCGCGGCCTCGACCACCATCCCCAAGGAGTGCTTCACCCCGGAGCAGGACGTCGAGTGGCGTGCGTTCCTGGCCGACCGCGGGCTGGTACGCACCTGACGTTCTGGGAGGTCGAGCGTCGGCGTTAGGCTGGTAGGCGCTCTGACCTCTGATCTGGAAGTTCTGTGATGACTGTTGAATCCTTGTTCCCGCGCCTGGAACCGCTGCTGCCGGGTGTGCAGAAGCCGATCCAGTATGTGGGCGGTGAGCTCAACTCGGTCAGCAAGGACTGGGACTCGGTCAGTGTCCGGTGGGCGCTGATGTACCCGGACGCGTACGAGGTCGGGTTGCCGAACCAGGGTGTTCAGATCCTGTACGAAGTGCTCAACGAGCGGGAGCACACCCTCGCGGAGCGGACGTACTCGGTCTGGCCCGACATGGAGAAAGTCATGCGCGAAGGTGATGCGCTTGGCCCCATCCCGCAGTTCACCCTCGACAGTCACCGGCCGGTGCGGGCGTTCGACGTGTTCGGGCTGTCGTTCTCCACCGAGCTCGGGTACACGAACATGCTGACCGCGCTCGACCTGGCCGGGATCCCGCTGTACGCCGTGGACCGCGGCGACGAGGACCCGATCGTGCTGGCCGGCGGGCACGCCGCGTTCAACCCCGAGCCGATCGCGGACTTCATCGACGCGGCGGTGCTCGGTGACGGTGAGGAGATCGTGCTCGCGATCTCCGAGGTGATCCGGGAGTGGAAGGAAGAGGGCAGCCCGGGCGGTCGCGACGAGGTGCTGCACCGGCTCGCGTCCACCGGTGGCGTCTACATCCCCAAGTTCTTCAGCGTGGACTACCTCGACGACGGCCGGATCAAGCGGGTCGCGCCGAACAAGCCGGGCGTGCCGTGGCGGACCGCCAAGCACACCGTGATGGACCTGGACGCCTGGCCGTACCCGAAGAAGCCGCTGGTGCCGCTGGCCGAGACCGTGCACGAGCGGTACTCCGTGGAGATCTTCCGCGGCTGCACCCGCGGCTGCCGGTTCTGCCAGGCCGGGATGATCACCCGCCCGGTCCGGGAGCGCAGCATCACCACGATCGGCGACATGGTCGAGAACGGCCTCAAGCAGTCCGGCTTCGAGGAGGTCGGGCTGCTCAGCCTGTCGTCCGCCGACCACAGCGAGATCGCCGAGGTCGCCAAGGGCCTCGGTGACCGGTACGAGGGCAGCAACGTCTCGCTGTCGTTGCCTTCGACAAGGGTCGACGCGTTCAACATCACGCTGGCCAACGAGTTCTCCCGCAACGGCCGGCGCAGCGGTCTGACCTTCGCCCCCGAGGGCGGCTCGGACCGGATGCGCAAGGTGATCAACAAGATGGTCAGCGAGGAGGACCTGATCCGCACCGTCGCGGCGGCGTACAGCCACGGCTGGCGGCAGGTGAAGCTGTACTTCATGTGCGGTCTGCCGACCGAGACCGACGAGGACGTGCTCGCGATCGCCGACCTGGCCAAGCGCGTCATCGCCACCGGCCGCGAGGTGTCCGGGCGCAACGACATCCGTTGCACCGTGTCGATCGGCGGGTTCGTGCCGAAGCCGCACACGCCGTTCCAGTGGGCCTCGCAGTTGGGGGTCGAGGAGACCGACGCGCGGCTGGCGAAGCTCGGTGCCGCGATCCGGTCGGAGAAGAAGTACGCGAAGGCGATCGGCTTCCGGTACCACGACGGCAAGCCCGGCATCATCGAGGGACTGCTCAGCCGCGGCGATCGCCGGGTCGGCCGGATCATCGAGCAGGTCTGGCGCGAGGGCGGCCGGTTCGACGGCTGGAGCGAGCACTTCTCGTACGAGCGCTGGGTCGCCGCCGCCGAGAAGGCGCTGGCCGACGAGCCGGTGGACCTGGCCTGGTACACCACCCGCGAACGCGAGTACGCCGAGGTGCTGCCGTGGGACCACCTGGACGCCGGGCTGGACCGCGACTGGCTCTGGGAGGACTGGCAGGACGCGCTCGAGGAGGACGGCGCGATCGAGGTCGAGGACTGCCGCTGGACCCCGTGCTTCGACTGCGGCGTCTGCCCGCAGATGGGCACCGAGATCCAGATCGGCCCCACCGGCAAGAAGTTGCTCCCGCTCTCGGTGGTCTGACGCCAGCAGCCCTGCCCTGACGGCAGGGTTCTACAGCGGGTTGCTTCCGTCCGGGTTCAGCGCGCTGCCGCGGCGGAAGAAGCGTTTGGCGACGAAGTGGCCGTTCTCGGCGGCCATCCGGAACCACGGCTCGCAGGCTTCCAGCCCGTCGCGGTCCTCGACCAGCCGGCCCATCTCCCACATCGACTCGACGTCACCGCGGTCGATCGCCGCCAGCAGCAACTGCTCGGCCCGGTCGGTGTCGCCGTTGACCTTGGCCGTCAGCGCCAGCAGCCGCATCGCCCGCGGATCACCCGCCTCGGCCGCCGCCTGGGCCTCCTCGATCGACCCGAACTTGTGCCGCCCCCGGCGCAGCAACCAGCCCACCGCCGCCGACAGCAGCCCGACCGCCCAGATCACCAGGCCGACGTTGAGCATGCTCCGGTTGTCCGTGACCAGCCCGGCAATGCTGAACCCGGCTGCCGCGAGTAACAGGAATACCGTCATCGCAGGGTCCTCTCCCCAGCCCCAAACGCCCCCCGGCGTGCCCGCTCGTGCCCAACTTAACCGAAGAAGGGCAGTGCTGGGCACCCGTCAGCGCGTCACGGCCGTCGCGAGGTTCCCGTCAACGGTTGGCGAACGCCGTCAGCACGGCCCCGCCGAGCGGGAGGTCGGCAGCGCTGGAGAGGACCAGATCGGCTGCTGAGAGTGCTGCCGGCTTCACGAAGGGATTCGGGATCCCGATGGTCGCCATCCCGGCGGCGGCAGCGGCAGCAACGCCGTGCGCGGTGTCTTCGACAGCCACAGTCGCGCTGCCGGGCAGCCCCAGGCGGGAGAGGGCGAGCAGGTAGATCTCCGGGTCCGGCTTGTGCGCGGAGACCTCGTCACCCGTCACCACCAGATCGAACAACCCGAGCGCGCCGACCCGCTCGAGATGCCCGACCACCCAGGGCCGGGCTGAACTGCTGGCGATCGCGACCTTCAGGCCGAGCGTGCGAGCTTCCCGCAGCCAGGAGCGGATCCCGGGCCGGAAGTCCAACGTTCGATGCAGCTCGTCGCGATGGGCGAGCCGGCGGGTGTGGCTCTTCTCCCGGTCGTACCCCGGTCCGACCGCCGCGGCCAGTTGGGCGTAGTGCATCTCGCCCCAGTCACCGCCGTGCCCCGGGAAGAACCCGTCCTCCACATCGAGTTCGAGACCGTGCCACTGCCACTCGGACCGCCAGCTCTCCACCAGCGTGGTCTCGGTGTCCATCAGCAGGCCGTCGAAGTCGAACACCACGGCCCGGATCGACGTCTCCACCAGCCGCAACTCCAGCCGATGGATCTCCTCAGCGGTCAGCCCACACGTTTCCAGATAAGCCCGTACTCCGCCGTACCGCTGATCGACGTGCTCCAAGGAGTCCAGGATCGTCTCCGGCAGGGTCCTCGACAGGATCTCCGCCGCGACGCGTTCTTCCGCAGTACCGGGGTGATTCTCCAACACGGCAAGGATTCCCAGTCGATGCTCGCTGATCGCGTAGTCGGCCGCGATCGCCTCTCGCGGTACGCCGACGAGGTCGAGCAGTAACGCGACGAGCAGCCCGGTACGGTCCTTGCCCGAGCGGCAGTGCACCACGACCGGAGCATCGGCCGGTGCCTCGGCCAGAGCCCGGAGGACCTGCAGGATCTGCCCCTGGTTCCGATCCAGGCTGCCGCGGTAGATGTCCGCCATCAACGGCTCGTCAGCCGGCACCCGGTCGGCCTCGCGGACCGGGTCGATCCAGGGAATCCGCCGGTACGACGACTGGCCGTCGAGCGGATGGGGCTCGTCCATCTCCCAGTCCGAGCGCAGGTCGAGCACCAGTCCGGCGTCCACGGCCTTGAAGGCGGCCAGGCCGTCAGAATCCAGTCGGTGCAGGGAATCCGTCCGGATCACGGTGGCGGCGCGCGTCGCCACGCCGTACCGGGTCGGTAATCCGCCGAGATCGCGGGCGTTCAGGCAGCCACTCCACTCCAGATGAGTCACTGAAGTTAGCTTATGACACCTCCGAGCGACTCGTAGTCGTGCCAGGCGTGCCCGTCCCAGGACTTGTGATGCATCGCCGCATCAGTGCCGCGAACGAAGACGTCCAACCGTCCAGGACCCCACGACACCACCGATCCCGCCGGGCGGGGCCGGGCGTCGGCCGCCGCCGTCAGCCCCAGCCAGCCGGCCAGGGCAGCCGCGTTCATCCGGAGGATCTCGGCCGCCAGCGACCAGTCGAGGAAGTTGAGGGTGTCGTTGGCCGAGTGGATGTGACCGTTGGCGCTGTCGGCTCCCTCGATCGTCAGCACGGCGGGAATGCCCGCGTTGATGAACGGCACGTGGTCGCTGGCGAACGGGTTCAGCGAGGTCTCCACCTTCAGTCCCGTGTACGTCGCGGCCGCCGTGGCCAGGTCGGCGATCTGTCCCGAGGACAGCGAAGCGCCTTCCAGCATCACGGTCGGAACGGCCGAGTTCTTCGAGGCGATCATGTCCATGTTGAGCACCGCGCGGATCCGCCCCCGCTCGGCAGCCGGCAGCGCGGCGACGTACTGCTTGCTTCCGAACAGGCCTTGTTCCTCACCGCCGAACAGGATCAGCCGTACGTCGTGCTCCCACGTCCGCCCGGCCAGCACTCGCCCCAGTTCCAGTACTCCGGCCGACCCGCTCCCGTTGTCGTCGGCGCCGGGTGCACTGCCGCTGGGACCACCCGCGAGGTTGATCGAATCCAGGTGCGCGGTGATCAGTACGAGCCCGCGTGGCCCCGTCCCGGTACCGGGACGATCGCCGATCAGGTTCTCCGAGCGGCCCGAGCCGACCGCGATCGCAGTACGGGTGACGGCGTAGCCGAGGGCAACCATTCGGGCGGCGGCGAAGTCGACCGCGGTGGTGAAGGACGCACTCAGCGAGTGCCGGGTCGACAGACTCGCCAACCAGGTCAGATCAGCCTGGTACGACGTCGGCGACAACTGGCTGAGCAGATTCGTCACCTGCGGGTCGACCCGCGCCGGCGGGGCGGAGGCGATGTCGACGACGGTGGTGTCGGGGCGGAGCGGTTCCATCCGCCAGCAGTGGTTCGAGCGTCGTCTGGCTGGTTTGTCCGCGGTGGAGATCACCAGGTGGCGTCCGTGATCCAACAGCGGCGTGACGTCGGGGAACTCGTCTTGGAAGCTTCGCCCGACCTGTGTCACCAGCAGCAGGCCGGGCGCGGTCCGGGAGGCCCGGCCGAGGTGTTGCTCGGCCGGAACCCAGAGAATCGTCTTGTCGCCGAACCGGGCCGACTTGGCGCCGTCCGCCGCGTCAGCCGTCGGCACGACCAGATATCGAACAGGTGTTGAGCCCATCTCACTCCCACACAATCTCGAGCCGATCCGGCTCCACCCGCACAACCTTCCCGGCAACCGCAGCCGAGCCGCCCGGCATGCCCGCGTCGGTCGTTGGGGAGGTTCGGGTGAGGGTTCCGGCTGTGGCCCAGCGGCCGGTGTCTGATGGTTCCGGCGCGTCGCCGCGGCCGATCTGAAGTTCGACGAAGGTTCCGTCCGGGCGGAACTCCACCCCCCGCCGGCCGCGGGCCGGCGGGAAGGTGAAGTCGTCGCGGCGGTAGACGGTCACACCGTCGTGGTCCTCCTCGAAGGAGTGCGTCCACCGCCCCAGCGGAGCCTGCGTGTTCAGATCGGCATCTCCTTCTCGATCGAGGACGGCATCTGCTCGGGCATCATGTCCGGCGCCGGCTGGTCCAACTTGAAATCGCTGATCACCCCGCCGAGCGGTTCGTAGTCCGTGATCGAAGGTCCCCAGGCGCTCCCGTCCCACCACTTGTGGTAGAGCCCGCCGTCAGTACCGATCACGAAGACGTCCAGCCGATCGGACGCCCACGAGGTCACCCGTGGCTCGTCCTTGCAGATGCCGCCCATGTACTCGAACCCGTTCCACTGACTGCCGTCCCACCACTTGTGGTAGAGCGCCGAGTCGGTGCCGAGCACGAACACGTCGAGCCGGTCCGGACCCCACGAGACCACCGACGGCGCGCTGGTGCAGATGCCGCCGAGGTTCTCCCAGTCCGTCGACCACGACGTCCCGTCGAACCACTTGTGGTACAGCGCGGAGTCGGTGCCGATGACGAACAGGTCGAGCCGGTCCGGGCCCCAGGCGACGGCGGTCGGCGGCCCGGCGCAGACCCCGCCGAGGTACTCGAACCCGTTCCACTGGCTGCCGTCCCACCACTTGTGGTAGACCGCGTTGTCCGTGCCGAGCACGAACACGTCCAGCCGATCCGGGCCCCAGGCAACTACTTCGGGCTCGCTCATGCAGATCCCGCCGAGGTACTCGAACCCGTTCCACTGCGAGCCGTCCCACCACTTGTGGTAGAGCGCGCGGTCGGTGCCGAGCACGAACGCGTCCAGCCGGTCCGGACCCCAGGTCGCCACCCGCGGCGGGCTCATACAGATGCCGCCGAGGGCTTCGTAGCCGGTGTCCGACGGCGCCCAGGCGGATCCGTCCCACCACTTGTGGTAGAGCCCGTGGTCGGTTCCGAGCACGAACGCGTCCAGCCGGTTCGGGCCCCAGGACGCGACTTCAGGAGCACTCATGCAGATCCCACCCATGTATTCGTAACCGCCGGCGGACGGTCCCCACGCGGATCCGTCCCACCACTTGTGATACATCGCCGAGTCCGTCCCGAGGACGAACGCGTCCAGCCGGCCGGAGTCCCACGAGACCACCGGTCCGGCCGGCGTCGGCGTACCGGCTCCCGACCCGGAGAAGTCGGGCAGGCTGCTGCGGACGGTGTCCAGGCAGGCCTCCATCCGGGCCACCTGGTCGTTCGTGAACATCACCATGCCGCGGTCGTCGGTGTAGTCCATGTAGTTGACCCACAGGTCACCGTTCGGCCCGTTGTTGCAGGACAGTTTCGGGAACGTCGGTACGCCGAAGTTCGGGCCGCCCTGGTTCGGCGTGTCCGCGACCTCGTCACTGCCGCTGCACCCGGTGCCGTCGTCGCCCCAGATGTGGAACAGGTTCAGGTAGTGGCCGATCTCGTGCGTGGTGGTCCGGCCCAGGTCGAACGGCGCCGCGGCCGTTCCCGTCGTACCGAATCCGCTGTGCAGGATGACGACGCCGTCGGTCTCCGCCGGACCGCCGGGGAACTGCGCGTAGCCGAGCAGTCCGCCGCTGAGTTGGCCCACCCACATGTTCAGGTACCGGTCGGTCGGCCACGGGTCGATCCCGCCGCTGGCCGACGACTTGATCGCGTCATCGGTACTGAACGAGGTCCTGGTCGTCTGGGTCCGGGTGACCCCGTCCGTCGGGTTGCCGGCCGGGTCCTCGGTGGCCAGGTAGAACTCGATCCGGGAGTCCGCGACCAGGCCGGTGAACGGCGCGGGGACGATCCCGAGGTCGGTGTTGGTGGCGCGGAAGTCCCGGTTCAGGACCTCGATCTGGCTGTCGATCTGCGCCTGCGAGATGTTCTGCGCGGCGGTGTTCCAGAGGATGTGGACCACCACCGGGATCCGCGCGATACCGGCAAAACGTTGCTGGCGGGCCACGTACTGCGTCGTCGCGTTCTCCAGGGCGGACCTGGCCGCCACGTACTCCGGTGAGGTGGACAGCAACCGGCGGTGCACGTCCATCACGCCGCACTGACGCCGCGAGGGTTGTTCGACCCCCCGATCCATCCCCATCCCGGACCCACTGCCGGTCATCGCCGAGCCTCCCGGACCCGGCGAACCGCCCATGCCCATCGCTGGTCCGGTCGAGGCTGATGACATGGCGTTTCCCGACGGCATGCCGGGCATCCCGTTCGACGACGCTCCGCTGCTCGTCGGCATCGCGCCGCCCGGCATCTGGTCGCCGGTGACCCGATGGGTCTTGTCCGCTCTCCCGTTGGCCTTCCTCGGCATTTCTCCCCCTTGCGAGTGCAGGGGCGATCAAGCAGGACGGAACCAACCGCGGCGCACCCCGCGCGTGCCACTGGTCCCGGACCGAGACGCTTCCCAGATCCCCCAGACCCACGTATCAGCCGAAGCCGGCGTCGACCGGCTTCCCCCACCGAACAGGCTGCCCCCAAGACGCTGCTCGGTTCCACCTTCCTCTCGTCACCGCCGGTGCACAACCCCGTGGGACCCGGTAGCCGGTTTCCATCGATTCCTTTGCCCACGTTGGAGAATGGCGTCAGGAGGGGTGGATGAGAAGAGAGCTGTCCGTACCGTTCGAGACCCGGGGGCACCGCGGCCTGGTCAACATCCGCGTGCTCGCCAACGACGACCCGTGGGCCTCGGGTCATCAACTGGTCGTTCCCGACCTGAACGCGGAAGCCTTCCGCGGCTTCCCGATCTGTACTGCGACGCTGCGCTACCACGGGCAGGGCCTCAACGCGATCATGGGCTGGGTCCAGCTGGTCACGTCCACGGACGCGGCGACCGGCAGTACGGCGGTCGTGGTCGACGGGTTCCCGTTTCTCGCGGATGCGGGACCGCTGTACGCGTACGGCCACCTGCCCACGTTCTTCCACGCCCCGGCCGATCCGGGCCGCCCCGACGGCGAGTGGCGCGCGGACACCTTCCTGGTGGTCGTGCCGGACGTCATCAACACCCGCGTGCTCGAACCGATCGCGGCCTTCCGGTGGGGCTACCGCCTCGTCGGCGGCTACCCCGACCCGCTTGATCCCGAGCGCCGCGATCCCGACTGGTCCGGGTTCAAGGCAGTGCTGTCGACCACCTTTCCGGACTGGACCTATCTCTAGAGCTCCAGCTCCCAGTCGGTGCGCTGGGCGACCGGACGGAAGCCGAGGTGGACGTTCACGGCGATCATCGGGGTGTTCGTCGGGGCATTCCAGGTGTGCAGGACCGCCGGGTGGTCGAGTTCGGCCTGGAGCGCGCGGAAGTTGGGCACCTTGACGGCCATCCCAAGCCGCCGGCCGCGGTGTTCCGGACGGACGAACGTGTCCCACTGGTAGAGCCGGTCGGGGTTCGCGGCCGAGCCGCCCATCTGCGTGTACGCCGCCAGCTGTCCGTCGGCGTCGACCGCGACGGTGGTGAAGCTGAACCGGCCCTGCTTGATCCGCAGGGCCTCGGCCTCGCGGACCCGCTCGGTGGTCCAGGTGATCGGGTCGTGGTCGAGCTCCCCGGTCGGCACGTCCACGGTCATCGCGCTCAGCGCCTCGGCGAACTGCTCGAGCCACTCCTCGGGGGCGTGCTCGCGCCACTGGATGATCTCGTACCCGGCGACCGGCTGGTCCAGCTCGTCCAGCCGCTCGGCCGACAACGGCAGCTCGAGCACCTGGTGGAGGTCAACGTGCTTGCGGACGAACCCGCGGGCGGCGGCGAACGCAGTACCGGCGCTTTCTCCGGTTGTCGCATCACCGAGCGCTGAGCCCGACAGCAACCGCCGTCCGTCCTTCCGGGCGAGCTCCGCGACAGCTTCGAGCAGCCGGCTGCCCACCCCCGTACGCCGGTACTGCGCGGCGACGGCGAGCTCGACCTCCACGACGTGCGTGTTCTCCTGCAACCACCAGTCGAGCCAGGCGATCCCGAGCCAGGTGTCACCATCGACCAGCCCGAGCCCGTCGACCCGCATGGCGGAGTGCTCGCCGGTGAAGAGCACAAGTGACTCCTCGAGTCCCAAGCCGGCGGGGAACTCACTCTCCCGCCGCACCGCGTCCCGGAGCTCGAAGAACTGCTCGAACGTCGCTCTGTCCCGGCCGTCCACCGTCACGATCTGCACCTCGCGACCCTATGTCACGGCTGCACCGATCCGCCGGTGGATTCACGGGTCAGTGATGCGGGCGCAGGGCGCGGTTGGCGGCCGGTTCGGCGATCTGGTCGCGGAACGGGTGGGCCGGGTAGACGCCGAGCAGGCGGACCTCGACCGAGAAGAAGGCGAGCTCCTCCAGCGCCAGAGCCACGTGCGGGTCCTCCGGGTGGCCCTCCACGTCGGCGTAGAACTGGGTCGCGAAGAACGAACCGCCGAGCTGGTAGCTCTCCAGCTTGGTCATGTTGACGCCGTTCGTCGCGAAGCCGCCCATCGCCTTGTAGAGCGCGGCGGGCACGTTGCGGACGCGGTACACGAAGCTGGTGATGACCGGCCCCGAGCCCACCGGCGGCACGTGCGGCTCGCGGGACAGGACCAGGAACCGGGTGGTGTTGTGGTGCGCGTCCTCGACGTCCTCGGCCAGGATGTCCAGCCCGTACAGGCCGGCGGCGGCCACCGGCGACAGCGAGGCGACGGTGGGGTCGTTCAGCTCCGACACCTCGCGGGCGGCCCCGGCGGTGTCGTCGGCGACGATCGTCGCCCAGCCGTGCTCGCGGATGATCTTGCGGCACTGGCCGAGCGCGTGCACGTGGCTCCGGACCGTCTTGATCGCCTCGATCGAGGTGCCCGGGGTGGCCATCAGCTGGAAGTGGATCGGCAGGAAGAACTCGCCGATGATGTGCAGCCCGGAGTCCGGCAGCAGGTGGTGGATGTCGGCGACCCGGCCGGCGATCGAGTTGTCGACCGGGATCATCGCCAGCCCGGCGCGGCCGGTGCTGACCGCCTCGAGCGCGTCCTCGAACGTCGTAGAGGGCAGCTGCTCGCGGTCGGGGAACATCTCGGTGCAGGCCATCGCCGAATTGGCGCCGGGCTCACCCTGGTAAGCGATCGGTCCGTCCACGGTTTCCCAGCCTAGCGCCACGTCTCATCCCCTGGATCAGGTGTCCGTCTTACGGACTTTCTTGGGTGCGCCGGTGGTCGCCCGGCCCTCGAGTTGCTTGGCCTTGGTGGCGTACATGTCGACGTACTCCTGGCCGGAAAGCTCCATGATCTTGTACATGATCTCGTCGGTGACGGCCCGCAGGATCAGCCGGTCGCCCTCCATCCCCTCGTACCGGCTGAAGTCCAGCGGCTCGCCGAACTTGATCGTCGGGGAGGCGACCGAGGCGACCACCTTGCCGGGCGGCGCGACCACGTCGGTGCCGATCACCCCGCACGGGATCACCGGCACCCTCGCCTCCAGCGCCAGCCGGGCGACGCCGGTGCGGCCCTTGTAGAGCTTGCCGTCGTGTGAGCGGGTGCCCTCGGGGTAGATGCCGAACAGTTCGCCGCGCTCCAGCACCTTCATGCCGGCCCGGATCGCGCCCTCGGAGGCCGAACCGCCCGACCGGTCGATCGGGACCTGGCCGGTGCCCTTGAAGAAACCGCGCTGGAACCGGCCCTTGATCCCGGCACCGGTGAAGTAGTCGGACTTGGCGACGAAGGTGACCCGGCGGCGCACTACGAGCGGCATGAAGATCCAGTCCGCGTAGGACAGGTGGTTGCTGGCGATGATCGCCGGTCCGTGCGCCGGGAGGTGCTCCGCGCCCTCCACCTTCGGCCGGAAGACGCGCCGGACCGGGGGACCGATCAGCACGTTCTTCAGCACCCAGTAGATGCCCTTGCCATCACCGTCGCCGGTGTCGTCGACCGGGAGCACCCGCTCCGGCTCTGGCGGCAGCGACTGCGCCGGTTCCGTCATCGATGTCCTTTCCTCACGTTTCCCCGAGCCCTCATGATGCCGTACGACCCCCGGCCCGCGCGCCGCTCGCACCGCAAGTCGGCACGCGGGAACCGCTGACAATTCCGCCCGGTCGTTCGTAGGCTTCTCACGGCGGGGCCCACCACCGGGGCCACAGCGGGGGCGCTGGACGCGGGAGGGGCACCGTTGTGAGGACGGGATTCGAGACCAGGACGAAAGCCCGGCGACTGACCGCCGTGCTAGCCGTCGCCGCCGCAGCCTTAACCGGCCTACCACTAGCAGCAGCCGCCACCGACACAGCCGCCACCGACGCAGTCGCCGCTGCTTCGGCCGCGGCGGCCGGCGCAACCGTTGTGCCTCTGCAGGTGACCGGCCCCGCGGCGTCGCGGTTCAACCTCGTGGTGATGGGTGACGGCTACACCTCCGCCGACCTGCCGAAGTTCCGCGAGCAGGTGGACAAGCACCTGAACGTGCTCTGGAGCATCGAGCCGTTCAAGTCGTACCGGAACTACCTCAACGTCTACGCCATCGAGATCGCCTCGCCCGAGAGCGGCGTCGACTGCGACCCGAACCTGACCTCGCCGAAGGTCGACACCCCGCTCCAGATGGGCTTCTGGGGCGGCTGCAACCCGAACAGCGTCCAGCGCCTGCTGACAGTCAGCTCGACCGCCGCCGCGCAGTACGCCGACCTCGTCCCCGGCACCACCTCCGCCAACCGGCAGATTCTTGCCATCGGCAACAGCGACACGTACGGCGGCGCGGGCGGCAGCTACGCCACCGCCTCGGGCGGCAACGCCCTGTCCGCCCTGATCACCCCGCACGAGCTCGGTCACTCACTCGGCGGGCTCCAGGACGAGTACGACTACTACGCCCGCGGCGAGCGCGGAGCGCCGTACGAGGGACCGGAGCCGAGCTCCATCCACCACACCCTGCTCACCGAGCAGCAGATGCTCGACCAGCAGAAGAAGTGGTTCCGCTGGCTGGGGGAGCCGTCCGAGTCCGGCGGCACGATCGCCCGCTACGAGGCCGGCATGTACGCCGGAACCGGCATCTGGCGCCCGAGCAAGCACTCGATGATGAAGGTCCTCGGCTACTACTTCGACCAGGTCTCCCGCGAACGGATGACCCAGCGCATCTCCTCCCGAGCCACGTTGTTCCAGTCCAGTACTCCACCCGGCGAGGTCGCCGCGAACCAGGTCGTCTGGCTCCAAACCCTCCACCCCGCCAGCCACGAACTGACCGTCACCTGGACCCTCGACGGCACCCCGCTCCCCACCGCCAACCAACGCTTCGTAGACCTGAGCTCCCTGACCCTCACCCCCGGCCCCCACACCCTCACAGCCAAAATCGTCGACCCCACAGACTTCGTCCGCGACCCGGCCGTCCGAGCCTCCACCGCCTTGACCGCCACCCGCACGTGGACGGTGAACACAGCGTTGACTGCGTCGACATCTGATGAATCGGCAACCTTCACCACCTCGACCGCCACCGAACACCCGGTCAACGCCGACGAGGTGGTCTACGTCGAGACGACCCAGTCCGACTCCGCCCAGCCGGCCGTCGAGTGGCGCCTTGACGGCACAGTCGTCCCCAACCAGGGGAACGACCGCGACCTCCCCCTCGCCCCGCTCAACTTGACCGGATCACACACGCTGACCGCCACAGTCGGCACCGACACCCTCACCTGGCAGATCGACGGCGTCGAGCCAACAGTGGAATCAACCCTCTCCAAACCACTTCTGAAGATCCAGAAGCCGACCGGTCCGGAGTACATCTACAACGAAGCCTTCACGATGGGCCTGAAGGCCACCGACGACAGCCCCGGCTACGTCGTCCCGGAGTTCCGCGTGAACGGTGACGGTTGGTACAACTACTACGGCTGGCCCACCGACGCGAACGCCCCGTTCAAGTTCACCGCCGAGGGCACCGCGATCGACCAACTCGTCTACGGCAAGCTGGGCGTCCCCCGAGTGGTCCCGTGGGACGACGTCCCACCCGGCTACGGCCGGCACAAGATCGAGTACCGCGGTATCGATGCCTCCGGCAACATCGGCGCCGCAAGCCAGTTCGCCGTCACGTTGTTGCGCCCGGCCCCGGCTTGCACCCGGACGATCAACGGCACCGTGAACGCCCCGCTGGTGGTCGGTTCCGGCGTCACCTGCCTGGTGGGTGCGACGGTCAACGGTCCCGTCTCGATCGGCGCCGGCGCCTCGTTGGTTGCCACCGACTCCCGGATCTCCGGCCCGGTGAACGCCACCAAGGCCGCGGATCTGCACCTGCTCAGAACGACGGTGTACGGCCCGGTGACGCTCGACGGAGTCACCCGCAGCGCTGTCCTGGTCGGCTCCACCATCACCGGTCCGGTCTCCGTGGTCCGCGCCGGCACGGCTGAGCCCGTAGTACTGGCTGGGAACACCGTGAACGGGCCGCTGGCCTGCTCGGCGAACGCCGCCGTACCGGTGAACCTGGAGGCGCCGAACCAGGTCACCGGCCCACGATCGGGGCAGTGCGCGCGCCTCTAGCCAAATGACAGGTCCGTGGCACTCCGAGTCGGATAGCTTTCCGCCTGGGGAGCGGGAAGCTCTCGGCTCGAGAGGGGTGCGATGAACGGACTGCGGATCGCCAGCCTGATGGCGGCGACGATCTCGATGGGGCTGGTCGCCGGGGTGTTCGGGATCTATGCGAACGCGTTCATGCCCGGGCTGGCCAAGACGGACGACAAGACCTTCGTCGGCGCGTTCCAGGCGGTCGACCGGGCGATCGTCAATCCGCTCTTCATGCTGCTCGGGTTCCTCGGGGCGCTGGTCTTCACGCTGGTCGCCGGCCTGGCGCAACTGAAGGAGAAGGCGCTGCCGTGGATCGCGGTCGCCTTCGTGCTCTACCTGGCCACGGTGATCATCACGATCGCGGTGAACGTACCGATGAACGACGCGCTCAAGGCGGCCGGCGACCCGGACACGATCGACGTCACCGCCGCCCGCGCCGCCTTCGACGAGAGCCGCTGGCGCGCCTTCAACCTGGTCCGAGTCCTCCTGAGCACGACCGCCTTCGGCCTGCTCGCCTGGGCCCTGGTCCTGACCGGCAAATCCAGCGCCCAACCGTAACCACCCGTCCCGCGCCGCCGCGCCGCCGCGCCCGCCCGCCCGGCACCCGCGCCGCCGCGCCGGCTGAACTGCTTGAGCACTGGGCCTCCACTCCCGCCTTAACCGGAACAGCGGTTCCAGTTAATCGACCGGGGATGTGGGGTCGGCGGGGGCTAGCTGCCAGAATGGTGGGGTGGCACCAGTTCAGGCTCCGCCGTCCCAGCAGCTTCCGGCTGTGCAGAAGTTGCGTGTGCGCTTCGCCAAGCGCGGGCGGCTCCGGTTCACCTCGCACCGCGACTTCCAGCGCGCGTTCGAGCGGGCCGTGCGGCGCGCCGACCTCCCGGTCGCGTTCTCGCACGGCTTCAGCCCGCACCCGAAGATCTCGTACGCCGGCGCCGCGCCGACCGGGGCAGCCTCCGAGGCGGAGTATCTGGAGATATCCCTCACACACGAGCGTGACCCCGAGCAGGTGCGGGCGGACCTCGACGAGGCGCTGCCGCCCGGCCTCGACATCCTCGAGGTGGTCACCGCGGGTGCCGGCTCGCTGGCCGACCGGCTCGAGGCGAGCGAGTGGCTCATCGCGTTGCCAGGCGTCGATCCGGCCGTGGCCGAGGAAGCCGTCGCCGGGTTCCTCGCCCGGGAGGAAATCATGGTCGAGCGCATGACCAAACGGGGGCTTCGCTCGTTCGACTGTCGGGACGCCGTTCTCCGACTCGCGGTCGGCAGTGAACCGGCGCCGGTTGCGACGTGTGCGATACTGCAAGTGGTGTTACGGCACGGAACCCCGGCCGTGAGACCCGACGACGTTCTCGCCGGCGTGCTCGAAGTAGCGACGCTTCCGGTGACGGGCCCGGCTCTTCTGACCAGGCTCGCCCAGGGCCCGCTCATCGCGGCCACCGGCACTGTGGACGATCCGCTCGCTCGTGACCGCGACGCCACCCAGGCGACCGCGACCGGCCAGGCGGTCGACCACCAGACGCATGTAGCGGAGGGCGACGCCGCCGCTCCATCTGCGCCCTGACGAGCGCGGGGGAGCGGATCCAGAAGGCTTCCGCCGTACCGGGCAGCACTGCCGGGAGCGGCGAGACCGAGACCGCTTTCTGGCCGCGCCGGACCCGTGACAGGGGTCCCGGGATGCGCCGGAAGGCCTGAGGAGACCCGCACCGCATGCTCGAAAACGAGCCGAACACCACCGAAGCAGCCGACCCGGCTGCCACCGCCCCCAGGACTGCCAGGAAGGCAGCCAAGAAGACGGCCACCACGCGCAAGCGCACCACCAAGAAGTCCGCCGCGCAGGCCGCCCCCGCTGACGCCCCGGTCGAGGCCGCCGTCAGCACCCAGGCCGTGAGTACTCAGTCCGACGCCGAGTCCGCCGACCCGGCGCCTGCTCCGGCGAAGAAGACGGCCGCCAAGCGCACGGTCAAGAAGACCGCCGCCAAGCGACCGGCCAAGAAGGCGGCCGCGAGCCGGAACACCGCCCAGGACAGCCTCCTGGACAGCAGCGGCGACGGCGCGCAGGCAGGCGACTCGCTGTCCGACCAGTCGCAGTTGGTCGACGGCCCGGCCGAGACCCCGGCGCCGGCGAGGAAGACCACCCGGAAGCGCACCAGCAAGAAGTCCGCCGCAGCGCCGCAGCCGGACCTGCTGACCCCGGATTCACCCCTCACGGACGGCCCCGTCGCCTCCGCCGAGGAAGAACTGACCGAGGAAGAGCTAGCCGCCGCCGAGGCCGCTGCCGCCGAGGCAGCCGCCGCAGGCGCTTCGGGGGAGGCGGGCTCCTCCGCCCGCACCTCTTCCACGGAGCGAGGCGGCGAAGCCGGCGATGCCCCGGCTGAGGGCAGCACCCGGCGTACGCGTCGGCGGGCTCCTGCCGCGGCTGCTGTGTTGTTCCAGGCGCCGGTTGAGGTGCCTGCTCAGGCCGCGGCGACGAGCCCGGTCGAGGCCACGCCGGCCACCGGCACCCAGGACGAGGCACCCGCGGCACCGAGCGGGCGTCGTACGCGGCGTCGGTCGACGGCTGCCGAGCGCGCCGCCGAGGCTGCCGAGACCGAGAGCGTCCAGGCTGAGACCAAGACGGCCGACGTCCAGACGAGCGAGACCACCGAAGTGGCGGACGAGCAGCCGAGCGGTGGCAGCCGTCGCCGCCGGAGCCGTCGTGGCCGGGACGCCGAAGAGGTCGCCGCGGACCGCGCCGAGCCGGTGCTCGAGCAGGCCCGCGAGACCGAGGCCGACGACACCGACGAGGACCAGAGCGCCGAAGCCGACGAGAACGGCGACGACGAGGGCGGCGAGGGCACCCGGCGCCGCCGCCGTCGCCGCGGTGGCCGTCGCCGCCGCAAGGCCGGTGACGCCGACGGTTCCGACGACAGCGCGGACGAGGCCGACGAGGACTCCGACGAGTCCGACGACCAGAGCGACGACGCGGACGACAGCGACCAGGCCGGCGAGTCCGACGACGAGGGCTCCGGTGCCTCGTCCCGCCGCCGTCGCCGGCGCCGCCGCCGCAAGGGTGAGGACGGCGGTTCCGCGCCGGACGACCCCGAGGAGACCGTCGTCCGGGTCCGCGAGCCGCGCAGCAAGAACACCTCGAACGAGATCACCGCGGTCGAGGGCTCGACCCGGCTGGAGGCGAAGAAGCAGCGCCGCCGCGAGGGCCGGGCCGCCGGTCGCCGCCGCGCGCCGATCGTCAGCGAGGCCGAGTTCCTGGCCCGGCGCGAGTCGGTCGAGCGGACGATGGTGATCCGCGCCCGCGGCGACCTGACCCAGATCGCCGTCTCCGAGGACAACGTCCTGGTCGAGCACTACGTCGCCCAGGAGGAGCAGGTCTCGCTGATCGGCAACGTGTACCTCGGCCGGGTGCAGAACGTGCTCCCGAGCATGGAGGCCGCGTTCATCGACATCGGCAAGGGCCGCAACGCGGTCCTGTACGCCGGTGAGGTGGACTGGGCGACCCTCGGCGGGGCCAACGGACCGCGCAAGATCGAGTCGGTGCTCAAGTCCGGCCAGGCCGTCCTGGTCCAGGTGACCAAGGACCCGATCGGCCACAAGGGCGCCCGGCTGACCAACCAGATCAGCCTGCCCGGCCGGTACGTCGTGTACGTACCGCGCGGCGGCAACGGCGGCATCAGCCGCAAGCTGCCCGACACCGAGCGGAACCGCCTCAAGGGCATCCTCAAGGACATCGTCCCGGACGAGGCGGGCGTGATCGTCCGCACCGCTGCCGAGGGCGCGACCGAGGACGAGCTGACCGCCGACGTGAGGAGGCTGCAGGCGTACTGGGAGGACATCGAGAAGAAGTCGAAGTCCGGCCAGGCCCCGCAGTTGCTGCACGGCGAGCCGGACCTGCTCATCCGGGTGGTCCGCGACCTGTTCACCGAGGACTTCACCAAGCTGGTCATCTCCGGTGACGACGCCTTCGACCAGGTCAAGGAGTACGTCTCCGACGTCGCCCCGCACCTGGCCGACCGGGTGGAGAAATGGAGTCCGGCGGCTGGTGACAACACTGACGTTTTCGCGAACTACCGGATCGACGAGCAGATCAAGAAGGCGCTGGACCGCAAGGTCTGGCTGCCGTCGGGTGGTTCGCTGATCATCGACCGGACCGAGGCGATGACGGTCGTCGACGTCAACACCGGCAAGTTCACCGGCTCCGGGGGCAACCTCGAGGAGACGGTCACCAAGAACAACCTGGAAGCGGCCGAGGAGATCGTCCGGCAGCTGCGGCTGCGCGACATCGGCGGCATCATCGTGATCGACTTCATCGACATGGTGCTGGAGCTCAACCGCGACCTGGTACTGCGCCGGCTGGTGGAGTGCCTGGGCCGGGACCGGACCAAGCACCAGGTCGCCGAGGTGACGTCCCTGGGCCTGGTCCAGATGACCCGCAAGCGGATCGGTACCGGGCTGCTCGAGGCGTTCAGCGAGAACTGCGACCACTGTGGTGGGCGCGGGCTGATCCTGCACGACGAGCCGAAGGAGTCCCGCCGCCGGCAGGACGACGGCCGGGGTCGCGGTCAGCAGCAGTCGCAGGGTGAGCAGAAGAGCGACGGCGAGGGCGGCAAGAAGTCCTCCCGGAGCCGCAACCGCGGCCGGGGCAAGGGACGCGACGACGAGCAGCCGGAGCAGGAGCAGCAGAACCACGACGCCGCCCAGCGCCTGGCCCAGATCGCCGCCGCCTCCCAGGTCACCGCCGGCGAGACGGCTGCTGCGCACGCCGACTCGGAGGCTCAGGTGCCCCAGGGCGACCACGCCCAGGGCGAGCAGGCCCAGGACAAGCAGTCCTCAGACGAGCAGGCCCAGGGCGAGCAGGCCTCGGGCGAGGCTCAGGGTGAAGCTCAGGGGGAGCCTGAGCAGGAGACTTCCGCACCCAACGGATCAGGTCGTAACGGCAGCGCCCGGCGCCGCCGGAGCAGCCGTAACCGTGGTGCGGCAGGCAGTAACGACAGTGACGCAGGCAACAACGGACCCGACGCCGGAGCCAGTGCTCCGGAGCTGGAGTCCACCCCGGTTTGACCCACTCGTGACGCGCGCCGTATTCTTGTCATTCGGCGCGCGTCTCGCGTGCCTCCTTTATGTGGGCCGCGTGTTGGTGAGTGAGACCGCAGCCCGGTAAGACTTCCGAACAAACAGAGAGTGAGATCCACGGTGTACGCGATCGTGCGCAGTGGCGGCACCCAGCAGAAGGTCGCCGTCGGCGATGTCATCGAGATCGACAGCCTGACTGACCAGGTCGGCGACACGGTGTCGTTGTCCGCAGTCCTCGTCGTCGATGGCGACACCGTGACGGCCGATGCTGCCGCCTTGGCCAAGGTGGCCGTTTCCGCTGAGGTTCTCGGCCGCACCAAGGGCCCGAAGATCCACATCCTCAAGTACAAGAACAAGACCGGTTACCGCAAGCGCCAGGGGCACCGCCAGCACTACACCCAGGTCAAGGTCACCGCGATCGACGCGAAGAAACTGTCTTCTTCCAGCGAGAAACTGTCTTCTTCCAGTGAGAAGAAGGGGAGCTGATTCTGAAATGGCACACAAAAAGGGAGCAGCGTCGACCCGTAACGGTCGCGACTCCAACGCGCAGCGGCTCGGCGTGAAGCGCTTCGGCGGTCAGCTGGTCAACGCCGGCGAGATCATCGTTCGCCAGCGGGGCACCCACTTCCACCCGGGCACCCTGGTGGGCCGTGGAGGCGACGACACCCTGTTCGCGCTTGCCGAGGGCAAGGTCGAGTTCGGCGTCCGTCGTGGACGGCGGGTCGTCAACATCGTCCCGGCCCCGGCGGAGTAACACCGCCACCCGGAGTTATCGAAGCCTTTGCAGTAGTTGCCGAAGGGGCGGGTCGCGGAATAGCGCGACCCGCCCTTCGGCTATGTACAGAGATAGTTCTCCCAGCAGGAAGTTGAAACCGATGGCGATCCCCAGCTTTGTCGACCGGGTCACGGTGCATGTCACCGGTGGCAACGGCGGAAACGGCTGCGCCTCGGTGCACCGGGAGAAGTTCAAGCCACTGGGCGGCCCCGACGGCGGCAACGGCGGTGACGGCGGCAGCATCATCCTGCGCGTCGATCCCGACCTGACCACGCTGGTCGACTACCACCGCTCCTCGCACCGCTCCGCGACGAACGGTGCTCAGGGCAAGGGAGACCACCAGGCCGGATCCAAGGGTGGCGACGTGATCCTGCCGGTCCCCGACGGCACCGTCATCAGTACTCCGGACGGCGAGGTGCTGGCGGACCTCGTCGGCCCCGGCGCGGAGTACGTCGCGGCGCAGGGCGGCAAGGGTGGTCTCGGCAACGCCGCGCTGGCCAGTTCCAGCCGCAAGGCGCCCGGCTTCGCCCTGCTCGGCGAGGACGGCGAAGAGCGCACGGTCGTGCTCGAGCTCAAGGTGGTCGCGGACGTCGGGCTGGTCGGCTTCCCGAGCGCCGGCAAGTCGTCGCTGGTCGCCTCGATCAGCCGGGCCCGGCCGAAGATCGCGGACTACCCGTTCACCACGCTGATCCCGAACCTGGGCGTCGTCGTGGCCGGCGAGGCGATTTTCACCGTCGCCGACGTGCCCGGCCTGATCGAGGGCGCCAGCGAGGGCCGCGGCCTCGGCCACGACTTCCTGCGGCACGTCGAGCGCTGCGCCGCCCTCGTCCACGTGATCGACTGCGCCACCTACGAGCCCGGCCGGGACCCGCTCAGCGACCTGGACACGATCGAGGCGGAGTTGAAGGCCCATGGCGGCCTGGAGGATCGGCCGCGGCTGATCGCCCTGAACAAGGTCGACGTGCCGGACGCCAAGGAGATCGCCGAGATGGTGACGGCCGAGCTCGAGCAGCGCGGCCTGAAGGTCTTCCCGATCTCGACCGCGAGCCACGAGGGCCTGGACGCGCTGAAGTTCGCGATGGCCGAGATCGTCCTCAAGCGCCGGGCCGAGATGGAGAAGCCGGACACCACCCGGATCATCATCCGCCCGCACGCGACCGGCGGCGCGGAGTTCAAGATCAAGAAGACCCCGGAAGGCGGCTGGCTGATCCAGGGCGAGAAGCCCGAGCGCTGGGTCCGGCAGACCGACTTCGGCAACGCCGAGGCGACCGGTTACCTGGCCGACCGGCTGAACCGGCTCGGCGTCGAGCGCGAACTGCTGGAGCTCGGGGCGATGGCCGGCGACGACGTCATCATCGGCGACGGCCCGAACGCGGTCGTCTTCGACTTCGCTCCCGAGGTCCAGGCCGGCGCGGAGCTTCTCTCCCGGCGCGGTGAGGATCAGCGGCTGGATGAGGACCGCCCCGCCGCGCAACGCCGCAAGAACAAGGACGAGCAGTACCACGCGCTCAAGGCCGGCGAGATCGAGCGCCCGGCCGACCTGTCGGAGTACGGTCAGGGCTGGGTCGAGGACGAGGTCGACCTGTCCCCGGCGGAGGCGAAGGCAGCGCAGAAGGCCGCCGAGCGGCTGGCCCGCAAGCAGGCGCGCGAGCTCGAAGCCGAGCTGGAACTGCGGGCCGAGCGGGAGTTCGCCGCCGGCCAGGACATCGACATCGAGGCGGAGAGCAAGAACCAGAACGCATGATCCGCGGCCGTCGACGGAGCCGGCCGGGCGTGATGCGCTGAAGCACCGAAGTCAGGAAACACTGATGCGGGACAGCTCATGAAGCGGCGTACTGCGGTCGTCGACGCCGGCCGGATCGTGGTGAAGGTCGGGTCGTCGTCACTGACCCAGCGCGGCAAGATCGACCTCGAACGGCTGCGCCTGCTCGTCGACGCGATCGCCGCCCGCCGGGTCGAGGGCACCGAGGTCGTCCTCGTCTCGTCGGGAGCGATTGCCGCCGGCCTCGCTCCGATGGGTTTACGCTCCCGCCCGCGCGACCTCGCCACGCAGCAGGCTGCGGCCTCCGTCGGCCAGGGCTTGTTGATGGCCCGCTACAGCGAGGCTTTCGCCGCGCACGGACTGCGCGTCGGCCAAGTCTTGCTGACTGTCGACGACGTGACCCGGCGGAGCCACTATCGCAACGCCTACAGGACTTTCGCACGGTTGCTGGAGCTCGGCGTCGTCCCGATCGTGAACGAGAACGACACTGTCGCCACCACCGAGATCCGTTTCGGAGACAACGACCGCTTGGCCGCGCTGACCAGCCACCTGGTCCACACCGACGTACTCGTGCTGCTGTCGGACGTGGACGGCCTGTACGACGGGGATCCGCGCAAGCCCGGCACCACCATGATCACCGATGTCCGCGGCGCGGCCGACCTGGCGCCGCTGAGAATAGGCCGGACCGGCTCGTCCGGCGTCGGTACGGGTGGCATGCAGACGAAGGTCGAAGCGGCCGCGATCGCCACGGAGGCAGGGATTCCGGTCGTGCTGACGTCGGCCGGCAACGTCGGCGAGGCGCTGCGCGGCGATCCGGTCGGCACGATCTTCCACCCGACCGGCCGACGCCGCAAGACCCGGCTGCTGTGGCTCGCTCACGCGACCTCGGGGCAAGGCCGGCTGCTGCTCGACGAAGGCGCCGTCCGCGCGGTGACCGAGCGCCGTACGTCGCTCCTGCCGGCCGGTATCAGCGGAGTCGAGGGGACCTTCTCCGCCGGTGATCCCGTGGACCTGGTCTCACCGGCCGGAGTGGTCGTCGCGCGCGGCCTGGTCAACTACGACGCCGCCGAACTGCCGGATCTGCTCGGCCGCTCGACCCGGGACCTGGCGCGCGAGCTCGGCGCGGCGTACGAGCGCGAGGTCGTCCACCGCGACGATCTAGTGCTGCTCTGACAGTCGGCTTTTCACTGCCAGGACAGGGCATTCGGCTTCGAGCAGGATGGTCTGGGCCTGGCTGCCGAGCAGCAGCTTGCCCACCGGAGTACGGCGCCGGAGGCCGATCACGATCAGTTCGGCGTTCAACTCGTCCGCCAGCTTGAGGATCTGGTCGGCCGCGTCCTTGCTCTCCACCAGTTGGGTCAACTCGTGCTCGACGCCCGACGCGGTCAGCCGTTCCTCGACCGACTGCCACTCGGTGCCGGACGCGAACCGCTTGTCCACCAGCGATTCGCCGCGGCTGGAGTTCACCACCACCAGCCGCTGGTGCCGGCGCTGCGCCTCGTCGATCGCGCTCTCCAGCGCGGCCACGCCTTCCGGGGTCGGCACGTACCCGACGATGATCGCCACCTCAGTCTCCCGTCTGGTCGGAGTTCACGAGTTCCTTGTCCGTACTGCGACGCCGCAGCCGCCCGACGATCGGCGGAACCACCAGCACCAGCAGGATCACGACGTACACGAGCTTCGAGAACCAGGTGTTGTAGAGTCCGCTGACCTGGCCGTCGCTGATCTGCAGCGCGCGCCGCATCTGCTCCTCGGCGGTGGGCCCGAGGATGATCCCGATGATCGCCGGTACGACGGGCAACCCGAACCGGCGCATCCCGAATCCCAGCGCGCCCAGCAGCAGCAACAGCCACAGGTCGAAGGTGGACAGGTTGGCCGCGTAGGCGCCGATGCTCGCGAAGAACAGGATTCCGGCGTACAGGTAGGGCCGGGGGATCCGCAACAGCTTGGCCCACATCGGTGCCAGCGGCAGGTTGAGCGCGAGCAGGATCACGTTGCCGATGAAGAGGCTGGCCACGAGTCCCCAGACCAGGGTCGACTGGGTCTCCAGCAACCGCGGACCGGGCTGGATCCCGTAGCTCTGGAAGGCGCCGAGCATCACCGCGGCGGTCGCGGTGGTCGGGATCCCCAGCGTGAGCAGGGGAACCAGACCACCGGCGGCCGACGCGTTGTTCGTCGCCTCGGGACCGGCGACGCCCTCGATCGCACCCTTACCGAACTCCTCGGGGTGCTTGCTCAGCTTCTTCTCGGTGACGTACGACAGGAAGGTGGGGATCTCGGCGCCACCGGCCGGGATCGCGCCGAACGGGAAGCCGATCGCCGTACCGCGGAGCCAGGGCTTCCAGGAGCGGCGCCAGTCCTCCCGGGACATCCGGGCGGCGCCGACACTGATGATGTCGGCCGGCGTCCGCCGCAGGTGCGCCGCGATCCAAAGCGCCTCACCGACCGCGAACAGGCCGACCGCGACCACCACGACATCGATGCCGTCGGCAAGCTCCGGCAGGCCGAGGGTGAGTCGCTGCTGGCCGGAGGTGGGGTCGATCCCGATCAGGCCGATCAGCAGCCCGATCCCGAGCGCGGCCAGGCCGCGCACCTTCGACGATCCGAGCACGGTGGTGACGGCGATGAAGGCCAGCACCATCACGGCGAAGTAGTCCGGCGCGCCCATCTTCACCGCCAGCTTGACGATGCTCGGGGCAACCAGCGCCAGCAGCAGGGTGCCGATCGTGCCGGCGATGAACGACCCGATCGCCGCCGTCGCCAACGCGGCCGCCGCTCGGCCCTTGCGGGCCATCTTGTTGCCCTCGATCGCGGTGACCACCGACGCGCTCTCGCCCGGGGTGTTCAGCAGGATCGAGGTGGTCGAACCGCCGTACATGCCGCCGTAGTAGATGCCGGCGAACATGATGAAGGCCTGGGTCGGCTCGAGCGAGTAGGTGATCGGCAGCAGCAGCGCGATCGTCATCGCCGGGCCGATGCCCGGCAGCACGCCGATCGCGGTACCGAGCAGGACGCCGACGAAGGCGTACAGCAGGTTGGTCGGGTGGGCCGCGGTGGCGAAACCGTTCAGCAGTTCGTTGAGCGCGTCCATCACAGGATTCCCTTGAGGATCCCGACCGGCAGCGCGATGCCGAGGCCGAGGTTGAACAGGTACCAGGTGCCGACCGACAAGACGATCGAGATGATCGCGTTGCGGATCAGGTGCCGGCTGCCGAGTGCGAAGGTGGTGCCGAAGAACAGCACCGCCCCCGACACCGGCCAGCCGAGCCGGTCGATCAGCAGGATGTTGGCGACGAAGGCGACCACCAGGAGCCCCAGGGTCTTCCAGTCGCTGCCGTGGGCGAGATCGACGTCCTCACCGGCCTCCTGCTCGCCCCGACCGCCGCGGAGTACGTCGATCGCGAGCAGGACGGCCGTCCCGATCAGCAGCACGCCGACCGTGATCGGCACCGTCTTCGGACCGACCGGGCCCCGGGTGTCCAGTTCCTGGAGTTGCAGGGCGTCGATCACGGCCCAGCCGCCGAGCAGCAGGAGCAGGAGGGCCACTCCGAGTTCGGAGCGGCCCTGCTTCAGGGTGCTCACGGACTGGGTGCTCATCAGGCGACGAGACCCAGCTCTCGCAGGACGCCGGCGACCCGGTCGTTCTCCGAGGTGAGGAAGTTCTTGAACTCGTCCCCGGACTGGAAGGCGTCGGTCCAGCCCTGCTTGGCCAGAGTGTCCTTCCACTGCTGGGACTCGTGCATCTTGGTCAGCAGATCGACGTACTGCCGCTTCATCTCGTCCGACAACCCGGGCGGGGCGACAATGCCACGCCAGTTGGTGAAGACCAGGTCGACGTCCAGGCTCTTCAGCGTGGGCGCGTCGACACCTTCCACCGGCTGCTCGCTGGTGACCGCGAGAATCTTCACGTCACCGGACTTGGCCTGCGCGGCGACCTCACCGATGCCGGTCGCGGCGAAGGCCACCTTCTTGCCGAGGATCGCGGTCAGCAGTTCGCCGCCGCCGTCGTACGCGACGTAGTTGACCTCCTTGGGCTGCACGCCGACGGCCTTCGCCAGCAGCATCGGGGTGAGGTGGTCCGGGCCGCCCGCGTTGGACGCGCCGCCGACCGGCACCTTGCCCGGGTCCGCCTTCCAGGCGGCGACCAACTGGTCGAGGCTGGTGTACGGCGAACCCTTCGGTACGACGATCGCCTCGGCCTCCGCGATCATCTTCGCGATCGGCACGGTGTCGTTCAGGGTGGCCTTCGACTTGTTCGTGAAGACGGCCCCGACGACGCCGAGTCCCATCTGCATCAGGATGTCCTCTTTGCCCTTCTCGTTCACCAGCCGCTGCAGGCCGACCGTGCCACCGGCGCCGGCGGTGTTGAACACCTCGACCGTGTCGGTGAGCTTGGCGTCCTGCATCGCCTTCGCGGCGGCCCGGGCGGTGGTGTCGTAGCCGCTGCCGGGGGAGTTGGGGACGAGGATGCGCAGCCCCTCGACCGGGCCCGAGCTGGCTCCGCCGGAGGTGTTGTCGTCGGCGCTCACGCCGCAACCGGTCGCCGCCAGGGCGACCGCGAGTACTGCGCTGATGCTGGTGAACCAGGTCCGTGTCTTCACGGCGGTCTCCTTCTTCGGGTGGTGCGATTGCCGTCAGCGTGTCGCGGCTACGAAGGGGTGTCACCGTTACGAACGCAAACTCAGTTGTGCTCATTGTGCTCACGCCGCCATGGCGGGATCCGGCGCCGCCGAGCACAATCGGTCCCGTGAAGGCTGGATGGACTGGGTTGGCCGGGCGGCGTCGATGGACCCTCGCCGGGCGGATGCTGGCCGTCCAGTTGCTGATCGTGCTGGTCGTGCTGGTCGGCGTGGCCGCGGCGTCGGTGGCCCAGTCGAACGCGCGGTACCGCGACACCGAAGGCCGGCGGGCGCTTGCCATCGCCGAGCGGCTCGCGGTGACGACCGGCGTACGCCAGGCGGCGGCGACCCGGGCGCCGGGGTACATCAGCCAGGCCCAGTCGCAGGTGGAGTCCGACCGGGTCTTGTCGGACTCGACCTACGTCGTGGTCGCGGTGGTGCGGGACCGCCGGATCATCGTCTCCACGGATCCGTTGCCGGTGACCTCGGTGTCACAGCTGCAGGACACCGAGGCGTTCCTGGGCCGCGGCTGGATCGGGCGGGACGAGGTCACCGGCGCGGCGCTGGCGATGGCGCCGATCATCAACGAGAACACCCGGGAGACCGACGGCGTGGTCGCGGTCGGCCGGCAGTACCCGTCCCTGCTGGCCAACCTGGCCGCGGCCCGGCCCAACCTGCTCACCTACCTCGGCATCGCCAGTCTGCTGGGCGTGCTGGGGTCGTTGCTGTTGGCAAGAACCGTCAAACGGCAGACGCTCGGACTGGAGCCGCGCGAGATCACCGGCCTGGTCGAGCAGCGGGAGGCCCTGCTGCACGGCATCAAGGAGGGCGTGCTCGCGGTCGATCTCGAGCGGCGGATCACGATGGTGAACGACGAGGCGGCGCATCTGCTGGGCCTTCCGTTGACCTCGGCCGGGCGGGCCCTCTCGGCGGTGGACGAGACCGGGCGCCTGGTGGAGATCTTCGACGGCACGGACACCGCCACCGACCGGATCCTGCCCTTGCACGGCCGGGTGCTCACGCTGAACCGGATGCCGGTCCGCAGCCACGGCCGGCACATCGGCTGGGTCGCCACCTTCCGCGACCGCACCGAACTCCTCGAACTGCAACGAGAACTCGACCTGACCCGCAACACCACCGACACCCTGCGGGCGCAGGCGCACGAGTTCAGCAACCGGATGCACATCGTCAGCGGGCTGATCGAACTGGGGGAGTACGACGACGTCCGCCGCTACATCCAGCGCGTCGCGGCCGACCAGACCGAACTGACCGCCGGGATCACCGCGCGGGTCGCCGATCCCGCTGTGGCCGCCCTGCTGATCGCGAAGTCGAGCCAGGCTGCCGAGCGTGGGGTCAGCTTCGTGGTGGATCAGGGGACTTGGCTGCCTCGTCTCGACGAGCGACTCGCGACCGACGTGTCCACTGTGCTGGGGAATCTGGTGGACAATGCGCTGGATGCTGCCACCGGTGCTCGGGATCCGTTCGTCGCGGTGGAGGTGCTGGAGCGGGCGGGCGCAGTACGGATCGAGGTTCGTGATTCGGGGCCTGGAGTGGACAGCGCCATGCAGCATCGGGTGTTCACGCCTGGGTTCAGCACGAAGGACAGTGCCGGGGACGATCGGGGGATCGGGTTGGCGTTGGTCCGGGTCATCTGCCGTAAGCGCGGTGGCGACGTGACCGTCCACAATGAGTCCGGCGCCGTGTTCGTGGCGACGTTGCCGGTGCTGGCGGAGGCTCGAACGTGATCCAGGTGCTCGTCGTCGACGACGACTTCATGGTGGCGCGGCTGCATTCGAGCGTGGTCGCTTCACAACCCGGCTACGAGGTCGTGGGCGCCGCTCGTACGGGCGCCGACGCGCTCGCCGCCGTACGGACGCTCCGGCCGGACCTCGTCCTGCTCGACATCTATCTGCCGGACATGAGCGGGCTGGAGGTGTTGCGCCGCTTCCGCGAATCGTCCGCGGACTACCCGGTCGACGTGATCGTCATCAGCGCCGCCCGCGACCTCGACACCCTCCGTACTGCGCTCCGCGGCGGCGTCTTCCAGTACCTCGTCAAACCCTTCGAGGTCGAGTCGCTGCGGAACCGGCTGGAGGACTACGCCGGCCACCAGGCCGAGCTCCACCACCTCACCGAGGTGCACCAGGAGGAGGTCGACCGCGTCTTCCGCACCACCAGCGGGCGTCTTCCTGCTCCCAAAGGCATCAGCCCCGAAACCACCGATCTCGTACTGCGGGCCTTGGGCGACGCACCGGAATCCGACCTGTCCGCCACCGAGTGCGCTGAGGTGACGGGCCTTTCCCGCAGCAGCACTCGTCGCTACCTGGAACATCTGGTGACGATAGGTCGAGCCGAGATGCGGCCCCGCTACGGCGTCGCCGGGCGTCCGGAACGCCGCTATAGGCTTCTCAGCCGGTAGATCCCTTCAGGGCAGGCGCTCGCCGATGGCCGCTAGGGCGGTGTCTCGGGCGCCGAGGACGTGGGTTTCCGCCAGGTGGCGGGCGCGGGCGCTGTCTCGGGCGATCAGCGCCTCGAGGATGGCCTCGTGTTCGTGCAGGGCGGCGGTGCGGCGGGACTGGGACTGGTTGGTGAAAGCCCGGTACCGGGCCATCTGGCCGTCGACCTGCTCGTGCAGGCGGGCGGCCCAGCCGTGGGCTGAGATCTGCGCGATCTTCAGGTGGAAGTCGTGGCCCGCGTTCATCGCGTCGTCGGCGAATTCGACCAGCTTCTGGTTCCGCGCGACCAGCAGCGACAGTGCCTCGACTGCCTCCTCCGTCATGCGTTCGGCGGCTTCGCCCGCCATCAGGCCCTCCAGCGAGGCCCGCACGGTGTAGAGCTCGTCAATCTCCTGAGCCGACAGCGACCGGACCACCATGCCGCCCGTCGGCAACTGCTCCAGCAGGTCCTCCGCGAGCAACAGCCTGAGGGCCTCCCGGAGCGGTGTCCGGCTCACCTGGAGTTGCTGGGAGAGCTCCGGTTCGAACAGCCGTCGCCCGGGCGGCAGGTCGAGCGACAGGATGCGCCGCTTCAGTTCGGCGTACACGACCTGGCCGCCGGAAACCCGCCGCACTCTGTCCGTCATCCGAAACCCTCCTTTGCGTACTTGTATACAAGTATGCTTCTCTAGCTCTAGTCTCGCACCCCGATCGGAGCAAGGCATGCCCCATCCTTCGCCATCAGCGCCGGACACCGTCCAGCGGACGCGCCCTGCTGCCCTCCTGAGCTTCACCGAGGCCGTACTGCGCGCCGAAGGCGTCCCCGCAGCCGACGCTCACCTCCTGGCCGACACTCTCGTCACGGCCGAGCTCTGGGGCCACGCATCCCACGGTCTGCTCCGCCTGCCCTGGTACGTCGCGCGGCTCCGCAGCGGGGCGACCCGGCGAGTCACCCAGGTGGAAACCGTCCGCGACACCGGCGCCCTGGTTGTCCTCGACGGTCAGCACGGCATCGGTCAGGTCATCACCGATCAGGCGGTCGCTCTCGGCATTCTCAGGGCGAAGGTTCACGGCATCAGTGCGATCGGCATCCGCAACTCGGGCCACTTCGGCACGGCCGCGTACTTCACCCGACGAGCCGCCGAGGCCGGCTGCGTCGCACTCCTGTGCACCAACGCCAGCCCCGCGATGGCTCCGTGGGGCGGCCGGGAGAAGAGCATCGGCACCAACCCGTGGTCGATCGCGGCGCCGGCCGGCCGTCACAAGGTCGTCGTGATGGACCTGGCGAACACGGCGGTTGCCCGGGCAAGGTCTACCTGGCGGCCGAGCGCGGCACGGCGATCCCGGAAGGATGGGCGGCCGATGCCGAGGGCAACCCGACCACGGATCCGCGGGCCGCGATCGAGGGCCTGATCCTGCCGATGGCCGGACCCAAGGGCTACGTGATGTCGTTCATGTTCGACGTCCTGGCCGGAGTGCTGACCGGAAGCGCGTACGGCGATGCCGTGGCCGGGCCGTACCAGCCGGACGCGACGAGCGGAGCGGGACATCTCCTGCTCACCATCGACGTCGCCGCGATGGCCGACCCCGAGGAGTACGCAGTACGGATGGAGGCGCTGGTCGACGCCACCCGCGCGGCCCCGAAGGCGTCCTGGGCGGAGGAGATTTTGGTGCCAGGCGAGCTCGAGGAGCGCAACGCAGTACGGAATGCGGAGGGGATCACGTTGGCTGCGACGACGTGGGAAAGCCTGGCGACGCTGGCGACCGAGACCGGAGTGGAGCTTCCGTCATGATCACGCTGACCGTTTCCCTGCAGGTGATTCCGGGGCATCTCGAACCGTTCGTCGAGGCGATCCGGACCAACGCGGAGCGCTCGTTCACCGACGAACCGGGCTGCCTGTTCTTCGACGTCAGCCAGGATCTCGCCGACGACCACCACTTCGTCCTGCGCGAGTCGTACGCCGACGAGGCGGCGGTCGACGCACACCGCGAAGCGCCGCACTTCAAGGTCTGGCGCGCGGCCGTCGCCGAGCACGTCGTCCCCGGCAGCCAGGTCAACACCCTGGCGAGCCGGCTCTTCCACCACCACTCCCCGGAGGCCAACCGATGAGCCTGTTGATCCACCCCGACCAGGTAGAACCGTTCGACCGCGGCAACGGCGTCGTCACCATCCCGTACGTCGGACGCTGGAACGCCGACGACAACCGGATCACCACCGGCCAGACGGTCTTCGCCCCCGGCACCGGCCTTCCCGTGCACAGCCACAACGTCGAGGAGTCCGTGCTGATCCTCGAGGGCCTGGCCGTCGCCGAGATCGACGGTAAGACCTTCGACCTGGTCGCAGGCGAGGCCACCTGGGTCGAGGCCGGCATCCCCCACCGCTTCCTCAACCGCGGCGACACCCCGATGCGCATCTACTGGGTCTACGGCGGCCGAGACGTCACCCGCACCATCACCGCCACCGGCGAAACCTTCGAACACCTCTCACCCAACGACCGAGGCGGCCTGACCACATGACCACCACCGTCAACCCGGCCACTGGCGAGGTGCTCGCCCGCTACACCCCGATGACTCGGACCGAGGTCGACCAAGCAGTCACCAAGGCCGCCACCGCAGCCGCCGCCTGGGGAGGCTCAGCGCCGGCGGCCGCGGGTGCCTTCGCCGTCGGGCAGGCTGGTGCGAGTCTCGCAGTTCGTCTTCAGGTGCTTTCGCGCTTGGCTGGGCAGTTGCGGGCCGACTCCGACCGCCTGGCGAGCCTGATCACCGCCGAGATGGGGAAGCCCATCGCGGAGGCCGAAGGTGAGATCGAGAAGTCCGCCCTCACCGCCGACTACTACGCCGCCAACGCCGAAGCCATCCTCGGTGATGAGCAGGTTGAGGTTCAGGGAGCAAAGGCCTGGGTGTCGTACGAACCCATCGGACTCGTCCTCGCGGTCATGCCGTGGAACTTCCCGGTCTGGCAGGTACTCCGGTTCGCCATCCCGACGCTTGCCGCCGGCAACGGGGTGCTGCTCAAGCACTCCCCGAATGTGACCGGTTCCGCCCTGGAGCTGGAGCGGTTGTTCGTCAGAGCAGGTTTCCCCGAGCACCTGGTCACCACGCTCGTGATCGACGAGCCCGAGGTACCGGAAACCATCGAGCGGCTGATCGAGGACGACCGCATCGCCGCAGTCACACTCACCGGCAGCAACCGAGCCGGCGCAGCAGTCGGAGCAGCCGCCGGCAAAGCATCGAAACGCTCAGTCCTGGAACTCGGCGGCTCAGACGCGTTCGTCGTACTGGCCGACGCCGACGTAGAAGCCGCCGCCGCAGCCGCAGTGAGAGCAAGGTTCACCAACTCGGGCCAAAGTTGCGTCTGCGCCAAACGCTTCATCGTCGAAGCACCAATAGCCGACGAGTTCCTGGACCACTTCATCCTCGGCGTAAAAGCACTCGCAGTAGGCGACCCAACAGACCGCGCCGTATCACTCGGTCCACTAGCAAGAGACGACCTCCGAGCAGCCCTCCAGAAGCAGGTGGACGACTCGGTCGCAGCAGGCGCAGTACTGGCTGCAGGCGGCCACAGCATCGACGGCCCCGGCTACTACTTCGAGCCGACAGTACTGACCGGCACCGGCCCCGGGATGCCAGCCTTCGACGAGGAGACCTTCGGCCCGCTAGCAGCGGTAGCAGTCGCCGCAGATGCGGAGGAGGCGATCACCTTGGCCAACAGCACGCAGTACGGTCTGGGGCTGAGCGTCTGGACCAGTACGCCGGACCGTGGCGTCGAGGTGGCTCGGCGAATCACCTCCGGCGCCGCGTTCATCAACGCGGTAGTGGCGTCGGACCCGCGCCTCCCCTTCGGCGGCACGAAGCGCAGCGGCTACGGCCGAGAGCTGTCGGCCGCAGGCATCCGTGAGTTCACCAACACGAGGACCTACTGGGTCGCCTAGGGTTCTCAGGTGATAGCCAGGCTGAGACGCCTGGGCAGGGCGGCGGGGGATCGCCCTACGATGGAGCTGTGAGCGAGATCATCGAGTTGTGCCGGCAGGCCCGTGAGGCCTCCTACGCGTTGTCGGCGGCTTCGCGGGCGACCAAGGACGCGGCGCTGCACGCCATGGCCGCGGCCCTGCGTGCGAACACCGACCAGATCGTCGCGGCGAACGCCAAGGACGTCGCCGCGGCGAGAGAATCCGGTACGCCGGGGTCGACCGTGGACCGGCTCGCCCTCGACCCGGCCCGGGTGGACGCGATGGCGGCAGGGCTCGAGCAGCTCGCCGGCCTGGTGGACCCCGTCGGCGAGGTCGTCCGCGGCTACACCCTTCCGAACGGGCTGGAGTTGCGCCAGGTGCGCGTGCCGTTCGGTGTGGTCGGCATCATCTACGAGGCCCGCCCGAACGTGACGGCCGACGCGGCCGGGATCTGCCTGAAGTCGGGCAACGCCGTCCTGCTGCGCGGCTCGTCCTCCGCGGCCGAGTCCAACGCCGCGATCATCGCCGTACTGCGCTCCGCCGCGGCCGAGGCGGGCTTGCCCGAAGACGTGATCCAGGGCGTGCCGGGGGACCGCGCCGCCGTGAAGGAACTGATGCAGGCGCGCGGCCTGGTCGACGTACTGATTCCGCGCGGCGGCGCCGGCCTGATCCAGACCGTGGTCATGGAGTCGACCGTGCCGGTGATCGAGACCGGCGTCGGCAACTGCCACGTGTACGTCGACGAGGATGCCGACCTGGATCTCGCGCTCACCATCTTGCTGAACGCGAAGACGCAGCGGCCGAGTGTCTGCAACGCCGCGGAATCCCTGCTGGTGCACGCATCGGTGGCTTCGGAGTTCTTGGCGAAGGCGTTGCCGGCGCTGGCCGAGGCAGGCGTGACGGTGCACGGCGATCCCGCGATCGTTGCTGCTGGCAATGATGTGGTTGCCGTGACCGACGAGGACTACGGCAAGGAGTACAACTCGCTGGATCTGTCGGCTGCCGTGGTGGACTCGCTGGAGGCCGCGGTCGAGCACATTCGGAAGTACAGCTCGGCGCACACCGACGCGATCATTACCCGGTCGCAGGCCGCCGCCCGGCGGTTCGTGCAGGCGGTCGACTCGGCGGCTGTGGTGGTGAACGCGAGCACTCGGTTCACCGACGGTGGCGAGTTCGGCTTCGGCGCGGAGATCGGGATCTCGACGCAGAAGCTGCACGCCCGCGGGCCGATGGGTCTGCCGGAGATGACGTCCACGAAGTACGTCGTCATCGGCGAGGGCCAGATCAGGAGCTGACTCAGGACCTCAGCGGCGGGCTGTTGCCTACGACCTGAGCAGGGGGCCGGCGTCGATCGAGCGTACGTCGGGCGCCTCGTCCGACAGCACGGCGAGCGCGGCGGCGTACTCGTGGCCGGCCTGCAGATCCACCAACTGGACGGGTCCGCCGTAGCCTGGCCATTCGACCAACACGGGTGGCTGGTCGGGCGCGCTCACGATCACCTTGCGCAGGTCCGCGCGGATCCCGTCGCCGGTCGCCTTCACGACGGCTTCCTTCCGAGTCCAGTACGTCGTGAACGCGCGCGCCCGTTCGCCCGGCTCGAGAGTGGCGAGGTACTTCGCCTCCGATTCGCCCAGGCTGACACCGGCCAGCGAGTCCGCGTCGATCTGCGGATCCACCAGTTCCACGTCGACGCCGACCGCAGTACTGGGGTGGAACGCGACGGCGATCAGGTCACCGGAATGCGACACCGACAACTGCATCCCCTCGCTCGTCACCTTCCCGTGCGGCCGGCTGCAGTCCGGGCAGCTCCGATCCAGTTTCACCGCGGCCGGCGCCTTGATGAACCGCTGACCCAGCACTCGGCGAATCATCGCCGCCCCCAGCAGGAAGCGCGCCTTGTCCTCATCCCGCGCGTAGGCCGCCAGCCGGCTCTTCTCCGCGTCATCCAGGTCCGCGGCGAGCTCAGGCCGGGCATCCCGCACCCGCGCCCACCAGATCTCAACCGTCACAGCTGCCCCACCCTGAAGGCCCAACCGACTGCCTCGGGGATATCAGTCACCGGGTACTTGACCGCCTTGATCACTCGGTCTCCGCCCACCACCAGCACGAACCTCTTCAGCCGCTCGTAACCCCCGACCCTGAAAGTCGGCAGCCGAAGCGCGGCGGCCAACTCGAGCTCTGTGTCGGAGAGCAGCAGATGCGGGATGTTCTCCAGTTCCGCGAACGCACGCTGCTCATCAGGCCGCTGCGTACTCACCCCATGCACCGCGATCCCAGCGCTTCCGAAGTCCGCGGCCCGCTCAGCGAACAACTTGTTCTCCAACGTGCACCCCGCGGTCCCGGCGATCTCATTCCACCCCTCCGGCAACTTGCTCGGCCGCCCAGTCGCCGGATACCCGAAAACCACCGTCGCCTGCGCGCCGACGTCCACCACATCCCGCAGTACGGCGTGGGCTCCGGTCGGGAGCAGCAGATCCTCGGGGATGCGGTGGCCGACGAGTTCATGGACGCGGTGGGCGGGGGCTTCGTCGGAAGTGTTGGTGCCGGTGAGTTCGCCGTCGCCGAGAAGCCAGCGGTCGCCCCAGTCCTGCAGCGCGACGAGCACCGGCAGCAGGCCGCGGCCGCGCGCCGTGAGCTTGTAGGCGTACCGGACGGGACGCTCCTGGTAGGCCTCGCGCTCGACCAGCCCGCTGTCGAGGAGGCTGTTCAGACGCTCGGTCAGCACCTTGCGGGAGATCCTCAGCGACTCCGCCAGCAGATCGAACCGGTCCAGCCCGCGCGCCAGGTCCCGGACGATCAGCAGTTCCCAGCCGTCACCGATCACGCCGAGGGACTGGGCGATCGCGCAGTCCGGCTCGGGGGAGTAGCTGCTGCGCCGCACGGCGACCTCCAATCCGGTTGCCACCACGCTAGCTGGCTCGCTAAGTTCCCATTGGGAACTCACTCTAGCGCGGGGTGGCGATGTACTGGCGTCGAGTGGCGGAACTGCCCGGCTGGTTGAAGGCGGTGATGCTCGGGCAACTGGTGAGCTCGGCCGGTTCGCTGGCGTGGATCTACCTGACGCTCTACCTGGTCGAGGACCGGGGGATGTCGCCGCAGCAGGCCGGCTTCGCGGCAGCGGCGTACGGGGTGGGGTTGCTGCTGGGGAATCTCGGTGGCGGGTGGTTCGGGGATCGGTTCGGGCTGCGTACTGCTGCGGTGGCTAGTCAGCTCAGTTGGGCGGTGGCGTGCCTAGCGATGCCGGTAGTGCCTACTGCTCTCTTGGCCGGGCTTGCCGCTGTTGCGGGGCTGTGCGGCGGCGCGACTCGACCTAACCTCAGCGCACTCGTCGCTACTGCCTTGCCTGCTGAGCGGCGCCGCGAGGGGATTGCCCTGTCGCGCTCGGCGTCCAACGCCGGCTTCACGATCGGTCCTCCGCTGGGCGGCTTGCTGGCGGCGTACGACTTCTCTCTGGTCTTCGTGGTCGACGCGGTGAGCAGTGTGGTGCTTGCTGCCGTCATCTGGCGCTGGGTGCCGAGTGCAGTCCGAGTGGTGTCGGCTCAGGCATCCGGTGGTGTGTGGCGCGCGCTGCGTCAAGACCGCTCGGTGCTGGTCTTGCTGGCGGCGATCGTGGTCGTCGACACCGTCTACCGCCAGCTCTACGCCACCCTGCCGCTGCTACTGCGCGACGCGGGATCACCCGCAGTCGCGTACGGCGTACTGATCGGCCTGAGCTCGGTGCTGATCGTCCTCTTGGAGGCGCCCCTCGCGATGCGCCTACGCGAGCATCGCTCAACCCGGGTCATCGCCACCGGCTTCGTTCTAGTCGGGCTGGGCCTATCCGTCCTGGGCTTCTGGCCGGCCCTAGCAGGCGCTGCTGTAGCGGTAGCGATCATCACCGCCGGCGAGATGCTCTACAAACCCACCGCCACAGCCCACGTAGCCGACGCAGCCCCCGAAGGAATGACCGGCCGCTTCTCCAGCCTGTACGCCGCCGCCTCCATCTCCGGCATGTTCCTAGCCCCGGCTTTAGGAGGCGCTGCCTACCAACACATCCCCACCCTGCTCTTTCTGGCAGCAGCCGTCCTAGCCCTAACCGCAGCCGTCACCACCTACTTCTCCAGCCAACGCACCCCAACCCCAGCCGCACTCTCCGCCCGCACCACACCGCCGCCTAGCTAGCACCCGCCCTGCAATCACAGCCCAGCCCTCCGCGCGCACCACATCGCCGCCTAGCTAGCAACCGCCCTGCAATCACAGCCCAGCCCTCCGCGACCTTCCCCAGCCGCCGCCTCAACCACAGCCGCGCCCGCCAGGGCGCAACCGCAGCCCAAGCCGGCGGCCCACCAGACCATCCAACGCCCAGGGGCGCCACCTCCCCGCAGTACCGGCATCTACTCCGGCAGCGGCGCCGGCCTCGCCTCCCAGCGCGTGGACAGCACCACCGTCGTCCGCGTCCGCACCACCCCGTTCACCCGCCGCAGACTCCCCACCACCGCCTCAAGCTGCGTCACATCGGCAACCCGCACCTTCACCACCAGTTCCTGATCCCCAGCCACGAACCAGCAGTCCTCCACCGCCGGTATCTCCCGAACCCCTTCAACGATGTCGTCCGTCTCCACGTCGTCCCGCTGGAACAACCCGACCAGCGCACTGGTCCCCAGCCCGACCTGATCCGGCGCGACCACCGCGCGGTACCCGAGCAGCACCCCACGCTCCTCCAGCCGCCGGACCCGCTCCTGGACGCTCGGCCCCGACAGCCCGACCACCCGGCCGAGCTCGGCCCAGCTGGACCGCCCGTTGGCCCGCAGCGCCTCGACCAGCTGCCGATCGATCGCATCCATGCGCAATCCTCCGTTTGCCAGAGATTCGTAGGGAGATCAGCTGATCTGCCTTCAATTCGTTTGTGTAATACCAAAACTCATCGTATAATTTCAAGTGTCGAAGCCGCCCGCTCCGACCTCCGGTACAACCTTGTGAAGGACTCATGATCACCCCCGAAGTCGCCCGTGCCCACATCGACGAGATGCGCCGTGTCGCCGCGCTTTACCATCGCGACCATGTCGGACCCTCCGCTTGGCGCCGGCTGCTGACCCGCTACGTGCGGCACAGCTGACCCACCTCCCGCGCGACCGGCAGGCCTCAGGCCCACCGGTCGCGCTCGCGTAGGCCGGCAAGAGATAGGCTCTGCCTCATGCTTTCCCTCCTCCTGCCGCAGCTCGCGGCCGTCGAAGGGGCCTCCGAGGCCTCGCACATCTCCCCGTGGTGGTACGGCGGGTTCACGATGGTCGCTCTGACCGGGCTGCTCCTCATCACCGTGATCTTCGGCAAGGGCCGGCCGCACAGCTGAGCGGCGGAACGAGCTGACGTGGATTCCCCGGAACGGGTGCGACCCGGCCGCCGCCTGGGCGTGATGGGCGGCACGTTCGACCCGATCCACCACGGTCACCTGGTGGCGGCGAGCGAAGTACAGTCGTACTTCGATCTGGACGAGGTGATCTTCGTCCCGACCGGGCAGCCGTGGCAGAAGCTGGAGCGCGCGGTCTCACCGCCCGAGGACCGGTATCTGATGACGGTGATCGCGACCGCCTCGAACCCCCGGTTCTCGGTCAGCCGGGTGGACGTCGACCGGCCCGGGCCGACGTACACGATCGACACGCTGCGCGACCTGGCCAAGCTGTATCCGGACGCGGAGCTGTTCTTCATCACCGGTGCCGACGCGCTGGCCCAGATCCTCACCTGGCGCGACGTCGACGAGATGTTCAAACTGGCCCAGTTCGTCGGCTGTACCCGGCCGGGGACCGAGTCGCTGGAGCTGCCGCTGGATCGGCTCCCGATGGATCGGGTCACCCTGCTCGAAGTACCGGCCCTGGCCATCTCGTCCACCGAGTGCCGCGCCCGGGTCGCCAAGGGCAACCCGACCTGGTACTTGGTGCCGGACGGCATCGTCCAGTACATCGCCAAGCGCCAGCTCTACACCAACCACTAGAAGGCCAACTATCAAAGGATCAGGCATGCCTGCCACCGAACGCGCCATCGAGCTGCTCACCGCGGCAGCCGAGGCGGCCCACGACAAGAAGGCCGAGAACGTTCTCGCGTTCGACGTCTCCGAGCAGCTCGCCATCACCGACGCCTTCCTGGTCGCGTCGGCCTCCAACGACCGCCAGGTCCGCGCGATCGTGGACGCGGTCGAGGAGAAGCTGCGGGTCGACTTCGACGCCAAGCCGGTACGCCGGGAGGGCGCGCGCGAAGGCCGCTGGGTGCTGCTCGACTACCTAGAGATCGTCATCCACGTCCAGCACGACGAGGAGCGCAGCTTCTACTCCCTCGAGCGCCTGTGGCGCGACTGCCCGATCATCCCGCTCCCGGGCCCGGACGGCACGATGCCCACCACCGGCCCTGCTGACGCGGCTGGCACCACCGGCTCTGCTGACGCGGCTGGCGCCACAGGCTCTGCTGAGGCGGCTGGCGCCACCGGCTCCTCCGACGCGACCCGCACTGCTGACGTGGCTGGCACCACCGGCTCCGCCGACGCGACTCGCTCTGCTGGCTCCTCCGCCGGCTCCTCGGATACAGCGGACGCCAACGGCTCGCCGGCCGGCTCCTCGGACGCGACCGGTACCACCGGCTCGTCCGCGCAGGCCGAATGACCGCGGGCCGCCTGATCGTCTGGCGCCACGGCCGGACCGAGTGGAACCTGCAGGACAAGATCCAGGGCCAGGCCGACATCCCGCTCGACGACGTCGGCCTAGCCCAAGCACGCGCCGCGGCAGCCCGGCTAGCCTCGCTCGCCCCCACGCGCCTGTTCTCCAGCGACCTCCAGCGCGCCGCCGCAACAGCCGGTGAGCTGGCAACCTTGACCGGCCTCAAGATCGAGTACGACGAGGCGTTGCGCGAGATCAACGTCGACGACTGGGCCGGCATGACCATGGAAGAGCTAGCCGCGATCCACCCGGAAGCCGCCGCCCGCATCCGCTCTGGCGAGCCCCAACGCCGAGGCACCGCCGGCGAAACCGTAGAAGAGGTAGCCGAACGCTTCGCCCCGGCCTTGACCCGCGCAATAGAACACGGCGAGTCCTCCGACACGGTCGTTGTCGCCACCCACGGCTTGGCCGCCCGAGTAGGCATCTGCCTCTTCCTAGGCATCCCCAAGGCCCACTGGCCCGCCTTCGGCGGCCTCGCCAACTGCAACTGGGTCTCCCTACTCCCCGGCCGCCGCGGCTGGCGCATCGAAGAATGGAACGCCGGCTCCCTCCCCGAACCAGTAATGAGCGACGACCCCCAACGCTGACCACGCATCTCCCGGCCGCCCAACGCCAACAGCGCGTCCTCCGGCCGCCCCAACGCCGACCGCGCGTCCTCGGCCGCCCCAACGCCGACCGCGCGTCCTCCGGCCGCCCGCTTCGGGCCGGCCGACGCCGCTCGCATCTACCACTTCCCACCTCAATTTCCGCCCCCCAACCCACCCTCCCCAGACCTGCTCCTCCTCACCTCCAGCCCCACCCCACCCGATTTTTCTTTGCAGCCCCCCATCCGCTAAACTTCCGGAGTCGCAAGACACCGCGGGGCTTTGGCGCAGTTGGTAGCGCGCTTCCATGGCATGGAAGAGGTCAGGGGTTCGAATCCCCTAAGCTCCACCAGCAGTATCGGCAGGTCAGGAGGCACTTTCGCCCCCTGACCTGTTTTCGTTGGAGGGGTCAGTGGGAGAACCGTTCTCTCCCACCAGCCAGCATCTCGGGACGGTCGACCATGTCGCGTGCGTAGGCCGCCGGCTGAGTCTCTCGTCGAGGAGCTTTAGATCACGAACCTGGCACTCGACATATTTGTAGGTCGCATCGTGCGCCCTGGCGATTTCCATGCCTTCGGTGAGGATCCTCGTACGCTGCCTTAGTACTGCCGGCGAGGTCGTAGCCGGTGTCGAGGACAGCGGTCTTGATGACGTTGTGGTCAACGGCAACCGCACCATGCGGGTCTACGACGTGGGCGGCGACGGTGGACTTCCCAGAACGTGGAACGCCCGACATCTGGAGCAGGAACATCGCTTCCCAACCCTCCATCCGTCGCTGCTCCGGCGCCTCGACCGTCACGTCCGCGTGCCTGATGGCGAGCCACCTAGCAATGGGCAACTGCACCGCTGAGCACGCTCGTTATGCCTCTCATTCAGCCTCCTCGTGCTTTGCGTCGGTGGTCTGTGCGGTCAACGCGCGGCCTTTCGCGGATGCGCCCACGAGTTGCCAGCGCCGGTATACGTCGACTGGACGGTGCTGCTCGACGTACCCGCCGTCCGCACGCCGAACTATCTGGCCGGTCTCGACGCCGAGCACCGCGATCCGCGCATCCTGTTCCTGCAGCCCACTGCAGATGCGGCGCGTGACCATCAGTGCGGCGGGCGGGCCCAGGATCAAGAGGACCTGAAAGACGTGCAGGAGTGAGTTGACCGAAAGGTGGAACAGCACGGCCATGGTGTCGGCGCCGGCTGCGGCCCACAGGACGCCGTAGAAGGTGATTCCGGCGGCTCCGATGCCGGTTCGGGTCGGGTTGTCGCGCGGCCGCTCGAGGAGGTGGTGATCCCGCCGGTCGCCGGTCAGCCGCTCCTCGATGAACGGGTAGACGGCGACGAGCGCGAGGAACAGCGTGCAGACCGTCACCGGCAGCAGAATGGCCAAGCTGAAGGTCTTGCCCCACAAGACGAATTCCCAGCCTGGCGCCAGCCGAAGCGAGCCGTCGAGGAAGGCGAGATACCACGCCGGGCCGACACCGGCCGAGGCGTTCGCCGGATCCGCGGGGCCGTACAGCCACACCGGGTTGATGGTCGCCGTCGCGGCCATCAAGATCGCAACCCCCGCGACAAAGCAGAACAGGCCGACACTCTTGACCGCGGCCGCGGTCGCCGGACGTCCCACGACGTTGTCTTCGGTTCGCCCGGGTCCGGCGAACTGCGCGGGCTTGTGCCTGAGTGCGAGGACCGCGCCGACAACGAAGAGGACAACAAGTACGGCGGGCAGAACGACGACGTGCAACGGGTAGAACTGCGAGATCACATCGCCGGGGAACTGCCCCCCGAACAGCAGGGCCGAGAGAGCAGAGCCGACGAGCGGAGTCGCCTGTAGGACACCGTCGAGTACGGCGAGGCTCGTGCCGGACGCCATGTCGTCCGGAAGTGAGGTGCCGGTGAGGGCCGCGCCCAGCATGACGATGAGCAGCCCGAAGACGACGAGCCAGTTCAGGCGCCGTGGCCGACGGAACCCGGCGGTGAAGAACAGCCGCAACAAGTGCAGCGTGATCGCCGCCACCATGATCAGCGTCGCCCAGTGATGGACCTGGCGCATCAGCAGTCCACCGCGGACCTCGAAGCTGATCGCCATGGTCGACTCCAGCGCCCGCGACATCTCTGCGCCGCGCAGCGGTGCGTACGGTCCGTTGTACACAACGTGATCGACCGACGGTTCGTAGTAGACCGTCAGGACCACGCCGCTGAGCACGATCACGACGAAGCTGTAGAAGGCGATCTGGCCGAACAGCAGCGACCAATGGTCGGGGAATACCCTTGCTCGCAGGTTGTTCCAGGGGCGGTGCATGGTTCGACCCTCCTTGATCATCCTCCACGCCGAACCGCAATCAGCGGTCATCCATATGACCCCGTAGCCATCGCGACTGTGACGTCCCGTGTCGCACATCACGCTCACGCCAGGGCTGGATCGGACGCGCCCGGATTCAACGCGCCGCGCTGGTTGATGCCTTAGGCAAGGACGCCGTGCTGAGTACGCCTGCCGGTGGTTCTGCGGTCTCGGAGGCACTGCATTCGTTCAAGCGCTTGGAACAGGCCCTGTGGCCGGCCGGAGCATTCGACAGCTCTCCACGCGCGAAGGAAGCGCCGTGTACCGGTCGGAGAATGGGGTACTTGCACGACACCATCCAGGGAGGGCCTCGTCGGTGGGCGATCGGTCTTCCTCGTGGGTTTGCGGTTGCTGTGGGACGTCAGGTGACCGTTCTTGGGGGAGGCCCAGCAACAGCTAGGGGACCACATGAGAACGGTGAGTGATGCGCGCATCCTGGTGACCGGCGCGGGCGGGTTCATCGGGCACCACCTCGTGACGTCGCTGAAGCGGCGTGGGTACTGGGTGCGAGGCGTCGACCTTCACCCTCCCGACTACACCGCGGTGGACGCTGACGAATTCGAACTGCGGGACCTCCGGCGCTTCGACGAATGTCTCCTGGCCACCCGGGGCATCGATCATGTCTATGCGCTGGCTGCCGACATGGGCGGTATGGGATTCATCTCGGCCAACCACGCGACGATTCTGCACAACAACGCGTTGATCAACATCCACACGCTCGAAGCGGCCCGGATGAACGGGGTTTCGCGCTACCTGTTCAGTTCGTCGGCCTGCGTCTACCCCGATTTCCTGCAGAACGACGCGAACGTCACTCCGCTCAAGGAGCAGGACGCGTACCCCGCCAATCCGCAGGACGCGTACGGCTGGGAGAAACTGTTCGCCGAGCGCGTCTGCCTCGCGTACGCCGAGGAGCACGGGCTCGAAACCCGAATCGTGCGTTTCCACAACATCTACGGTCCCTATGGAACGTACGACGGCGGCCGCGAGAAGGTGCCGGCGGCGCTGTGCCGGAAGGTCGCGGCTGTCGAGCCAGGCGGCGAGATCGAGATCTGGGGTGACGGGGAACAGACACGGTCGTTCTGCTACGTGGACGACTGCGTGGAAGGAATCTACCGGCTGATGCAGTCGGACTACCGGGAGCCACTCAACCTCGGCAGCGAGGACATGGTGACGGTCAACGAACTGGCCCACCTGGTCATCACCCAGTCAGGCAAGCACGGCGTGACGCTGAAGCATGTCGACGGGCCACAGGGGGTGCGGGGCCGCAATTCCGACAATCGGCGGCTCCGGGAAGTTCTGGAATGGGAGCCGGTTGTCACGCTCGACCAGGGACTCGAGCCCACTTACCAATGGATAGAGAAGCAGGTGGCGCAGTGACAGAGCCGACGCGGCGAAGGCGAGGACGGGACCGGGACCATGGGTGACGGGACGCCCAGGCTCCACATCATCTGTGAACGGGACGTGGGTCTGTTCTCACTCGTTCAACAGGTCATAGCCAATATTCCCTGGGCCGTCGCGCAGAATCGCATTCCGGTGGTTCATTTCGGGGACGGCACCTGCTATTGGACGCCCAACGGCTACCGGGGCCGGCAGACGGTCTGGGAGTACTACTTCGAACCTCTGGACCCGAGCTGTCCGGCGGCACGAATCCCGGCACCCGTCAAAGCGCTCATAGCCGCTGATCCGCCGTCTCCGTTCGAGGTCGGCTACCTCGTCGACGAGGACATCTTCGTGTCGAGCCATTTCGGCGATCACCCGCTACTGGAAGGTGCCGCCTTGCGCATTCCCTATCAGTGGGACGATCCGGACGACCGGCTGAGAGGCGAGGCGAAGGCGATTCTGGACAAGTACGTCCGGCCGCGCGCTTACCTCTCGCGGAAGGTGGACGACTTCTTCGCGAGTCACCTGGCAGGGCAGTACCTCGTCGGAGTCCACGTACGGGGTACCGATGCGACTTCTCCGCAGGAGGTGCGCACCTTCCGCCAGGGCTCGCTCGTGTTGTCGCGGTACTGCGCCGAGATCGAGGGGCTGCTGGAGATCCACCCGACGGCGAAGATCTTCGTCGCGTCGGACGAGCAGTCTTCGGTGGACCAATTGGCAGCGGCGTTTCCGGACCGCGTCATCGCGTACGACTGCGTCCGGCATCAGGGCGGTGAGGCGGCCGGTCAGGGCCCGACGGGATGGATCATGCCGGCCTACATCGCCGCCGACCGGGCCGTGGCGGCGAAGAACGGCGAGGACGCGATCGTCGAATACCTGCTGCTGAGCCGGTGTGACCACCTTGTCCACAACGGGTCGAGTCTGGCGAGGACCGTACTGCTGAACGCTCCGGAGTTGGCGCACACCAATACGCACCGCAGGTCGCCGGATGGCCTCGAATCACCAGCGGCGGCCGGTCTCGGTGACGGGCCTGGGGCGGGTGGGTCATGACCGGTCTCGACCCGGCGACGATCGAGCGCGTCAAGGCGGAGAAGGAACGGCGAACCTCGTCGGCGTGGAAGTACCAGGACCGGCCGCAACTGGCGTTCATCGTCCAGTCGTTCAACCGGATCTCCAACATCGAGCAGCTGATCGGCGGTTTGCGGGCCTTGGGCAACCACGAGCTGATCGTCTGTGAGGACGGCTCGCTGGACGGCTCGCAGGAGAAGTGGCTGTCCTATCTGGAGCGGCCGAACGACTTCCTGATCCACTCGAACGACCTGCACGAGATCAGGATCCTCGATCGGGCGATCAGGTTCGCCCGGTCGGACATCGTCTGCCTGGTGCAGGACGACGACCACGTACCCCGTGAGACCGGCTGGCTGGAGTCCGCGCTCGGATGCTTCGCGGCTCATCCCCGGCTGGCGATCCTCGGCGGGTTCATGGGGTTCGGGAGCTTCGATCCCGATCCCGCGAAGGCGAAGCGCATCTGGGGAGGCGACGAGTTCCGTTTCGTCCAGCACGTCAACATCGGGCCGTACTTCGTTCGCCGGCGCAGCTACGAGACCCTGGGCGGCTGGGACTACTCGTTCTCCGAGGTCGGCGAGCCAGGCATCTGCTTCGACAACGAGCTCTGCCTGCGCGCCTGGATGAACGATTTCCAGGTGGGCTACCGGTTCGTCCCGTTCAAGGGCCCCGCCGGACACTACGAGCCCGACGGAGGGACCGTCCTGTTCTCGAACGAGATCAGAGTGAGGAACTCGGTCCGCAACTCCGACACGATCTTCGCGATGTACGGCCCGCAGGCCGACCACATCGACCAACTCGTGGCCGCCGCCAACGCGTCCCTGGGCCCGTCTGCCGGGTGAGGCTCCGCCTGCGTGACGAGGGCGGACACCGTGTCAGGGGCCGTGTAGGCGGTGTGTCAGGCGGGTGTCAGGGCGGGCGCCGAGGGTAGGCGCATGACAGATTCTGCGATTGAGGTTTCCGGGCTGCGGAAGGCTTTTGGGGACAAGGTGGTGCTCGAGGGCATCGATCTGGAGGTTCCCGCGGGCACGGTCTTCTCCCTGCTCGGGCCTAACGGAGCGGGTAAGACGACGACGGTGAACGTGCTGACCACGTTGATGGCGGCCGATGGTGGGACGGCGCGGGTTGCCGGGCATGATGTGGCGACCGAGGCCAAGGCGGTGCGCTCGGTGATCGGGGTCACCGGTCAGTTCGCGGCGGTGGACGAGCTGCTGACGGGGCAGGAGAACCTGCAGCTGATGGTGGATCTGAACCGGCGCTCAGCCGGCGACGACCGGCGGGTCGTCGCCGATCTGCTGGAACGCTTCGAACTGGTGGAGTCGGCGCAGAAGCCCGCGTCGACCTATTCCGGTGGGATGCGCCGCAAGCTCGATCTGGCGATGACGCTGGTCGGCAACCCGCGGATCATCTTCCTGGACGAGCCGACGACGGGGCTGGACCCGCGCAGCCGGCGCACGATGTGGTCGATCATCCGCGGTCTGGTCGCCGACGGCGTGACCATCTTCCTCACCACCCAGTACCTCGAGGAGGCCGACCAGCTCGCCGACCGCGTCGCAGTACTCGATCAGGGCCGGCTGGTCGCCCAGGGCACTCCCGAGGAGCTCAAACGCCTGGTGCCCGGGACGCACGTCCGGCTCCGGTTCACCACCGCCGCGGAACTCGACGCGGCCGCGCGGATCCTCACCGATGCCACCCGGGACGACGAGGCACTGGCCCTGCGGGTTCCCAGCGATGGCGGCACGAAATCGCTGCGGGCCCTGCTGGACCGGCTCGACGAGTACGCGATCAGTGCCGAAGAGTTCTCCGTCCACACCCCTGATCTCGACGACGTTTTCCTCGCCCTGACGGGCCACAGCACGGAGGTAGCCGCGAAATGAAGTCCCCATCGATGGTCATGCTGCGCCGCAACCTCAAGCACATCGCCCGGAACCCGGTGTCGGTGTTCAACGCGGTCCTGATGCCGGTCGTGGTCATGTTGATGTTCGTGTACATGCTCGGAGACGCCTTCAGCGTGGGTGTCGACTATGTCGACTACGCGACGCCGGGCCTGCTCCTGCTGGCCGTCTGCTACGGACTGGGGTCCGTGGCGGTGGCGGTGAACTCCGACATGACCAAGGGCATCATCAACCGGTTCAAGGTCATGGACGTCCCGCGCAGCGCGGTGCTGACCGGCCACGTCGTGGCCAGCGTGCTGACCAACCTGATCGCCATCGCGGCGATCATCGGAGTCGCCTTCCTGCTGGGATTCAGTCCCTCGGCGAGTTTCCTCGACTGGCTCGGCGTGATCGGCCTGGTCGTCCTGCTCGGTGTCGCGGCCGGCTGGCTCACGGTCGCCCTGGGACTGGCGGCGAAATCCCCGGAAACGGCCGGGATGGGCTCGGTGCCGCTGGTTATGCTCCCGTTCTTCAGCAGCGCGATCGTTCCGGCGGACAAGATGGGGCCCGGACTCCGGGAGTTCGCGGAGTACCAGCCGTTCACGCCGATCATCGAGACCCTGCGCGGTCTGCTCAACGGCGCGCCGGCCGCCGGCGACGTGATCCCCGCCCTCGGCTGGTGCGTCGGCATCGCTCTGGTCGGGTATCTGTGGGCGTCCTCGACGTTCATGAAGCGAGCGTGACCGCGACCAACTCCCGCCAACTGGCCTGTGCACCCTCCTGCGTCGCCTCGGTGAACCGCGTGTCACCGAGGCGGCGCCGCGCTTCGTCCTCGATCCGGGTCACGTCCGGTTGGGAACGATCCGGCAGACCCCGTACGCCGGCGCTCGCCGCGAGCAGCCGGGCGGCCTGCTCGTACTGTTCGTTGCGCAGGGCAAGATCCGCGATCCCGACGAGCACCTGGGCGATCTGGGTCGCGGGCGCCCCCTCGCACGCCGCCTAGTACGCCGCGACGCGGTGTTCACGGGCCTCGTCGAGATCCTCGGCGAGGTAGCCCAGCACATCGTGTCTCAGCGCGCGGATGTAGGCCCGGTCGGCGTCGTCGCCCAGCAACTCTGTCGTGATGTCGAGTTGCCGGTGTGCCTGCTCGGCATCGCCGCTCCAGCGGGCGAGCCCGGCCTTCGCCAGGGCCAGCTCGGCCAGCGCCTCCGGCCAGGCGACCCGTTCCGCGCACTGCTGCGCCTCGGCCATCGCGGCCGCGGTGGAGTCCTCGTCGCCCAGCAGCCAGTACAACTGGGCCTGCCGTGACCGCATCCGTACGACATCCTCGATGGCGCCGACCTCGGTGACGACTGCGACCGCCTGTTCGTAGTACTCGCACGCCCTGGCGAACTCGCCGCGCATGGCGATGCGGTCCGCCAGTTCGGTCAGGGCGAACGACATCCCCCACCGCTCTCCGAGCGCGCGGAATTCGGTGAGCGCCATCTCGAGACTGGCGTCCGCATCCGGGCTGCCGTGGCCGAGCAGGATCCGCATCTTGCCGAGCTGCAGCCGGGCAAGAGCCCGAACCCAGGGGTCCTCGTCGGCGAGCAACGGTTCGAACGCGGACAGGTACGCGTCCGGACCCTGCAACAGGCGCTCCAGTGCGGAGGTCAATCTCACCGCCGGGTGACGGCTCTGGACACGTTGGCTGATCTCGTAGGCCTCGCGGATCCACTCTTCCGCCTGGTACTGGTCACGCCCGCGCCCAGACGTCATGAACCCCGTCACGAACGCGTAGACCACGGCCTGGATGTCGTCGGCCACCTCGCCGGGCAGGGCAGCGGCCGCCATGATCAGCTCGTTGCCCTCCACCTTGTGCCCGCTGAGCCACCAGTACCAGGCGGCGGCAGCGGCGAGCCGCATCGCCCCGGCCGCCTCGCCGGCCGCGAGCGCACCGCGCATCGCGGCAGCGATGTTGTCGTGCTCGACCTCGAGCGCGGCAAGCCATTCCAGCTGCTCCGCGCGGCGAAGATGCGGCTCCGCGGTCTCGGCGAGTTCGGTGAAGTACGCGAGATGCGTACGCCGGGTCAGCTCCGATTCCCCCGCCTCCGCGAGACGCTGTTCGGCGTACTCCTTGATGGTGCCGAGCATCCGGTACCGCGGCGCGCTGTCGCCCTCGGCGACCAGCAGCGATTTCTCGGTCAGCGCGGTCAGCAACTCGAGCACCTGGCTCGGCTCGACCGCGTCGCCGACGCAGACCCGCTCGGCCGCTTCCAGGCTCGCCCCGGCCGAGAACACCGAGAGCCTGCGCAGCACCACCCGCTCGGCGTCGGTCAGCAACTCCCAGCTCCAGTCGACCATCGCACGCAGCGTCCGGTGCCGGGGCAACGCGGTACGGCTGCCGCCGGTCAGCAGCCGGAACCGGTCGTCGAGCCGGTTGGCGAGCTGGTCGAGGGACATGGTGCGCAACCTGGCCGCGGCCAGTTCGATCGCCAGCGGCATCCCGTCCAGCGCCCGGCTGACGCGCACCATGGTCGACAACGTGCCGGCGTCGGCCGCGAGATCCTTGCGTACCGCGCTCGCCCGGTCCCGCAGCAGCCGGACGGCCGGCGCGGACTCGATCTCGCCGGGGCCGGCGTTCGCGTCCGGCAGGCCCAGTGGCGCGACCGGCCAGAGCACCTCACCGGTGATGCCGAGCGGTTCCCTGCTCGTCGCCAGGATCCGCAGCCGCCGGCACTCCCCGAGCACTCGATGGGCGAACGCCGCCGCCGACTCGATCACGTGCTCGCAGTTGTCCAGGATCAGCAGCACCTCCCGCTCGCGGATCGCCGCGATGAGACGGTCCGTCGGCTCCGCGTCCGGCGTCTCGCCGAGCAGGGCATCCCGGAGGCCGAGCCCGGTGAGCGTCGCCTGCGCCACGTCGCCGTCGGCGCCGATGGCCGCGAGCTCCACCAGCCAGGCTCCGTCCGGCAGGTCGCCGAGCAGCGTACGCGCGGTTTCCGTGGCAAGTCTGGTCTTCCCGGCGCCGCCCGGCCCGATCAGGGTGGTGAGCCGATGGTCGGCGATGAGTTCGCGGACCGCGGCGACGTCGGCGTCCTTGCCGACGAAGCTGGTCAGTTCGGCGCGCAGGTTGGTCTTCCGGGTCTCCTCCCGCTGTCCCAACTCGCCTCGCAGCAGCGCGACGTGCACCGTGGACAGTTCCGGTGAGGGGTCGACGCCCAGCGCGTCCGCCAGGGCTTCTCTCGTGCGCTGGTACACGAGCAGCGCCTCGCTGTCGCGACCGGTCGCGGCGAGGGCGCGCATCAGGGCGGCGACCAGCCGTTCCCGTACCGGATGCGCGGCCACCAGGTCGGTCAGTTCCGTGACCAGTTGCCCGCCGTGGCCGAGGCTGATCTCCGCGTCGAACCGATCCTCCATGGCTGTCAGGCGTAGCCGGTCGAGCCGGCTGACCGCAGCGTCGAACGCCGCGCTGTCCTGCAAACCGACATCCTGCAGGGCCGCACCGCGCCACACCGCGAGGGCCTCGCGCAGCAGCCGTACCCGCCGTGGATCCGCGTCGTTGCGAGCCTGGGCGACCAGGCGTTCGAACCGTACGGCGTCGACCGCGTCGGGTTCCACCCTCAACCGGTAGCCGTCCGGCTGCCCTTCGACCGACCCTTCCGGCAGCACCTTCCGCAGCCGGGAAACCAAGCGCTGCAAGGCATTCGCCGCGTCGGCGGGCGGCTGTTCGCCCCAGATCCAGTCGACCAGCGTCGCCTTCGGGACCACCTGACCCGGTTGGAGCGCGAGGGCGACCAACAGCCCGCGCAGCCGGGCGCCCGGCACATCGGCGAAGACGCCGTCGGCCGTGCGAACCTCGAACGGTCCCAGCATCCCGATCTGCACCCGGCGCATTCTGCCACGGGCGATCAGCAGGCCTCCGCCTGATGACGTAGCGCGAAAAGGTGTCCGCTCATGCGCGTCGGTGGAGAACGGCCAGGCGTACTGCGTACGCGAGGCAGGCGATGGCTAGGACCGGTAGGGCGACGAGGGTTGGATTCACCCAGGCTGGGACCAGGTCGTAGCCCGCGTGGCATCTGTCGTGGAGAGGGAACCACTGGGTGTACTCGTCGAAGTTCGCTCGGCGGTAGGCGCGGTCGTAGGGCTCACCGGCGGCGTGGCAGGACTCTTCTGGGTCGAGGTTCGCACCGGCCAGGGAGCCGGCTAGGTAGGTGATGGCCGTCCCCAGGGTGAGTAGTAGGGCTGTCGCGGCGAACCAGACGGGGTTGTGGCGCCGGCGGCCGAGAAGGAGACCCATGGGGGCAACTATGCAGGAGACGTGGTCCCCGGAGTGGGCGCCGACCATGAGGAGGGCCAAGGGATGACGACGAGCAGTACGCCGGGGGGCCGGTTAGACGGATCGCGCCAGGCGGAAGCCGAGGTCGTCGATGTGGAAGGTCGGGTGGCTCTTGCGGCGGCAGGAGGCGCGGCAGGCGCGGGGCGGGTCGTAGGCGCCGCCGCCGCGGAAGACCCGGTACGGGCCGTAGACCTCGGCGTCGTAGAGATCCCAGGTCCATTCCCACACGTTGCCGAGCATGTCGTGGAAACCCCATGCGTTCGGCAGTCGACCGCCGACTTCGTGGATGCGCTCCGAAGAGTTCTCGCGATACCAGGCGATCTCATCCAATTCCCCGTACTGCGCTGCGGTGCTCCCCGCGCGGCACGCGTATTCCCACTCGGCCTCGGAGGGCAGGCGGTAACCCTTCGCATCCCACTTGCAGACGACGCCCTCGGCGTCGGGATCGTCCCCGATCGTGTAGACGGGCTCCAGATCCTGCTCGAGCGACAGTTGGTTGCAGAACCTGATGGCGTCCAGCCACGACACATCGGTCACCGGCAGGCCGGCATCAGCCGACGCGCCGAAGTACTGGCCGCGGGTGACGGGTGTCGGCGCCAAGCGAAACGCCGGGAACTCGGCCTTCCAGATGTTTCTGGTGCCTTCGTCGCGGAGGAAGATCGCAGCGGCGGGAACGTCGAGCATGACAGCGACAGTACGCGGAGTACGGAGCACGGCCGGACGATCGCGCCAGCACGTCGTTGCCGTCGATGGCGTACGCTCCGAGGGGTCCGTAGTCCTTGCCGGACGCAACCGCCGTCCGGCTGGTGAGGTGGTCGACGTGCGCTTTCTCGGAGAGTTGGTTCCGCAACAGGACCTCACGTTCAGTGACGTTTTCCTGGTGCCCAACCGGTCGGCGGTGGCGTCGCGGCTGGACGTCGACCTTGCCGCCGGTGACGGGACCGGTGCTTCCATCCCGATCGTCGCGGCGAACATGACCGCGGTGTCCGGCCGGCGGATGGCCGAGACGATCGCGCGGTGTGGCGGGCTGGCGGTGATCCCGCAGGACATCCCGGTCGAGGTGGTGGCCGAGGTGGTCTCGTGGATCAAGGAGCGGCACACGATCTACGACACCCCGCTCACGATGCCCGCCAACGGCACGGTCGGTGAGGCGCTGAACCTGCTGCCGAAGCGCGGGCACGGCGCCGTGATCGTGGTCGAGGACGGTCGCGCGGTCGGGGTGGTGACCGACGCGGACTGCGAGGGCGTCGATCGGTACACCCAACTCGGCGGGATCATGTCGCGCGAGTTGCTCACGTTGCCGGCCGGGATCGCGGCCGAGGAGGCGTTCGACCAGTTGCACGACGGGCGGCACCGGCTGGCTCCCGTGGTTGACGACCAAGGCCGGATCGTCGGCATCCTCACCAGGCAGCGAGCCCTCCGCGCCACACTCTATGAGCCCGCCGTCGATGCACAAGGCAAGCTGCGGGTCGCCGCGGCGATCGGGATCAACGGTGACGCCGAGCAGAAGGCGAAGGCCCTGCTGGACGCGGGTATCGACGCGCTGGTGGTCGACACCGCCCACGGTCACCAGGAGCGCATGCTCGAAGTACTGCGTACCGTCCGCGCGCTGGGCCCGCAAGTGCCGGTTGTCGCGGGTAACGTCGTCACCGCCGAGGGCGTCGAAGACCTGGTGGAAGCCGGTGCCGACATCGTGAAGGTCGGGGTCGGACCGGGCGCGATGTGCACGACCCGGATGCAGACGGCCGTCGGGCGGCCGCAGTTCTCAGCCGTTCTCGAGTGCGCGACGAGGGCCCGGCAGCTCGGCAAGCACGTCTGGGCCGACGGCGGTGTGCGGCATCCGCGGGATGTGGCGCTCGCGCTCGCCGCCGGGGCCTCCAGCGTGATGATCGGCTCCTGGTTCGCGGGCACCTACGAGTCGCCCGGCGATCCGCATCGCGACAGCAAGGGGCGGATCTACAAGGAGAGCTTCGGGATGGCGTCGGCCCGCGCAGTACGCCTCCGTACTGCGGACGACACCCCCTTCCAGCGTGCTCGCAAGAGCTTCTTCGGCGAGGGAATCTCGACGGCCCGGATGTACCTCGACCCCGAGCGGCCGAGTGTCGAGGACGTGCTCGACTCGATCGTGTCCGGTATCCGCAGCTCCTGCACGTACGTCGGCGCCACCAACCTCGGCGAGTTCCACGAGCGCGCGGTGGTCGGCATCCAGAGCGCGGCCGGCTACACGGAAGGCAAGCCGGTCGACACCAGTTGGTGAACCTCAACGAGATCGCCGCCCGGCGTGCAACCGAAGACGCGAGTGCAGGCCGACGGGCCCTTCCCGGATCGAGGAAGGGCCCGCGCTGGGTGCCTACTGGAACTTCAGGCGGACGATGACGTTGTCGAGGACGGTGGGGGTGCCGCCGTTCATGTCGTTGTTGGTGGAGCTGAGCCAAAGGGCTCCGTCGGGGGTCTTGGTGACGCTGCGGAGGCGGCCCCAGCGGCCGGAGAAGACGGCTTGGGGAGTGCCTACGCCGGTGCCGGTGCTGTTGATCTGGGTGACCCAGAGTTGGCGGCCGGTAACGCCGGCGATGTAGATCCAGTCGTTGACGATCTCCACGCCGCTCGGGCCGGCCTGGGAGGTCGCCCAGGTGCGCTTCGGGGCGATGTAGCCGCCGCAGTCGCCGATGGTGCCCTCACAGGCGGGCCAGCCGTAGTTGCCGCCCTTCTGGATCAGATTGAGCTCGTCCTGGCTGTTCTCGCCGAACTCCCCGGCCCACAGTTGTCCGCGGGAGTCCCACGCCAGGCCCTGCGGGTTGCGGAAGCCCAGGCCCCACACATACCGCGCGTTGCCACCGGTGCTGAAGAACGGGTTGTCGCTGGGCGGAGTACCGTCCGGGTTGATCCGCAGGATCTTGCCGTTCAGCGAGCTCCGGTTCTGCGAGTTGGCGCTGTTCTTGGCATCGCCGACGGCGGCGTAGAGCTTGCCGTCCGGGCCGAACCGCAGTCGCCCGCCGTTGTGGTACCGGTTCTTCGCCAGCCCGGTCAGGACCGGCTCCGACGTGGTTCCCAGGACTCCGTTCTCGTACTTCATCCGCACGATCCGGTTGTCGTTCGCGGCCGTGTGGTAGAGGTACACCCAGTGGTCGGCGCTGAAGTTGGGCGACAACGCCAGCCCCAGCAGCCCGCCTTCGCCCGTCGTCGTGGCAGCCCCCGGGACCTTGCCCAGCGTCGTCTTCTGCCCAGTCGCCGTCACCAGCAGCAGTTCGAACCGGTCCCGCTCGGTGACAAGGGCCGATCCGGAGTTGTCCGGCAGGAACGCCACGCTCCAGCCGAGGTCGACCCTCGCGATGTCCCGCTCGTACGCCGGAATGCCCCCGGTGCCGGTGGTCGCAGTACGGACTGTCACGGCGTTGCTCGGGCCGGACGCGTTGCCGTCGGGATCACGAGCCTTGACGGTGAACGTGTACTGCGTGTTCGGCGCGAGGTTGGTGATCGTGGCGGTCAGGGAGTTCGTGGTCGACACCCTCGTGGCGCCCTGGTAGACGTCGTAGCCGGCGATGCTGCCGCTGTTGTCGGTCGACGCGTTCCAGGCCAGGCTGACGCTGTTCGCCGTCACGTTCGTCGTCCGGAGGTTGCCGGGTGCGGTCGGTGGTTCGGCGTCTCCGCTCGGTGGCGTGGTGAAGGCGACCACGTTGCTCTGCTGGGAGGCGTTGCCTGCGGCATCGAACGCGCCGATGGACACGTCGTAGCCGGTGTTCGCCGTCAGCGTGTCGACGGTCGCCGTCAAGGTGTTGCCGTCGACCACCTTGAGCACGTTGCCGCCGCGGTTGATCTCGTACCGGACCACGCCGACGTTGTCCGACGCGGCCGTCCAGGTGAAGGTGGCGGCGTTCGACTTGATGTTGCTGACGGCAAGGTTTCCGGGCGCCGACGGCGGCTGGGTGTCGTCGCTGGTCGGGTTGACCGTGAGCTTGTCCGCGTTCGGGCCGCCGTCGGCGGTGGTCGCGCGGGCCCGGATCGTGTTGGTGCCGGCGGCAAGCGTCAGCCGGACGGTCTTCGTCTGCCAGGTGGTCCAGGCGCCGGTCCCGGGGAAGGTGATCCCGACCGCGCCGGCCACGCCGTTCACGGTGAAGTCGAGCGGACGGGAGGCGGTGGTCCCGTTCGCGTACCGCAACGTCACGTCGGCCGGCCCGGCCGGCGCCGTCACCGTCCACTCGACGTAGCTACCCACCAGGTTGTCGTAGTTGACGAACCCGCTGCCGGTGTAGCCGGCGTGGTTGGACTCCACCAGGCCTTGGGAGATGGTGGCGTTCTCGGCCTGGTAGTCGGTGGGTGCCGCGCTCGCGGTCGGAGTCAGCGGTGCGAGAGCGAGCGTGACGGCAATGGCCGCCAGGCCGCCGGTCAGCGCACGCCGAAGGGCTCGGGGGTTCATGAGGGTCTCCTGGTATTCCGGGGGCGGAAGGAGTGCAGGGGAACCAACTCGATAGTTAGGAACCTTTCCTAACCAGCCGTCGCATCACACCACCGCCCGAAGACCACTGTCAAGGCCTCAGGAATGCGCTTGCCCCGGGGGTTCGTCCGCTCAGAGGTCGGCGACGGTGACCAGAACCTTCCCGGTGGCGCCGGACTCGACGGACTGATGGGCGGCGGCCGTCTGGTCGAGGGGGAAGTAGTGGAGCGGCAGCCCCGCGTTCTCGCCGACGGGGAGGGCGCCGGCCGTGATGGCGGCGTTGATGTCTTCGGCGGCCGCCGTCAGGAACTCCCAGCCGACGGTGTAGAGCAAGACGAACTGGTAGCGGGTGTTCAGGCCCATGTTCGGACGTACGTCCACTGTGAGCGGCTTGTCGCCGTTGTTGGCGTAGATGGCGATGGTGCCGCGCGGACGCAGTACGGCGAGGTCGAGGTCGTTGTTGGTGCCGATGGCAACCTCTACGACGATGTCCACGCCGTCGGGAGCGAACGCGCGGATCTGGTCCGCGGCATCCGGGTCCTGGTAGCTCACGACGTGGTGCGCCCCGGCGGTCTCCGCGTACGACGTCTTGGCAGGGCTGGTGGTCGCGATGACGGTGGCTCCGGCCCAGCGAGCGAGCTGGATCGCAGCGTGTCCGACCGCGCCGGCTCCTCCGGCGACCAGGACGACCTTGCCGTCCAGGGCACCCGGAGCCAGCCGGGTGGGTCCGCCTTCCGCGACAGTGAGCGCGCGATGCGCGGTGATCGCCGGGATCCCGATGCTCGCGCCGAGCTCGAAGGACGCGTCGCCCGGGAGCGGGAACGCGCGCGAGGCGGGGACCACCGTGTACTCCTGTGCCGTCCCACTGCCCGGTCGCTCGTAGGCGGCCAGCGTCACCCACACCCGGTCCCCGACGGCCAATCCCTCGACCTCGGGTCCGACCGCGTCGATGACGCCGGCGCCGTCCTGGTTGGGCACGGACTCGACCGGATCGCCGCCGCCGTAGAGGCCGGTACGCGCCTTCCAGTCGGTCGGGTTGACACCGGAAACCGCCACCCGAATCCGTACTTCGCCGGTCGTGGGCTCGGGGACCTCGCGATCCACCAGACGAAGTACGGAGTCGGCCGGGCCGAGTTGGTCATGCACGATTGCCTTCATACCGACGTACAGCCCGTCGGCGTGCTGCCTTTATTCCACCTCGAGGAGATCGATCTCGGGGCCGTCTGGGTCTACGGCGGCGCGCCCACTGCCGTCGGCCCTCCGCTGTGGAACTTGACCTCTAGTACCGCGGGTCGTGGGGGTCGCGCACCTCGCGGTGCTCCTCGACGACGGTGGACGTGCCGCGGGAACGCTGGCTGTTGAGCAGCAGGACCAGGACCAGGCCCAGCGCGCCGGCTCCCATCAGGATGTAGCCGACCATGGTCAGGTCGACGCCGCTGATCCGGTCGGAAACGGCGAACGCGAGCACACCGCCGACCGCCAGCAGAAAGATTCCTGCACCGATTCCCATCAGATACCTCCACAGGTTTGTGCCTCACCGGCCTGCCGGCGATGCCTCCTTCGGGTACCCGAGCCCTCAAATCAGCAAACGGCACCACCTTCGGACCGAAGTCTGTATGCGGTATGCGATGCTTGGCGGAAAGCCGGCCTCACGACGCCCCGGAGGTAGCTCATGGTCTCTGCCGTGCCCGCTCACGTATGGATCGTCACCGTGGTCGCCCTGCTGGCGATCGTCGCCTTCGACCTGATCGTGATCGCACGGCGCGACCACGCGGTCACGATCAAGGACGCCACCCGCTGGGTGCTGTTCTACGTCGGCCTGGCCGCGGTGTTCGCCGTCCTGCTGTTCGTCCTCAGCCCCGGCGCCTCCGGCTCGGAGTTCGTGGCCGGCTACATCACGGAGTACAGCCTCAGCGTCGACAACCTGTTCGTCTTCGTCATCATCATGGCGAGGTTCGCCGTTCCCTCGATGGCTCAGGACAAGGTGCTGTACATCGGCATCGTCGTCTCGATGCTGTTGCGGGCGGTCTTCATCCTGGCCGGTGCCGCCGCGATCGCCGCGGCCAGTTGGGTGTTCTACCTCTTCGGCGCCTTCCTGGTCTACACCGCGGTCCGGCTCGCCCTCGAGGGCGACAACGACGAGAGCGACTTCCAGGAGAACGCGGTACTGCGTGGGCTGCGCCGCGTCCTGCCGCTGCAGCACGACTACGACGGCGCGAGGCTGGTCACCAGGACGGGCGGCCGCGCGATGCTCACCCCACTGGTGATCGTGATCGCGGCGATCGGGATGGCGAACGTGATCTTCGCGCTCGACTCGATCCCGGCGATCTTCGGTCTCACCCAGGACCCGTACGTCGTACTGACCGCGAACGCCTTCGCGCTGATGGGCCTGCGCCAGTTGTACTTCCTGATCGGCGGGCTGCTGGAGCGCGTCATCTATCTGAACGTCGGCCTGTCGGTGATCCTCGCCTTCATCGGCGTGAAGCTGATCATCGAGGCGCTGCACGGTTCGCACATCGACGACATCGGCGCGATCCACCTGCCGCACATCGGCATCGTCACCTCGCTCGGCTTCATCGCCGGCACCCTGCTGGTGACGACGGCCGCCAGCCTGGTCAAGACCGGCTGGGACCGCCGCCGCACCGAGACCGACTGAGCCTCCCCGCCCGCGAATATTCCGGTTGAGGCGCCCTCCCCGGGGTACCATCGGAACTAGCCCGGCCCGGCCGTTCCCCCGTGATGGTCGGGTCGGGTCTTTTCTGTCAGCGGGTGTGTAGAGAACCGTCCGCCGGCTTCGTCGTCTCGGTGAAAGCACCTGCCGACGAAGGGAACATCATGTTGCTCGAGAACAAGACCGCCGTCGTGTACGGCGGCGGTGGCGCGATGGGCGGCGCGGTCGCCCGCGCCTTCGCTCGGGAAGGGGCCACCGTCCACCTCGCCGGACGCACCCTCGCCAAGCTCCAGAAGGTCGCCGAAGACATCACCACCAATGGTGGTCGCGCGACAACAGCCCTGGTCGACGCCTATGACAGCGATTCCATCGCGGCACACCTGGCATCGATCGACGGTCCGATCGACGTCTGCTTCAACGGCGTCAGCGTCCGGGAGACCCAGGACATCGCGTTGGTGTCGATGTCGGTGGAGGATTTCGTCCGCCCCGTCGAGGACGCGGCGCGGACCAACTTCCTCACCTCGACCGCGGCCGCCCGCCGGATGATCGAGCAGGGCCGGGGCGTGATCCTGATGCTGTCGGCATCGTCCGCGCGGGAGTCCGGCTTCGAGATGGGCGGCTTCAGCCTCGCCTGCGCGTCCATCGAGTGTTTGACCCGCACGCTGGCCGGCGAGGTCGGCCGGTACGGCGTACGGGTGGTCGCGTTGCGCCCGAACTTCACCCCGGAAACCCATCCGGAGTGGAACCTCGGCGACGACACCCTGAAACCCCTGATCGCCGGTACCGCGCTAGGCCGGTTGCCGAAGCTGTCCGAGGTGGCCGGCACCGCCGCCTTCGTCGCCTCCGACCACGCCGGCGCGATGACCGGAGCCGTCGTCAACCTCACCTGCGGCGCGATCGTGGACTAGCGTCCTGAGTCGGTTCGCGGTTATCGCCGTGCGGGACACGCAGAGCATTCGGATAACTCTGGACCGGCCACCGCACCGGCCGCTCCGACGTACCGATGATCGAACGCCAACTAGACGCCGCAGCGACGGCTGACGGCGGTTAGCGCCTGGCGGTCGAGCCGCCGGGTTCCAGAACGCAAGGGTGCAGCCTGGGTGGTGGGGTCAGTTCGGGGTTCTCGAGGTGGTCGATCAAGGCATCGACGCCGAGGCCGCCGAGAGTGGCGCCCGGGGCGCGCATGATGGTCAGCGGCGGGCTCGCGATCTGGGCCAGTTCAGGGGAACCGAAGGACAGGATCGACAACTCGGCCGGTACGTCGACGCCGGCCCGAGCCAGTTCCGACAGCAAGCCGAAGCCGGCCAGTTCGTTCATCAGGATCACCGCGGTGGTTGCGTCCGGCAACTGAATCGATCGCCCCGCCGGCACCGTCGGCTCGCAGTCGATCAGGACCGGCCGCAGCCCGCGCTCCGAGCACAACCGGTGATAGGCGGCTTCCGACCGCACCTTCGGCCCGTACTCCGGGAGCGGCTGGCGGGCTGTGATCAGCGCGATCTCCCGATGCCCGAGCTCCTGCAGATGGTCGAGCGCGTCCGCCATGCTCTGGTCGAAGTCGATGTCCACATGGATCAGCCCGGCCGGATCCGCAGTACGCCCGATCAGTGCGAACGGCGTACCGGAGCCGGCCAGTGTCTCCACCCGCGCGTCGTCCAGCAGCACCTCCATCAACACGACGCCGTCCACCAACCCCTGGCTGACGAGTTCCCCGAGTTCGTCGCCGTCGGTGTCGACCGGCCAGAGCACCAGGTGATAGCCCCGGGCCCGTGCGGCGCGGGACGCGCTGGTGATGAACTCGCTCGTCACGCTGCCGAACCGGTGGTCGAGCCGCGGATGGACCAGCGCGATGATCCGGGTCCGCCGGCTGGCCAGGGCGCGGGCGAGCACGTTGCGGTGGTAGCCGAGCTCGGTCATCGCCGTCTCGACCCGTTCGCGGGTGGCGGGAGTGACCGGCTTGGTCCCGTTCAGGACGAACGAGACGGTGGCGATCGACACTCCCGCGCGTTCGGCGACATCTCGGACCGTGGCCATCCGCAGTACTCCCGGTTTACGTCTTGACATGGTCGCCGCAGGCGCGGCTAGGCTCAGGTTAACCGCTTTACCGCCCGATCGCGCCGACCGAACGGACCTTTCATGGCTGATGTACTGCGTGTTCTCGTCTGGGGCGAGAACCGGCACGAGCAGCGGGACGCCAGTGTCGCCGAGCTCTACCCGCACGGCATGCACACGACGATCAAGGAAGGCATCGAGGAGAATCTCGGCGCCGCGGCCGAGGTCGGGACGACGACCCTCGACGAGCCGGAGCACGGTCTGACCGAGGAGGTGCTCGCGGCCACCGACGTTCTCGTCTGGTGGGGGCACATGGCACACGGCGAGGTCTCCGACGAGGTGGTCGAGCGGGTCCAGCGGCACGTGCTCGCCGGGCTCGGCCTGGTCGTCCTGCACTCCGGGCACTGGTCGAAGATCTTCCAGAAGCTGATGGGGACCAGTTGCACCCTGCGCTGGCGCAACGAGCGGGATCGCGAGCTGGTCTGGACCGTCGACCCGACCCACCCGATCGCGCAGGGCGTGCCGCAGCCGATCGAGATCGAGGCGCAGGAGATGTACGGGGAGTTCTTCGACATCCCGGTGCCGGACGAACTCGTCTTCGTCAGCAACTTCAGCGGCGGCGAGGTGTTCCGCAGCGGCTGCACCTTCCGCCGCGGCCACGGCCGGATCTTCTACTTCTCCCCGGGCGACCAGGAGTACCCGGTCTACCACCACCGAGACGTCCGCAAGGTGATCGCCAACGGCGTCGCCTGGGCCGCGACCGATCGCCCGGAGCGCAAGGCGCCGACGCTGGAACGCCATTCGGTAGGCGACTTCGGTGGCTGATGCGCAGCGACTGCGTGGCGATGCGAGATCGGCTCGAGATGACTGCGCGGCGGACTGGCCGGCGGACCGCCACGGCGTGGTGCTTGCCGTGGCGGTCCCGAATGTCGAGGTCAGGTCAGCAGGCGGCTGCCGTCAGGCGTACCCGCCAGACCGGGTCCCAGTTGATGCCGGTGCGAAGGATGCCGGCCGACACGCAGCCGAGCTGGCCACCGCTCACATTGTCGTACCGGGCGGCGGCGCCGCCCGTCTGGTTGTTGAGGAAGTAGCCGTAGCCGGTCCAGTTGCTCACGGAGTAGCCGTCGTAGCGGACGAACTTGAAGATGTAGGCGCCACTGCCGTACGGCACAGCGGCACAGGCGTAACCCGGGTTGCAGGGTGTGGTCTGGCTGCCCGAGACGAACACCCGCTCCACGGCCGGCGACGTCGACGGGACCGCGGCGGTCGTACGGGTCGACGAGGCCGAGCCGCCGGTGACGCCGATCAGGACGGACCCGTCGGCCGTCCGGGTCTGCGTCACCTTCGCGGTGGACTCGGCCGTCGGTTCGACCGCCCGTGCCTGGGCGGCGGGCGCCGTCGCCACGGCGGTGAACACGCTCGCCAGTACGCCGGCAGCGGCGAGGATCTTGCGGTGTCGGAACATCTCTCTCCCCAGAGTCAGTGAGTGCCCGCCGCCTCCACGACGAGTCACGCGAAGAACGTTAGGAACTGCTCCCTGGGCTGCCAAAGGGTTTCGGTCCCGATCGAAAGCCTTGCCGTCGGTCTCCGAATCAGAACGGATACGAGAACCACGATGTCTGAGTTCACGAAGCTGCGGTTGATCCAGGTCGGCGCCGGGGCGATGGGCAAGGCCTGGTTGCACACCATCTCCAGATCGCCCGATGTCGAACTGGTCGGCTTGGTCGACCTCGACCTCGCTCTCGCCCAGCGGGTCAGCGAGGAGGAGTTGGCGGCAGCCGTCCCGGTGGCCAGGTCGCTGTCTGAGCTCGTCGGCCTCGTCGGAGCGGACGCGGTGGTGAACGTGACCGTTCCGGCCGCACACAACCCGGTCAACGAGGAAGCCCTGCGGGCCGGCCTGCAGGTGATCTGCGAGAAGCCGATCTCGCCGACCGTCGCCGAGGCCCAGCAGATCGCGGCGGTCGCGAAGGAGACCGGCAAGCTGCTGATGATCAGCCAGTCCCGCCGCTATCTCAACCAGTTCACCGCGCTGCGCGAAGCCGTCGCCGGGCTCGGGCCGATCGCCACCGTCTCCTGCGAGTTCGCCAAGGCACCGCACTTCGGCGGCTTCCGCGAGGAGATGGACTCGCCGCTGCTGCTCGACATGGCGATCCACCAGTTCGACTCCGCCCGGGCGCTGATCGGCGAGGACCCGGTCTCGGTGTACTGCGAGTCGTACAACCCCGGCTGGAGCTGGTTCGCCGGGGACGCCGCGGCGACCGCGATCTTCGAGTTCCCCGGCGGTGCCCGGTTCGTCTTCAACGGCAGCTGGGTCAGCCCCGGCCAGGAGACGTCGTGGAACAGCCGGTGGCGGATGGCGGCCGAGCGGGGTACGGCGGTGTGGGACGGCGACAACGCGCCGCTGGTGGGGGATCCGGTGACGCCGGTGGCCGTCGGTGACGCGCCGGAACAGATCGACGGATCGCTCGCCGAGTTCGTCCACTGCGTGCGGACTGGTGAAGCTTCGAGCACCGAAGCGCACAGCAACGTGCAGAGCCTCGCGATGGTCGAGGCGGCGGTCCGTTCCGGAACCGAGAAGCGGCGGGTCGTGCTGGCCGACGTCCTCGCCGGGGCCTGATCATCCAGGTCTTGACATAAGTGGCGAACGCCAGTTGACTGCCATATAGTTCACCAAGGAAATAAACTCCTCCCAGGTCGGCGTCGCGATGCGGACGACGTCACCTGGCGCTGACGACCGCCCAGGTCCCGTGGTTCACCACGGGGCCTGGGAGTGTTTGTTGCCTTAGGCAAAATTCGCTGGAAGCCCTTGTGGTGAAGGCGAAACGACCGTTGGTCAAGGTCCGATATCGACCGGCGCCGCGACTCTTCCGCTGTCGGAGGTTCTGTGCAATCCTCCCGGTTGACGCCAAAATCCTATCGGATATCGGTTTGTCTCCAGGAAGTGACAGCTCGTCACAGCAGGTGCGGGACACGAAGGGACGCGGGTGTGAGCGGAACGATCGAAGTGAAACCGGCGCCGCCTGCGCCGGTGCTGAAGCAGGCGGTGAGTGCCCCCCGGATCAAGCGGCCGAGTCGCTGGACGGAGGCCCGGCGCAGCTTCCGCCGGCACTGGCAGCTCTACCTGCTGGTCGTCGTGCCGCTCGCGTACTTCGTCATCTTCAAGTACATCCCGATCTCCAACGCGGTGATCGCGTTCAAGGACTACAGCCCGGTCAAGGGCCCGTGGGGCAGCGACTGGGTCGGCTTCCGGAACTTCGAGCTGTTCTTCCAGAACCCGGTCTTCTGGACCCTGGTCAAGAACACCTTCCTGCTGGCCGCCTACACGGTGCTGGCCAGCTTCCCGATCCCGATCATCCTGGCGATCGCGCTGAACGAGATCCGGGCCGGCTTGTTCAAGAAGACCGTCCAACTGGTCACCTACGCGCCGTACTTCATCTCCACCGTGGTGGTCGTCTCGATGACGATCCTGGTGCTGTCGCCGCGGATCGGCTTCGTCGACGACGCGATCGGCCTGTTCGGGATCCCGGCGGTGGACTTCCTCGGCAATCCCGACTACTTCCGCCACATCTACGTCTGGTCCGACGTCTGGCAGACCACCGGGTACTCGGCCGTGATCTACCTGGCCGCGCTGGCCGGGATCGACCCGGCGCTGCACGAGTCGGCCAAGATCGACGGCGCCAGCCGGCTCAAGCGCATCCTGCACGTCGACCTGCCCGGCATCATGCCGACCGCGGTGATCATCCTGGTGCTCGGCGTCGGCAACATCATGGCGATCGGCTTCGAGAAGGCGTTCCTGCTGCAGAACCCGCTGAACCAGGCCCAGTCCGAGATCATCGCCACCTACGTCTACAAGACCGGTCTGCTCAACGCGGACTTCAGCATGGCCACCGCGGTCGGCCTGTTCAACTCGGTGATCAACCTCTGCCTGCTCGTCGCGGTGAACTTCGCGGCCAAGCGGATCACCGGGAACGGACTGTGGTCATGACCAGCACACCGTCGGAGGAGAACCGATGAGCGTCACCCTGCAACCGTTCAAGACGCGGTTGAGCAAGCCTGGCGTGGGGGCGGAGAAGTCCACCATCGCCGAGACCCGGGCCGACCGGATCTTCCTGATCGGCATCAAGGTGATGCTGTGGATCGCGCTGATCGCGGTCCTGATCCCGCTGGTCTACGTGGTGGCCAACTCGTTCAGCAGCGCGGGCGCGGTCAGCGCCGGCCGGGTCTTCCTCTGGCCGGTCGAGCCCAGCCTGCGCGCGTACCGGGAGGCGCTCAGCGACCCGCAGATCCTCAAGGGGTACTACAACTCGCTGATCTACGCCATCGGCGGGACGTTCATCAGCGTCACCCTGACCATCGCGATCGCGTACCCGCTGTCGCGCAAGACGTTCTTCGGCCGCAACGTCATCATGAGCCTGCTGCTGTTCACCATGCTGTTCTCCGGTGGCCTGATCCCGACCTACCTGGTGGTCCAGGACCTCGGCCTGCTGAACACCCGGTGGGCGATGGTGATCCCGAGCGCCATCGGCGTCTGGCAGGTGATCATCGCCCGGACCTTCTTCCGCAGCACGATTCCCGACGATCTGTACGAGGCGGCGGTGCTCGACGGGGCCAGTGACCTGCGGTTCCTCTGGTCGATCGTGCTGCCGCTGTCCAAGCCGGTGATCGCCGTGATCGCGCTGATGTACGCGATCTTCCAGTGGAACACCTACTTCGACGCTCTGATCTACCTCAAGGACCCGGGCCTGTACCCGTTGCAGATCGTGCTGCGGAACATCCTGATCCTGAACTCCACCACCGGAGCCGCCGCGGACATCTCGCAGACGCTGGAACGTCAACAGCTCGCGAACGTGCTCAAGTACGCGCTGATCGTCATCTCGAGCCTGCCCGTACTACTGATCTACCCGTTCATCGCCCGCCACTTCACCAAGGGCGTGATGGTCGGCGCCGTCAAGGGTTAGTCGTTCTTTTCCACGAAGGGAAACAAGGAAATGCGCTCAACCAAGAGCAGGGTGGCCGCCCTGGTGGCAGCCACCGCGCTGGCTGTCGCGGGCTGCAGCTCGGACAAGTCCGACGAGGGTGCGGCGAACGAGGTGAGTGCTGACGGCAAGGTCGTCATCGACACCTTCGGGCCGCAGGGACCGGACGACAACTGGGACACCAACCCGGTCAGCAAGATCATGAGTGACAAGTTCAAGATCCAGTTCCGGTGGCAGACCACCACGTACGACGCCGGCCCGGCCAAGGAGAAGCGCCAGATCGCGCTGGCCAGCGGCGACTACCCGGACCTGTTCATGCTGATCCCGTGGGTGGACGGCATCACCCAGGCGGAGGTCCAGAAGCTCGGCACCCAGGGCGTCGCGATGCCGCTGGGGGACCTGATCAAGGACAACGCGCCGAACATCCAGAAGGCGCTGGACTCCAACAAGACGCTGAAGGAGATGTCGACCGCCCCCGACGGTCACATCTACGCGCTGCCGCAGTGGTCGGACTGCTTCCACTGCACCTACCCGGACAAGCTCTGGATCAACAGCGCCTGGCTGAAGAAGCTCGGCCTGCAGATGCCGAAGACCACCGAGGAACTGCGCACCGTACTGCGGGCGTTCAAGACGCAGGACCCGAACGGCAACGGCAAGGCCGACGAGATCCCGATGACCACCGACGTCCAGGACAGCAGCCTGCTCGGCTTCCTGATGAACGCCTTCGCCTACAACCCGGTCGGTGCCAACAACGGCGTCCGTTCGCTGCTGGCGCTGGAGGGCGACAAGGTCGTCACGCCGGTCAACAAGGACGCCTGGCGCGACGGCCTGAAGTACATCAACTCGCTCTACGCCGAAGGCCTGATCGACCGGGCCTCCTTCACCCAGAACGCGGAGGCGCTGAAGGCCGTCGGCAACAACCCGAAGGCCGTCGTGGTCGGCTCCGTGCCGGTGCTGTGGCCGGGCATCTTCGTCCAACTGGGCTCCAAGGACGGCCGCGACAAGCAGTACGACGCTGTGCCGCCGATTACCGGTCCCGCGGGCAAGAGCTACACCGGCTACAACTACCCGAGCTCGACCGGCTACACCTTCATGCTGACCAACAAGGCCAGCAAGGAGGCGCAGGTCGCCGCGGTCAAGATGCTCGACTACATCTACAGCGACGAAGGTCGCAAGATCAGCGTGATGGGCCCGGAAGGTGTCGGCTGGTCCAGGCCGCGCCCGGGTGACGTCGCCCTCGACGACAAGACGAAGGTCGGCTACTACCGGTTCACCGAGGCCGAGAAGAAGAAGAACATCTCCTGGGACTCGATGGCGCAGTACAACATCACCCTGAACTACCGCAACGAGCAGGCGGTGCCGACCGACATCTACTCCGACGCGGGCCTCGAGCGCCGGCTGTTCCAGGCCACCAAGCAGTACGAGGGCCACGAGGACAAGGCGCAGTGGTTCCCGCAGACCTCGGTCTGGGTGGACCCGAGCCTCAGCGGTGAACTGGCCACGTTGCAGACCAACCTCAACAGCTACGTCACCCAGAACCAGTTGGCCTTCATCACCGGGACCAAGAACATCGACACCGGCTGGGGCGCCTATGTGAAGGGTCTCGACAGCACCGGCATGACCCGGTACCTGGAGCTCGAGCAGCAGGCCTACGACAAGTACAAGTCCGGCAACAAGTAGTCCGTCGGCCGTCCCCTGCGGCCGCATCCCCTCCGGCCGTGCCGGGAGCTACCGTCCTAGCTCCCGGCACGGCCGCCCCTCTGTCCTCTGGCGAAGGAAGCTTCCTGTATGTCGAACGAACTGTGGTTCCGTACTCCGGCTCCGGACTGGTTCGAAGCGCTCCCGATCGGCAACGGCCACCTCGGGGCGAAGGTCTTCGGCCGCGTGCCCGACGAGCGGATCGCGTTGAACCTCGACGATGTGTGGTCCGGCGCCGGACCACGCAAGCTGCAGGTGACGGACGGCCCGGAGGTCCTTGCCGACGTACGGCGGCTGCTCCTCGAGGAAGGCGACCAGTACGCCGCCACGGAGCGCACGCGTGCTCTGCAGGGCCCGCTGGTCGAGTCCTACCAGCCGCTCGGGGACCTCCTGATCACCTCACCCGGCGAGGCCGAGGACTACCGGCGCAGCCTCGATCTCCGCACCGGCATCGTCTCCGTCGACTACACCCGCGCGGGCGTGCGCTTCCACCGCGAGAGCTTCGTCTCGACGCCCGACCAGGTGATGGTGTGGACGATCGAGGCCAGTGAGCCGGGCACGATCGACCTCGATCTCGTGCTCACGAGTCAGCATCCCGTGCAGGTCGCCGGCCTGGGCGACACGTTCACCATGGTCGGCCACGCACCGTCGGACCTGACGATCGAGTACCGCACGAGCGCCGACCCGATCCGGTACGAGGAAGGCCGGGGGATCGGCTTCGGCGTCGCCCTGCGGGCCTTCGCGACCGGCGGCTCGGTGTCGGTCAAGGACGCCGGTGTGCGGGTGCGCGGTGCCGACCAGTTGACCGTCGTGTTGTCGGCGGCAAGCACCTTCGCCGGCTGGTCCGTTGCCCCAGGCTCCGATCCCACCGCCGCGTTGCGCGAGGCAACGGCCTTGCTCGACGCCGCCGATCTGGACAAGCTGCGTGAGCGGCACCTTGACGATCACACCGCTCTCTACGACCGGGCCGAGCTGACGTTGGGCACACCGGTCGACCTCCCGACGGACGAGCGGATCCGCGCGGTCGCCGCTGGTGGCGAGGACCCGGATCTGAGCGCACTGATCTTCGCGTTCGGCCGGTACTTGCTGATGGCATCGTCCCGGCCCGGAACACAGGCCGCCAACCTGCAGGGCATCTGGAACGAGGACCGCCGCCCGATGTGGGCGAGCGACTGGACGAACAACATCAACACCCAGATGAACTACTGGCCCGCCGACGTCACCGGTCTGCGCGAGTGCTTCGATCCGTTCACCAGCCTGATGGACGGTCTGGCCGAATCGGGTTCGGAGACGGCGCGCGTCCTCTATGACGCGCCGGGCTGGGTGTCGCACCACAACTCCGATATCTGGATGGCGAGCTGGCCGGTCGGCGACGGTGGCGACGACCCCGTCTGGGCGATGGCCGCGACCTGCGGCGTGTGGTTGTCGGCTCACCTGATGGAGCACTACCGGTTCCACCCGGACCTGGAGTACCTGCGGGACAAGGCGTATCCGGTGCTCGCCGGTGCCGCGGAGTTCGTGCTCTCGATGGTGGTGGAGGACCGCGAGGGGCGGCTGCAGTTCATCCCGTCCACAGCGCCCGAGCACCACTTCGTCCTGCCCTCGGGACAGAAGGCCTCGGTCGACCTGACCACGACGTACGACATCTGGGTGCTGCGCGAACTGTTCGGCAACGTGCTGCAGGCTGAGGACGCCTTGGGACTGTCGTCGGAGTTGGCCGCCCGGATTCGGGCGGCGGGTCCGCGGTTGCCGGAGATCTCGGTCGCGGCGGACGGCCGGATGATGGAGTGGCCGACCGACTGGCAGCCCTCGGAGCCGGACCACCGGCATCAGTCGCACCTCTACGGGCTCTACCCGGGCTCGGAGATCGACCCGGCCCGTACTCCGGAATGGGCCTCCGCCGTGCGCGCCTCTCTCGCAGTACGGACGGGTGGCCGGCCGCCGGGCGGGTGGACGAGCGCGTGGCTGATCGCCTTGTGGGGCAGGCTTTTCGAGCCGGAGAAGGCGGCTGCGGTCATCCGGGACTACACGTCCAGACTGGTGTCCGGCAACCTGTTGCACCGCGACGGCGACATCTTCCAGATCGACGCCAACTTCGGCCTGACCGCGGGCATCGCGGAACTGCTGATCCAGAGCCACACGGACGTGATCCGCTTGCTCCCGTCGCTGCCCACTGCCTGGGCGGACGGCTCATACCGAGGGCTCCGGGCCCGGGGCGGCCTGACCTTCGACGTCTCCTGGTCCGCGGGCGAACTCACGGGCGCGACGGTCACCGCGGACCAGGCCGGTACTTTCCGGATCAGCGCACTGGGTGGAAAGGCCGTCGAGGTCACCCTCGCAGCCGGGCAGAAGCGGGAGCTAACGGCCGAGTTCGGCGAAAGGTAGCGGGCAGTTCGCGGTGGTGGCGCACTCGGCCAGGTCGTCGCAGCCGACGGTGATCGCGGACCGGAGGGTTTCGGCGATCACCGTCAGTTCGGCGATCCGTTCCTCCACGTCCGCGAGTTTGGCGGCGGCCTGGGCCTGCAGGCCGGCCTCCACGGATCGGCCTGAGCGGCCGGATCGGCCGGGGCCGCTGGTGCGTCGCCGGTGCGGGTGCTCACCGGCGGCCAGCAGGTCGCCGATCTCGGTGAGGGTGAAGCCGAGACGCTGGGCGACCTTGATGGTGCGCAGGCGGGTGACGGTCTCCGCGGGATAGGCGCGGTGGCCGCCGAGGGTGCGGTCGGGCGCCGGCAGCAACCCGCGGCGTTCGTAGTACCGGAGGGTCTGGAGGTTCACGCCGGCCGCGGCGGCGACCTGTCCGCTTCTCATGCGATCAACGGTAAACCCGTACCGAAGTACCGGATTCAAGGGCGTTAGGTGTGCCTATCCAAAGTCGTTGTATTCTCAATCGTTGATCTAGGAGAGGGACTGCTCGTGATGGGAACGGCTCGGCGGTTCATCGCCGGTGCGGCGATGATGACGGTGCTGCTGGCAGGGTGTGGCAGCAATGACGACAAGTCGGCCGACACGGGAGTCGGTGACACCGAGGTGGCGACCGGTGGCAGGCTGTTCTCGACCGCCGACGAGGCCACCGCGAAGCTCGGCTCCGATGCTGAGGCCGGCGTCTTCCCGCGGACGGTGAAGCACGCGCTCGGCGAGACCAAGCTGGAGAAGAAGCCCGAGAAGGTCGTCGTGCTGGACAGCGGCGAGCTCGACGGCGTCCTCGCCCTCGGCATCACCCCGGTCGGCATGGCCACCACCGCGGGACAGAACGGCGTACCAAGCTACCTGGCCGACAAGGCCAAGGACATCCCGACCGTCGGCGGCATCAGCGAGCTGAACCTCGAGGCGATCGCGAACCTGAAGCCGGACCTGATCCTCGGCAGCAAGCTGCGCGCCAACGACCTGTACGACAAGCTGTCCGCGATCGCGCCGACGGTGATGAGCATCCGGCCCGGGTTCCCGTGGAAGGAAGACTTCCTGCTGCTCGCCGACTCGCTCGGTGAGGAGACCAAGGCCACCGGACTGCTGAACGACTATCAGAAGCGCGCCACCGAGGTGAAGAGCAAGGTCACCGGGTCGCCGACGATCTCGCTGGTCCGGTTCCGCCCGGGCGAGATCCGGCTCTACGGCAACCTGTCCTTCATCGGCGTGATCCTGAAGGACATCGGCCTGCCGCGGCCGAAGATCCAGGACGTGCAGGACCTGGCCGTCGAGGTCTCCCAGGAGAACATCGGCAAGTCGGACGGTGACTGGATCTTCTACTCCAGCTACGGCAAGCCCGACACCACCGCCGAGAACACGGTCGTCAACGGCAACCTGTGGAAGGCGCTGCCGGCGGTCAAGGCGGGCAAGGTCGCCCGGGTCAACGACGAGGTGTGGTTCCTGGGTCTCGGCCCGCTCGGCGCGATGGCCACCTTGGACGACCTGGAGAAACTCCTCGCCGGCAAGAACTGACACCCACTCGACCGCTGCCGGGCCGGGCGCGGCAGCCGGTACGCCGTACCGGCTGCGCGGTCTGGTCAACCCACCCCGCCTATCCGGTAACACCGACCCCTCGCGCGGAGATAGTCAGGCGTAAGACGGGGTCAGACCAGGGAGGGGTGCGTCGTGGCTGCCAAGTTCGAGGTCTACAAGGACAGCAGGGGTGAGTACAGGTTTCGGCTGAAAGCGCCGAACGGGCAGATCATCGCCAGTTCCGAGGGCTACAAGAGCAAGGACTCGGCGCTGAACGGCGTCGCCTCGGTGAAGAAGAACGCCGCCGACGCGATTGTCGACGACCAGAGCTGATCGGCGCCGGCGGGGGAGGCTGAGTTCGATGAAGCACGGGGTGTGCCGCGGGCGCGTGGTGGGGGAGGCCCGCGGTACCTGCCGCAGCGACCGGTGGTGGCGACCGGCTCGATTCAGGCCCGGCGCGGGCGGACCAGCAAGGTACTGCTGGCCGTCGCGACCAGGTCTCCGGCACCGGTGGTGACGTTGCCTTCGGCAAATATCACCCGGTTGCCGCCCTTGATCACCTGGCCGGTCGCGATCAGTACGCCGGTGTCGGACAGCACCGGGCGCAGGTAGTTCACCTTGATCTCGACCGACGTGTACCCGACGCCGGCGTCCAGAGTGCTGTGCGCCGCGCAGCCGGTCGCGGTGTCGAGGATCGTGCAGACGAGCCCGCCGTGCACCATCCCGATCGGGTTGTAGTGCGCCTGCGAAGGGTCGCACTCGAACACCACCCTGCCCGACTCGACCTGCACCGGCCGGAACTGCATCAGGACAGCGATCGGCGGCGGCGGGATCGTCCCGTCGCGCAGGCCCTCCATGTACTCCAGCCCGCTCAACGTCGCGGTCTGGGCCAGTACCTGCGCCGGATCCACCCACTGGTACGTCTGCTCAGCCATGCCCGGACCCTAACCCGGCACCGGTAACCGGTCCGCGTGACGTTCGTCCCTTCGGCCGGACCGGTCGTTCCTACGGATGAAATCCGGGTCCTTCGCACGCCTGCGCGGCCGAATCGTTGCCCGCCCTGACTTTGGTACGGCACCGGCGTCCGCAAGAATCTGTGCATGTCCGACCGCCAGACCGTCACCACTCGCCGGAAGCCCAAGCCCGCGCGCACCGCCGACCGGCGTCAACGCCGCGCCGGCAAGTGGCGCCGCGGCTGGGTGATCGCCGTGCTGGCGATCCTGGCGGCGTTCCCGCTGTTGTTCCACCGGTACGTGCCGAACTCGTTCGGCAACCTCGGCAGCCTGCTCGACACCTTCCTGCCGTGGGTCGGCCTCGCGGTCCCGATCCTCGCCGTCGCAGCGCTGGTACGGCGCTCGGCGACCGCTGGGGTGGCGCTGCTCGTGCCGCTGGCGGTCTGGGGATTGATGTACGGGCACCTGATGGTCCCGGGCAAGGGCGGCGGGGCGCACGACCTGCGCGTGCTGTCGCACAACGTGGACGCGGCGAATCCCGATCCGGCGAAGACGGCGCAGGATCTGCTCGCGGCGGACGCGGACGTGGTCGCGCTGGAGGAGATCACCCCTGCTGATCTGAAGGTCTACAAGGCCCAGTTCGCCGAGGCATATCCGCATGTGGTCGCTCGCGGGACGGTGGCGCTGTGGTCGAAGTTCCCGGTCGAGGAGAGCGAGTCGGTCGACGTCGGCTTCGCCTGGACCCGGGCGTTGCGGGCCGAGGTGAGCACGCCGGAGGGCAAGGTCGCGTTCTACGTGGCGCATCTGGCGTCGGTCCGGATCGGCGCGAGCGGCTTCACGTCGAACCAGCGCAACGACACGATCGAGCAGTTGGGTCAGCAGATCGCGGCCGAGAAACTGGCCGGCGTGATCGTGATGGGCGACTTCAACGGCACGGCGAACGACCGCAGCCTGGCTCCCCTGACCGCCGGCCTCCGCTCAGCCCAAGGCGCCGCCGGCTCCGGCTTCGGCTTCACCTGGCCGGCCAAGTTCCCGATGGCCCGGATCGACCACATCATGGTCCGCGGCGTCGTCCCCACCAAGGCCTGGGTGATGAACCCCACCGGCAGCGACCACCGCCCTGTGGTCGCTGAAGTCCGCATCTGACGAATGACCCCGACGGTTGGTGACCGCCCGGCGCGACCTGCACCACCTGGCCCCTGAGCACGCGAGCAAGCTCGCGGAAACCGGTGAGGATTCCCCCCGCCGACTTCTGCGAGCTTGCTCGCGCGCTCAGCCCGGCAGGGTGGGTTGGCCGGCCGGCGACGGTCACCGGAGCTGTCCTCAGCGGGCGAAACGCACCGGCGCGGCTCGGGGGGACTGTGTCGGAGAGTGAGAGTAACGTTCCTCACCGGTAACACCACTTAGCGTCAGCACGACGATGCGGAGGACCGGCTTGTGATTGCGCAAGACTCGATTCTGCGGCTGGATGCCACGGCGATCGACTACATCATCATCGCGCTGTACTTCACCTTCGTCCTGGGAATCGGGTATCTCGCCAAACGCGCGGTCTCGAACAGCCTCGACTTCTTCCTGTCCGGCCGGTCGCTGCCGGCCTGGGTGACCGGTCTCGCGTTCATCTCCGCCAACCTGGGCGCGATCGAGATCATGGGCATGTCCGCCAACGGCGCGCAGTACGGCATGCCGACCGTCCACTACTTCTGGATCGGCGCGATCCCCGCGATGCTGTTCCTCGGCGTCGTGATGATGCCGTTCTACTACGGCTCCAAGGTCCGCAGCGTCCCGGAGTTCATGCTGCGCCGGTTCGGCAAACCCGCCCACCTGGTGAACGCGATCAGTTTCGCGGTCGCCCAGGTACTGATCGCGGGCGTGAACCTGTTCCTGCTGGCGACCATCGTCAACGTGCTGCTCGGCTGGCCGATCTGGGTGTCGGTGGTCGTCGCCGCGGTGATCGTGCTCAGTTACATCACCCTCGGCGGCCTGTCCGCAGCGATCTACAACGAGGTGCTGCAGTTCTTCGTCATCGTGGCCGCGCTGCTGCCGCTGACGATCGTCGGGCTGCACAAGGTCGGCGGCTGGCAGGGCCTGGTCGACAAGGTGACCGCCTCGCCGGGTGGTGCCGAGCAGTTGAGCGCCTGGCCCGGCAACGAGTTGAGCGGCTTCAGCAACAGTTTCCTGTCGGTGATCGGGCTGGTCTTCGGCCTCGGCTTCGTGCTGTCCTTCGGCTACTGGACGACGAACTTCGTCGAGGTCCAGCGGGCGATGGCGAGCAAGAACATGTCGGCCGCCCGGCGGACCCCGATCATCGGCGCGTTCCCGAAGATGTTCGTCCCGTTCATCGTCATCATCCCCGGCATGATCGCGGCGGTCGCCGTACCGGAACTGGCGAGGGTCAAGGCGGGTGAGGCCGGCTCGGTCACCTACAACGACGCGTTGCTGCTGCTGATGCGCGACCTGCTGCCGAACGGCATGCTCGGCCTGGCGATCACCGGCCTGCTGGCCTCCTTCATGGCCGGCATGGCGGCGAACCTGAGTTCGTTCAACACGGTGATGACGTACGACCTGATCGAGCGGTACATCGTGAAGGACCGCGACGACTCGTTCTACCTGCGCACCGGTCGCTGGGTCACCGTGGGCGGCACGATCATCGCGATCGGCACCGCGGCGATCGCGTCCGGCTACAGCAACCTGATGGACTACCTGCAGCAGTTGTTCTCGTTCTTCAACGCGCCGCTGTTCGCCACCTTCATCCTCGGTATGTTCTGGAAGCGGATGACCGCGACGGCCGGCTGGGTCGGCCTGGTCAGCGGTACGACGACCGCCGTCATCGTCTTCATCCTGTCCGAGACCGGCGTGATCGACCTGCCGGGCCAGGGCGCGAGCTTCGTCGGTGCCGGTGCGGCGTTCGTGGTGGACATCCTGCTGAGCGTGCTGATCAGCCTGCGGACCAGGCCGAAGACGGACGAGGAACTGAAGGGCCTGGTGTACTCGCTGACCCCGAAGGAGGATCGGACCGAGACCGCGCAGGAGGGCGACCACGGCTGGTACCGCAAGCCCACCCTGCTGGCCGGGATCGCGCTGGCCATGACCATCGTCCTCAACATCGTCTTCGGCTGACCCACCCCCGGAAGGAGTGACTCACGATGGCTGAGCAACAACGGAAGAAGAAGGCCGGCGCGTTCGACATCCGGGTGGTGATCGCGTCCCTGATCGCGATCTACGGCCTGCTGCTGACGATCCTCGGCATCATCGCGGACCCGCAGGAAGTGGCCAAGGCGGCCGGGATCAACATCAACCTGTGGGGCGGGATCGCGATGCTCGCCTTCGCCGCCGTGTTCGTGCTGTGGGCCAGGCTGCGGCCGATCACCGTACCGGTGGAAACAAAGGCCGAAACAAACGAGTGACCTCACGGCACCACTGGTCGTTGTAAGACCAGTGGTGCCGGTGGTTCCTTCCCTGTGGGACGTCGGCATGCCCCCCCGTCTCACTGCGAAGGACCCCGTATGCCTGCTGCAGTTCCTCTTGCCCGAAGGGCCTTCCTGGCCCGGATAGGTGTGCTCGGTGCGGCGCTCGGAGGTGGGGGACTGCTTGCCCGCAGTCTCCTGGCTCCGGCTGACGCCGCCACCAATCCCCTCCTGCCTCCGACGGTCGACCTGATCCGGCCGGTGCTGGCCGAGTTGGCCCGCGACACGTTGAACGGCCTGACCACGTTCTGTCTCCCCGGACCGGACGCCTACTCCCGGACCCAGGGCACCCGCAGCCGTACGCCGGGTGCGCTGGAGGCCGGCGCGACCGACTTCATGATCCACGCGCTGGACAACTTCGTGCCGTTCCCGGACGCGCTGGCCCAACCGATCGGCGCCGCCCTGGTGACGGGTATGGCCGACACGGGGATCGCGCTGCCCGGCCTCGAAGTACTGCCGGCCGAGCTCCGCAGCCTGGATCGCGCCTTCGCGGCGTTCCTGCAGAGCGACGAGGCGTTGCCGTTGTCGTTCCCGATCGCCGGACTGCTCAACCTGATGGCGACCCAGGTGAACCCGCTGGCCGTCAACGGAGTGCACCTCTCGCCGTTCGCGCGGCTGACGTACGCCGAGAAGGCGAAGGCGTTCGAGCTGATCGAGCGGACCGACTCGGACCTGGTCGCGCTGCTCGACGTGCACTTCCCCGAGCCGTTGAAGGCGTCGGTGTCCGGGCTGCTCAAGTTCGTCGGCGGCGCACTGATCGAGTTCGCCACCTTCGGCGGGTACGGCGAGTTCGCGGTGTTCGACGAGAAGACCAAGCAGTTGCGCAAACGGCCGGTCGGCTGGGACCTGACCGGCTACCAGCCGGACGGACCCGTCGAGGGCTGGGACGACTTCATCGGCTACTACCAAGGGCGTACGGAGGTGCACGACTGATGCGCGACGTGATCGTGATCGGAGCCGGCGGCGGTGGCCCGGTGGTGGCCAAGGAACTGGCCGCGAAGGGACTCGACGTCCTGCTGCTCGAGGCCGGGCCCCGGCACGCGAAGCCGCGCGAGGAGTGGACCACCTTCGAGAACGACGCCAACAACCCGCTCACGGGGTACTTCCGGCTCGGCCCGACGGATCGGTCGAAGCCGGCCTGGTTCCGGGAGTGGCCGCAGAACTCCTTCGTCTGGCAGCTGTCCGGTGTCGGCGGCACCACCCAGCACTTCTACGGCAACTACCCGCGCGCGTATCCCGGCGTGTTCAAGGGTTACGACGGTGCCGACCGCAACGAGTACGACGTGAACCACCGGTTCCCGTTCACCTACTCGGAGATGGTGCCGTACTTCGAGTGGGTCGAGGCGCTGATGCCGGTTCAGACCGCGGCGATGGGACACAAGGAGCAGCTGTTCTTCCGCGGCGCGGAGACGATGGACCTGCCCGTGCAGACCACCAAGACCACGCACCGCCCGTCGTACCGGCCGCAGGAGAACGCGATTCTGCAGCCCGGTGGCACGGCCGGCAAGACCTCGGACAAGAACCTGCTGAACTTCCCGCAGGCGACCGGCTGCACGTTCTGCGGGTACTGCTTCCAGGGCTGCATGCGGCCGAACGGTGCCCCGCGCAACCAGTTCGCCAAGCGCTCGACCGACAACAGCTACGTGCCGATGGCGCTGACGGCCGAGGTGTGGGCTCGCGGCGGGAAGCCGGCGGAGTTGATCGCGGACGCCTATGTGACCCGGGTGCACACCGAGTCGCGCAACGGAGTACTGACCGCGTCGGGTGTGACGTGGCGGGACAACGTGTCGGGTGAGGAGCACCGCGAGGACGCGCGCGTGGTGGTGATGTCCGGCGGCTGCACGGAGAACCCGCGGCTCTGGTTCAACAGCGGCCTGCCGAACCCGAACGGCTGGGTGGGACGTGGCTACACCGACCACTTCTTCGACTGGATGATCGGCTCGTTCGACGACTACACCGGCAACCCCAAGGGCGTCGGATCCAGCGCGCGGCTGGACTACCCGCCGTACGGAGGGCTCGAGAACGTCGGGCTGCCGCCGGCGTTGAACGCCTTCTCGGCCACGTTGTCCGACAGCGGGATCCGCGGCCAGTACAAGAACGGCCGGGGCAAGACCGGACCGTGGGACGGTCCGGCCGGGCGCGTGATGGGGCCGGAGTTGAAGGAATTGATGGCCGGCGGGCTCGACCACCTGCTGAGCGTGCTGGTGATCACCGACGACGACGTCGAGTCACAGAACCGGGTGACCACGTCGGCGTTGCCGGCCGACGAGAACGGCCCGATCCCGAAGGTCACCTTCAAGCAGCGCAAGCGGACCGCCCGGACGCTGCGGAACAGGGAGTTCATGGCCCGCAAGGCGGCGGAACTGCTCCGCGGTGCCGGCGCGAAGAAGGTCTACCGGATCGACTGGGCGCCGCTGATCCTGCACGTCCAGTCGTCGATGCGGATGGGGGAGTCGGAGCAGAACTCGGTGCTCGACTCCCGCGGCGAGACCCGGGCGGTGAAGCGGCTCTTCGTCGCGGACAACTCGGCGCTGGCCAACGGGCTGGGCGGCCCGAATCCGACGCTGACCAGCCAGGCGCTGGCGACCCGGACCGCGGAGAAGATCTTCGAGACGTACTTCGACGGCGATCCGTGGGTGAAGACGGAGTCGCCGGTGCTGTCGACGGATCCGCGGATCAGCGTCCGGCTCGGCCAGTTGGGGTTGTAGCCAGGCGGACATGTCCGTTTGGCGAACATCGGCGTCCGGGCGCGTCCTGCCGCCCGGGCGCCGAGCTTCCTAGGCTCGGGAGTACCCGACCTGGAGGACTGGAGAATGACGATCACACAAGGTTCGACGCAGCTGCAGGAGTTCGCCTCGCAGTACGCGGCGCAGGGCTTCGTGCTGGTGAAAGGCCTGCTCAGCAAGGAGGAAGCGGCGGCGTACCGGCAGACCAGCCACGAACTGCTGAGCCGGTTGAACCGTGACGACGACCCGACCTGGCAGTCCGCGATGGGCCTGTCCGGCGGCAAGACCCGGCTGCGGCATCTGCACGACGCGCAGTTCTACGACGCCGCCTTCTCGCGGCTGCTGGTCGACCCGAGGTTCACCGACGTGGCCGCCGCGGTGATGGGCGTCGAGAACGTGCAGTTGCACCACACCAAGCTGTTCGTGAAGCCACCGGAGAACGGTTCGCCGTTCCCGCTGCACCAGGACTACCCGTTCTTCCCGCACAAGTACCACCGGGTGGGCGCCGCGATCTTCCACTTCGACGACGCACCCGTGGAGAAGGGCTGCGTGCGGATCCTGCCGGGCAGCCACCTGCAGGGGCCGCGGGAACACGATCCGGAAGGTTCGTACCACCTGCCCGACGTGCCGTTCGAGTCCGCGGTGCCGCAACCGGCCGAGGCCGGGGACGTGCTGTTCTTCACCTACCTGACCGTGCACGGCTCCGGCGTGAACGTCAGCAACGAGCCGAGGACCACCTGGCTGGTGCAGTACCGCGACCCGGGCGACCCGCCCACGGTGAAGACCCACGACCACTCGCTCGGGCAGGGGATGATGCTGAGGGGAGTGGACCCGACCGGTAGGAGTGGCGCTTGAGCCTCGCGTCCGTGGCGTCAGCGGAGCGCTTCGTCGATCTCGCGGGACTGCTGGAGTCCTGCGAGGTCGACGGCTTCCACGCGGACTTCGTGAGTTGGGGGCACTACCGGCCGCAGTACTGGCGCAACTACTGGCACAGCCACTCCTTCCACGAGGTGTGCCTGGCCTATGCCGGTGAAGGCCGCTTCAACTCCGGCAGTACGCAGTACGACGTGAGCCGGGGCGACCTCTTCCTGGCCCGGCCGGGTGTCGTCCACGAGATCGAGTCGAGCAGGTCCGATCCGCTGGGAATCGCCTTCTGGGGCTTCACCTTCCGGCCGGTGGCTGCCGATGCAGGAGCCGGAGCTGAACGGTCAGCCTCAGGACAGGGCTGGTGGTCAGGACTGACTCGAGCCGACGGGCCGGTCGTGTCGACGCGAATCGGTGGCTTGGCCGCTGCCGTCGCCGGTCTTGCCACCGAGGCAGCGGCTCCGCTCGCGGGCTACCAGGCATCCTTGGCCGCCCTGGGAACGACGCTGGTGCTGGACACGGCTCGCGCTTTCGCTCTGGACGAGGACCTGTCGATCGACCCCAGCGCCCGCTCGCGGTCGCGCTCGCGGGACGAGGTGGTCGTCGAGGCGATGCAGCGGCATCTGGTCGACAACCTGTCCCGGCCGGTGGCGGTCCGGGAGGTGGCGTCCGCGGTCCACCTGTCCGAGCGGCATGCCGAGCGGCTGTTCCGCGAGAAGACCGGCGCTTCGCTGATGGCGACCCTCCGGCTGATGCGGCTCGACCTGGCGGCGCAGTTGCTGCTCGAAGGGAGCGCGCCCGTGACCGAGATCGCCCGGCGGTGCGGCTACTCCGACGTACGGCCGTTCAGCACAGCGTTCCGAAGTCGGCACGGTCAGTCGCCAACGGCCTTCCGGGCCTCCGGAGGGACCCATCACCTTGCTTCCGAAGGATGACCCTCGTCTTCGGCCGGAACTCTGGACCGCCTTCCTGCGCGGTGTTCCAGTGTGTCGTGCAAGAACACTGAATCTCCCCTGGAGCTGACATGAGTCGATTGAGTCGCAGCATCGGCATTGCCCTACTGGCTCTCGTGATGGCGCTGTTGCCGGTGCTGCCGGCGAGCGCGATCACCGGCGGCGAGCCGGACGGCAACCGGCACCCGAACGTCGGATTGATCCTCTTCTACACGCCGGACGGGCGCTTCCGCTGCAGCGCGACGCTGGTCTCGCCGACCGTCCTGCTCACCGCGGGGCACTGCACCGACGGCACCCTGGGCAAGACCCTGGTGACCTTCCAGTCGGTGATCGCCGAGCAGCCGCCGTCGCCGTTCCCGGTCGCTGCCAACCCGGCGGTCGGCTACACCCAGGCCGAACTGGAGGCGGCCGGCTACCTGTCCGGTACTGCGTTCACGCACCCGGAGTACTCGAACTTCACCGACCTGGACAACTGGAACGACGTCGGCGTGATCGTGCTCGACCGGCCGGTCACGACCATCGCTCCGGCGCGTATCGCGCCGCTGGACTACCTGGACGCCTTCGCCCAGCCGACGCTGAACAAGACCCTCTTCACCTCGGTCGGCTACGGCACCGAGGTCCGCAAGCCCGACTCGGGTCCGCAGAAGGTCCAGCCGATGACGTACCCGCTGCTGCGTCGCTACGCCGACCAGCCCGGCCAGCGGCTGACGGACCAGATCCTGCAGGTCAACGGCAACCCCAACGACAACCGCGGCACCGGGGGCACCTGCTTCGGTGACTCCGGCGGCCCGTCGTTCCACGGCGGCTACGTGGTGACGGTGACCAGTTACGTCTACACCAGCAACTGCCGCTACCTCGGCGGCCTGCAGCGGGTGGACATCGGTGTCGTGCAGACATGGCTCGCGACGTTCGGTGTCACCTTCGGCTGACCGTCCGTGACGCATCCGGCCGCCTGCCCGCGAGGCAGGTGGCCGGATGCGCTAATCTGGTGGTATGCGAGTGACCCTGCTCCTTATCTAGCCGTACTGGCATCCAGCGCCTCTGCGCCGGTCAGTGCGGCGACCCCTCCTGAGTGAGGGGCTTTTCTATTTCCAGCACCTTTCTGGCAGGGTTCCGATGACATCTCTACAACGCAGGAGTACGACGGTGAGCGAGCAGGTGGAGCACGAGGCGGACGCCCCGATCGACCGGGGTGGCTACGACTTCAACGCCATGCAGGCCAAGTGGCGGCCGGTGTGGGAGAAGCTCGACCCGTTCAAGGCGCGCGACGACGGCTCCGCGGAGCGGCGGTACGCGCTGACGATGTTCTCCTACCCGTCCGGGGACCTGCACATGGGCCACGGCGAGGTGTTCGCGCTGCACGACGTACTGGCCCGGTTCTGGTTCCAGCAGGGCTACGACGTGATGAACCCGATCGGCTGGGACTCCTTCGGGCTGCCGGCCGAGAACGCGGCGATCAAGCGCAACGAGCACCCGGCGACGTACACGTACGCCAACATCGAGACCCAGGCGGAGTCGATCCGGCGGTACGCCCTGAGCTTCGACTGGTCACGCCGCCTGCACACGTCCGACCCGGAGTACTACCGGTGGACGCAGTGGCTGTTCCTGCGGTTCTACGAGCGCGGCCTGGCCTACCGCAAGGCGTCGTACGTGAACTGGTGCCCGAACGACCAGACCGTGCTGGCCAACGAGCAGGTCGTCCAGGGCCGCTGCGAGCGCTGCGGCTTCGAGGTGACCAAGCGCGAGTTGACCCAGTGGTACTTCAAGACCACCGAGTACGCGCAGCGCCTGCTGGACGACATGGACCTGCTGGAGTGGCCCGAGGAGATCCTGCTGCAGCAGCGGAACTGGATCGGCCGGTCCGAGGGCGCCTTCACCTCCTTCGAGGTCGAGGGACGCGACGAACCGATCAAGGTCTTCACCACCCGGCCGGACACGCTGTTCGGCGCCACCTTCATGGTGGTCGCGCCGGACGCCAAGCTGGCCGAGGAACTGGTCACGCCGGAGCAGCGCGAGGCCTTCGACGAGTACCTGAAGGCCGTGAAGTCCTCGACCGAGATCGAGCGGCTGAGCACCGACCGGGAGAAGACCGGTGTCTTCCTGGGCGCCTACGCGACCAACCCGGTGACCGGCGAGCGGATCCCGATCTGGGCCGCGGACTACGTGCTGTCCGACTACGGCACCGGCGCCATCATGGCCGTGCCGGGCCAGGACTCGCGGGACTGGGAGTTCGCGGAGAAGTTCGGCCTGCCGATCGTGCGGACCGTGCAGCCGGAGGAGGGCTTCGACGGCAAGGCCTTCACCGGTGAGGGACCGGCGATCAACAGCGCCAACGCAGAGGTCGACCTGAACGGGCTGCCGATTCCCGAGGCCAAGGCGAAGATCATCGACTGGCTGCAGGACAAGGGCCTGGGCGAGCGGACGATCAACTACCGGCTGCGCGACTGGCTGCTGAGCCGGCAGCGCTACTGGGGTGCGCCGATCCCGATCATCCACTGTCCGGTCGACGGCGAGGTGCCGGTACCGGACGACCAGTTGCCGGTGGAGCTGCCCGACCTGCGGGGCGCCGCTCTCGCTCCCCGGGGTGTCTCGCCGCTGGCGTCGGCCCGCGACTGGGTCGAGGTCGCCTGCCCGAAGTGTGGCGGACCCGCCGAGCGGGACACGGACACGATGGACACGTTCGTGGATTCGTCCTGGTACTTCCTGCGCTATGTCTCGCCGGAGTACACCGAGGGGCCGTTCGACCCCGAGGCGGCGCGGCGCTGGATGCCGGCGTTCCAGTACGTCGGCGGCAAGGAGCACGCGGTCCTGCACCTGCTGTACGCCCGGTTCTTCACCAAGGCGCTGCACGACATGGGCCTGCTGGACGCCGTCGAGCCCTTCACCCGGCTGCTGAACCAGGGCCAGGTGATCAACGAGGGCAAGGCGATGAGCAAGTCGCTGGGCAACGGCGTGAACCTGGGCGACCAGTTGGACGCCTTCGGGGTCGACGCGGTCCGGCTGACGATGGTGTTCGCCGGTCCGCCCGACGACGACATCGACTGGGCCGACCTGTCGCCCGGTGGCTCGCTGAAGTTCCTGCAGCGGGCGTGGCGGCTGAGCGGGGCCGTCGAGGCTCCCGCCGGCGTGGACTTCTCGACCGGCGACGTGGCGCTGCGCAAGATCACCCACCGCACGGTGGCCGACGCGACCGAACTGCTGGAGTCGTACCGGTTCAACGTGATGGTCGCGCGGGTGATGGAGCTGGTGAACGCCACCCGCAAGGCGATCGACTCCGGCCCGGGTGCTGCCGACCCGGCGGTCCGCGAGGCGGTCGAGACGGTGGCGATCCTGCTGAGCCTGGTCGCGCCGTACACGGCTGAGGACATGTGGGAGAACCTGGGGCACGAGCCCACGGTCGCCAAGGCCGGCTGGCCGGCGGTGGACCCGGCGCTGCTGGTCCAGGACTCCGTCACCTGCGTGGTCCAGATCGCAGGCAAGGTGAAGGCCAGGCTGGAGGTGTCACCCGACATCTCCGATGCCGAGCTGGAGCAACTGGCACTGGCCTCCGGCGACGTCCAGAAGGCTCTGGACGGCCGGGGCGTTCGCAAGGTCATCGTCCGCGCGCCGAAGCTGGTCAACATCGTCCCGGCCTGACAGGCTGCACGGATGCGTTCTGAGCTGATCGACGTCAAGACCGGTGGCCACGAGGTCGTCTTCGATCTGACGAGCAGGTGCGAGCAGTTCGTCGCCGCTGAGGCCCACCAGGCCCAGGGCGACGGGCTGCTGCACGTGTTCGTGCCGCACGCGACGGCCGGCATCGCGATCCTGGAGACCGGCGCCGGCAGCGACACGGATCTCCTCGCCGTGCTCGAGGAACTGCTGCCGCGCGACTTCCGCTGGCAGCACCGGCACGGTACGCCGGGCCACGGGCGCGACCACGTGCTGCCCGCGCTGATCCCGCCGTACGCGAGCATCCCGGTGATCGGCGGGCGGATGATGCTGGGCACCTGGCAGTCGATCTGCCTGGTCGACACCAACGTGGACAACCCGCAACGCCAGGTCCGGCTGTCCTGGCTGCCCAGCTGACCCAGCTGACCCGGTGTGATTCTGGCGACTTCGGTTGAGCCGGCAACCGGTTGGTGGACTACCGGGTAATGGGCGAATTCCGCATCTTGGTGACTTATCGGGATGTTGGCGAATGCGTTACGTACGCGAAACACGTCTCCGCTTGAATACTTCGCATGGCAGCCCTCGAGAATCTGCGCGAGCACTGGCTCGGCGTCGGCACCGAACTCCTGGTCCGCGCGACGCGGAGCATCTGCGCCGGCAGCCTGCTGAACGCCGAGGCCGGGCGGGCCGACACCCGGGCCCGGATCGAGGACTGGGTCGAGGTCCTCTCCCTTTACGACTCCCTTTACGACGCCGAGATCGAGGCCCGGCCGGTGCGTGTCAGCGCCTGAAAACCGGCTATTCCGGCCCGCTTGTTCCCGTATTCTTTGCGGCGTCAGCAATGGGCCGCCGAATTCACCGCCGGTAGGACAGAATTCAACTGTTCGTTCCGCTGGTGAGGCGCGTCCGTCCGCAGTCCGGTCACCGGGTGCGTCGGCGAACCCCGGAGCTGTCACGCTATGTTGTGCGGGGGACCTGTGAGGCTCTGAAGGGGTGACGGGCTTTGACGGATGCTGACGGCCGGGCTGAGGGACGGCGCGGGTTTGCCGATCTCCTGCTTGACCTGAGGGTCCAGGCAGGGCTCTCCCAGGAGGAGTTGGCCGACCGCGCCAGCCTCAGCGTGCGTACCATCCGCGAGCTCGAGGCAGGTCGGGTCGCTCGTCCCCGCAAGGACTCGGTCCGGCTGCTCGCCGAGGGCCTCGGGCTGCGCGAGGGCGACGCCGGCCGGTTCCTGGCCGCCGCCGGGCATGCGTCCGCCCGGCCGGTGATCGCGGTGGCCGACCCGGTTTCCACCGGCTTGCGGTGGCGCGGGACGAGGCCGATCCCGGACGGGTTGGTCGGCCGTGACAAGGAACTGCTCGAGCTGGAGGGCCTGCTCCGGCAGAACCGGCTCGTGACTCTGGTCGGGCCGGGCGGGGTGGGCAAGACCGAGCTCGCTCTGGCGGCCGCGGACCGGGTGTCGAGCGTGGACACCAGCGTGGTGGTCGTGGATCTCACCACGGTTCAGCGCGACGCCGCGGTACCGTCCGCGATCCTGGACGCCTTCGGGACAGCTCCCGGTACGTCGGACCTCGACGACGTGTTGTCCGGGCGGAAGCCGGGCGACCTGGTGATCGTGGAGGACAACGCGGAGCATGTCCTGGACGGCGTGGCCGCGGTGGCGAACCGGATGGTTCGCAGCTTCCCGGGCATCGGCGTACTGGTCACCTCCCGGATCCCCCTGGGCCTGCCGGACGAGGTCGTACGCCGCGTCCAGGTTCTCGGCGTACCGGCGAACGACCGGGACTTCGACCAGATCGCCGGCAGCCCGGCCGTCGAGATGTTCTGCCGCCGGGCGGCGCGAGTCCGGCCGGACTTCACCCTGACTCCTGAGAACGCGGCGACGGTGGCACGGCTCTGCCAGCGGCTGGACGGCTTGCCGCTGGCCCTGGAGCTGGCGGCCGCCCGGGCCGGTTCGCTGTCGGTGGAGACCATCCTGACGGCTCTGGACGACCGGTTCCGGCTGCTGTCCGGGCCGCGCCGCTTCGGAGCTCCGCATCAGCGCACACTCGCCGACACGATCGCCTGGAGCGTGGACGCGCTGTCCGACGCGGCACGGCAACTGCTGTACCGGGCCTCGATGCTCGGATCGCCATTCACCCTGGACGCGGTGGTCGGAGTCTGCACTGGTACGCCGATAGAGGCAGCGGACGTGCCGATGCTGCTGGCCGAGCTGGTGGACAAGTCGCTGCTGCAGCCGGTGCTGGAGTTCGAGCAGCTCTACGGAGCCCGCTACAAGATGCTGGAGACGATCCGCGAGCACGCCTACGCCGGGTTGTCGTCGCAGGGTTCTGACCTGACCGAGTTCCGGGATCGTGCCGTCGCCTGGTGTTCGACGTACGTGGAGGGTCTGGAAGGCGCCTGGTCGAGTCCGGACCGGGAGCGGCGCTACCGGGCGGCCAACGCGAACTCGGCGACCTTCGAGGTGGCGCTGGAGCGGGCGGCGGAGCTGGGGCAGTGGGACGCGGCCGCTCAGATCGTGCTCGGCTTCCGGATCGCCTGGCAGTACCAGGCGAGCGTTGCCGAGAGCGGCATCCACTGGGCCAGCCACTGCGCGGAGAACGTCGACGACAAGGAAGTCAGCGGCATGCTGCTGGCGATCGCCGGAAGGCTCTCGAACCTCACCGGCGACGTCCGCGCCGCCCGCCGGTACTACGGCGAGGCCCGGACGCTGATCGCGCCTGAGTCGGAGATGGGCCTGATGGCCCGCGGCGGCTGGGTGTCCTCCGGCTCGCTGCTGCTGGACACGCTGAGCCTGGCGGAGATCCCGGCGCTCGTAGCGGACGCGCGTGAGCACGGGAACGTGCAGCGGTCTGCGACGGTCCAGGCGATCTGTGGACTCGCTCTGGCTCGCTGGGGACGGTTGCCGGAGGCCAAGGAGTTGCTGCTCGCCTGGGAGGCCGCTCTGGTGAACCCGGGCGTGTACCCGGACGAGACCGGCTACATGGCGCTCAGCCGGGTGGACCTGGAGCTGGGGAACCTGTCGGAGGCACGGCGCTGGGCTGAGCTGGCGCGGGATGTGCAGGCTTCGGACGACCCGGAGCGGACGAAGGTGGCGGGCTGCCTGGCGATGGTGGAGTTGCACGCCGGGAACTACGACCTGGCGACCGCGCTGCTCGATGAGGCTGACGCGGACATCCGGGGTCATCGCGGGTACTTCGACTACCTGGTGATGCTCTACCGGAGCCGGCTGGCCCGGCGCAGTGGCGATCTCGAGCAGGCGCGTCTGTCGATCCGGGATGCGGTGAGCCGGCTGCAACTCGAGGGACGCGTCGTGTACTTGCTGGACGTGCTGCCGGAGGCTGTGGCAGTTTTGCACGCGCTGGGGAAGCACGAGCAGGCCGACCGGCTGTGTGGGGAGCTACTGGCGTGGCAGCGGACGATGGACCCGCCCATGCTCCCGACGGCGTGGGCCGTGCTGCAGGAGTCGTGCGACAGCGCCCAGCCGGCTGACGAGTGGCCCCTGCCCGATCCCGCGGCGGCGGTCGGCCGGTTGGCTGACGACGTACTCGCGGCTCTTTCCTGACCCTTTCTCGTCTTATCGACCCGGCTTTGAGCGGGGCCTGACGAGCGCCAGGTCGTTTCGTGACGCGGACCGGCGGAAGCTGCCGGATAGCTGCCGGTCTTCTGCCTCGTCCGGACATGCCCGCCGGAACAAGAATTACAGCCGTAGGGCAGGGCACCACGAGACAGAGATCCGAGACCGGGTTCGAGCCACACGGGCAGGGAATGGGGCGGTGACCATGACGAGGCAGACATGGGCCACCGGACTGCCGGGGAACTCTTCGAACCCGCGACGGACGACGCGGATCATCTGCGACAGCGGACCGGTGGGGGCGCCGCACAGCTGTCAGGAGATCCGGAGTGCTGCACCGTGGCGACCTGCTCCACCTCACACCGGGGGCCGTGCACCGTCAGGGCACGCGACCCGGGGAGGGGCCCCAGCAGTGACCAGGCACACGACACAGGGGACGAGTGCGGGTCCGGTTGACACGGGAAGCCGACGGGTTTGGTCACCCGCCGGTGGGGTCAACCGCTGGGGCCTCCCGGGGGGAACCGCGGCGAGCTGCACAGGGAACAGCTCTCCGCACTTGCCGGTACCAAGCGCAGTGAGCTGACACCGAGGGGGAGTCAGCTACAGGCGAGGTGGGGCCACCGGAGGGGTTGGCCCCCACCTCGCTCGCTAGTTTCCACGGCGGACGCCAGCGCACCGGCCGACATCTTGAAGTCAGCAGCCTCGACCACACCTGCGAGCTTGCTCGCGTGCTCAGCGAGGCAGCGCGGTTTCGTGCGCACAGCCTCAACCACGCGCCAACGGAGTACAGGTGTGTGCTGCTACTTCTTGCTCTCGCCGAGCACCGCCGCCTTGTCGAACGCGTACCCGACCATCCACGTCGGCTGCAGCCGGCAATAGACGATCTCCTCACCCCAGCTCGACGGCGAACTCCCGTAGTGCTTCACCAGGTGCTCCTCGATCGCACCGAAGTCCGGATGCTCCGGCTCCAGAAACTCCACCTGCCCGTGGCTGAACACGCCGATCCGCTCACCGTCGACGTACGAGATGCTCGCCGCCGGCCGAGCCCGCAGATGCCGCGCCTTCGCGGCCGTACCGGACGTCGTGAACACCCACCTCCCGTGCAGAAAATGCCCGTCGACCGCGCTGATCCTCGGCTCGCCGGCGGCCGTCACCGTGGCCAGATTGAGCGTGCACATGCCCTGGAGCGCCTGCGTCAGCTCAGCGGCGGTGAGGTGCCGCTCGTCGGTGATGATGTTTCGCAGATGCTCCGTGGAGCGCTCGTAGGCCGCGTCGAGCAGCCGCTGCAGTTCCTCGACCTCTTCGCTGGTCTCCTTCATTCTTCCGAGTCTGACACCAGGCGCCGACGAAAACTCTCCGGTAACCTCGCTGCATGTCAGCGCGCGTGCACGTCGTCACGGACTCCACCGCGGGTCTGTCGGCGCACGAGGTGTTCCGGCACCCGCTGACCGTCGTGCCGCTGCAGGTGGTGATCGGCGGGACCGCCTATGACGACGGTGCGACCAGTTCCGACGCCGTCGCGGAGGCGCTGAAGACGTTCACCCCGGTCTCGACCAGCCGGCCCGCGCCGCAGACGTTCGCCGACACGTACGCCGAGTGTGCCGCTGCCGGGGCCGAGGCGATCGTGTCGATCCATCTGTCCGGGGACATGTCGGGCACGTTCGAGGCGGCCATGATCGGGGCGAAGGAGTCGCCGATCCCGGTGCGGGTGGTGGACTCGCGGTCGCTCGGGATGGGTCTGGGCTTCCCCGTGCTCGCCGCTGCGGCTGCTGCGGCTGACGGAGCCGACCAGGTCGAGGTGGAAGCGGCCGTCCGAGCCCGGATGGCCACGATCTCCTCCTACTTCTACGTGGACAGCCTGGAGTACCTGCGCCGCGGCGGCCGCATCGGCGCAGCCCAAGCCCTCCTCGGTACCGCGCTCTCCGTCAAGCCCCTGCTCACCATCAGCGGCGGCCGAATCGTCCCGTTGGAGAAAGTCCGTACTTCGAGCCGCGCGATCGCCAGGCTCGCCGACATCGCCGTGCAGCGGGCCGGCGATGGCCGCGTGCAGGTGGCCGTCCACCATCTCGCGAGCCTGGACAAGGCTCATACCCTGGCCGACGGTCTGGCTGAGCGGCTTCCACAGGCCGACGAGATCGTCCTTCGGGAAGTAGGCGCGGTCATCGGCGCGCATGTGGGGCCCGGGCTCCTCGCCGTCGTCATCGCGCCGTACTGAGGGTCGTTTCGAGGGGCGGTTGTCCCCAGGTCGGCAACTCGTCTCGGTCGACCGGCGAAAGGCTCGTACTTTCCCTGGCGTGAAGCTTTCACGCCGCACCCCACCGCCTGACCCGGCCGACCGTCTGCATGCGCTCTCTCGCCTCCACGCCGCCACACCGAGCGGTCCGCGGGAGACCGCTGCGCCGGTCGCCGAGACAGCGGGTGCGACCGACTCGGAGGGGGATGACGAGGTGCGAGGTGGATGGATTCCGGATTCAGTGCCCGAGCGTCTGCGCGGCAGCAGGTGGACGCTGGCTCCGCGTCACTTGGTGGTCATCGCTGTCATCTTGCTGGTCGGGCTGGTTTGGGGCGGCTGTTCTGTCTTTCGCGCTCGTCCCGAGACGGTCCCTGAGTCGCGTCCGTCGAGCGCAATAGTCTCTGGCTCGCCTGTCGCCGGTCCGAGCAGTCCGTCGACAGCAACCGTCGTGGTTCACGTGGCCGGCAAGGTCCGCCGGCCTGGCCTGATCCGGGTGAAGTCGGGCTCCCGGGTGGCAGACGTATTGGCCGCGGCCGGCGGTGCTCTGCCTGGCGTGGATCTGAGTTCTCTCAACCTCGCGCGCCCGGTGACCGATGGCGAGCAGATCGTCGTTGGCGTTCCCACCACCGCAGTTCCGACTGGTGCACCGCAGCCCGCGGGGCCCGGCACCACGAGCCCGCTCGACCTCAACTCCGCCACTCTCGCTCAGCTGGAAACTCTTCCTGGGGTGGGCCCTGTGCTGGCTCAGCGAATCCTTGCCTGGCGCACCGAACACGGGCGGTTCACGACGACTGACGAACTTCAGGAGGTCCCCGGGGTCGGTCCCAAGAAGTTCGAATCGCTGAAGCCTCATGTCCGCGTCTGATGCTTCGGAGTCTTTGGCGGAGAAGCACTCCGAGCAAACCGATCTGCGATTGCTGATTCCAGCGGCGGCTGGATGGCTGACCGCAGTGGTACTGGTCGCGCAGGAGTTGTCGACCGCCTTGTGGACCGCAGGAGTTGCCGTCGCGCTGGTGCTCGCCGTCGTCGTTGTGCACCGGCGCTCCGGCCTTCGGGGGTGGGCGACTTTGGCTGGTGTGGCGGTCGTGGTGGCGGGGATGGCGGTTGCGTCGGGGTTGCAGGTGGAGGGACTGAGGGCCGGGCCGGTGATGGAGTTGGCCAAGGCGGAGGCCGCGGTGAAAGTGCGGTTGAAGGTCGACGGGGATCCATCGGTCCGGAGCGGGTCGAGCACCAGACGACCGCCGTACGTCGTGGTGCGGGCGACCGTGGAGGAGGTGTCGGGGAGAGGGGAGACGACGAGGGTCCGTACGCCGGTGCTCGTGGTCGGCTCGATCCGCTGGAAGGACGTGCGCTTCGGGCAGCATGTCGAGGCGAGCGGGCGGCTCCAACAGGTTGACCGTGGTTCGGATGTGGCGGCGATGCTGTCGTCGCGGATGCCTCCACGGGTGCTCGATGAACCGGGCTGGTGGTTGCGTGCGGCCGAGCGGGTTCGGGCCGGGCTGCGGGAATCGGTCGCCGAGGAGCCCGAGGCAGTGCGAGGGTTGGTGCCTGCTCTCGTGATGGGTGATGAGTCGGGTCTGCCGCCCGAGGTGGCCGAGGACTTCAAGACGACAGGGCTGACGCATTTGTCGGCTGTCTCCGGGACCAACCTCACGTTGCTGCTGGCGTTCGTCCTGCCGTTGGCGAGGCTGCTTGGCGTACGGGCTCGGGGGTTGACCGCGGTCGGGCTGGTGATGGTGGTCGTGTTCGTGGTGCTTGCCCGGCCACAGCCGAGTGTGTTGCGCGCGGCCGCGATGGGACTGGTCGCGCTGGCGGCGATGACGGGCGCGAGCGGGCGCCGCGCAGTACGGAGTCTGTCGGTGGCGGTGGTCGGGTTGTTGTTGCTCGACACCTCGTTGGCGCGGTCTGCCGGATTCGCCTTGTCCGTCTTGGCGACGGCCGGGATCGTGCTGCTCGGGCCGCCGTGGCGAGATGCGCTCGCGCGGTGGATGCCGATGCGGCTGGCCGAGGCGATCTCGTGCCCGCTCGCGGCGCAACTCGCCTGTACGCCGGTGGTGGCGTGGCTGTCGGGACAGGTCTCGCTGGTCGCCGTCGCGGCCAACCTGCTGGCTGGTCCCGCGGTCGGCCCGGCGACGATCCTGGGCTTCGGCGCGGCCGGAATCGCCTTGCTCAGCGCGGATCTGGCCCGTCTGCTCGGGTGGCTCGCGGGCTGGCCGGCCCGGTGGATCATCCTCGTCGCCGAGCAGGGCGCGGACCTGCCCGGCGCCTCGAGCGCGTGGCCCGCGACGGTCGTCGGCGTCGCAGTACTGACGATCCTGTGCCTGGCGCTGGTGATCGGCTTGCACCGGATCCTGGCGCGTCCGATCGCGATGCTGCTCGCCGTCGTCCTGCTGGCAGTCGTCGTACTACGACCAGTCCGCTCGCTCGGCTGGCCGCCGGGGGACTGGCTCATGGTTGCTTGTGATGTGGGGCAGGGCGACGGGTTGGTCCTCGGAGCGGGTAGTGGAACCGCGGTGGTGGTCGACACGGGACCTGATCCGGCAGCCATGAACCGCTGCCTGCGGGAATTGGGCGTGAAGCGGGTGCCAGTGCTGGTGCTGTCCCACTTCCACGCGGACCATGCGGGTGGTCTCGCCGGTGTCCTGCAGGGGCGGAAGGTCGACGAGATCGAGGTGACGCCGTACTTCGCGCCCGCAGCCGAGTACAAACGGGTGGCAGACCTGGCCGCCGTGCACCGGATACCGATCCGGGTGGTCGGATTCAGAGAGAAGCGGGCTGTCGGGCCGATCACCTGGACCGCACTCTGGCCGGCACGCGTTCCTGCGTTATCCCCGTCGGGTAAGCCTTCGGCGGCTTCTTCGGAGGAGGGGTCTCCCGAGAACAACGCGAGTATCGCGATGATGGTGGAGGTGTCCGGTCTGAAGATGCTGATGACGGGTGATCTCGAGCCTGAGTCTCAGCGGGCCGTCGTCGCGACCGGGGTCGATCTTCGGGCAGACGTGCTCAAGGTGCCGCACCACGGGTCCAGTCAGCAGGATCCTGGCTTCATCGCGGCGACGCGGGCGCGGCTGGCTGTCATCTCGTTGGGTGCCGAGAACGATTACGGTCACCCGGCTCCGAGGACCCTCGACCTTCTCAGTCGGCAGGGCATGCGGATCGCGCGCACCGATACCTCTGGGTCCATCGCGATCCTGAAGACCGATGACCGTCTCTCCCTGATCTCGAAAGGTCCGTCCAGGCCGTAGGCAACCGCCGCAGCACAACCTGGCTGGCGTGTCCGTTGGCCTGGTGCGGGAATGTCGGTGGGGCATGGCATGCTGGCGGGCGTTATGGCTGCTCGAAAGAACTCCGCGCCCAAGCTCGGCGACGTCCTGCTCGTCACCGGGTCGGAGGCGTTTCTCGCCGACCGTGCTGTCCGTTCCGCGATCGCGGCCGTCTCGAAGGGCGGCGCCGAAGTCGAGGTCACCGAACTCGGTGGGGCCGATCTGGACGTCGGGGTGTTCGCCGAACTGACCGGGCCCTCGTTGTTCGCGGCGGAGCGCGTGATGGTGCTGCGCACGCTGGAGAACCTGCCGGCCGACATGGTTCCGCATCTGCTGGAGTATGCGGGTTCGACATCGGACGACGTACTGGTCGTGCTTGTCCACTCGGGTGGGCAGAAGGGCAAGGCCGTACTCGACAAGTTGCGGAAGGCGTCGGTCAACGAGGTGGTCGCGACGGCGCCGAAGACGTGGGAACTGCCGCAGTTCGTGATCGGGGAGATCCGGCTGCTCGGCGGGAGCATCGACGAGCGGGGTGCGGCTGCGCTGGTGGATGCGGTCGGGCATGATCTGCGGGCACTCGCCGGCGCCTGCTCGCAGTTGGTGGCGGACTCGGGCGGGCAGCCGATCAACCCGGATCTCATCGGCCAGTACTTCGGGGGTCGCGCCGAGGTGACGAGTTTCGCGGTGGCGGACGCGGCGATCGCCGGGCGGACCGAGCCGGCGCTGGAGCAGTTGCGCTGGGCGCTGGACTGCGGGGTTGCCGCGGTGCTCGTCACGAGTGCGATGGCGGGCGGGCTGCGCGGATTGGCGAAATACTCGAGTGCCCCGACGGGGCTGCGAGAGGCGGACCTGGCGCGCGAGGTCGGCGTACCGCCGTGGAAGCTGAAGACGCTCAAGCAGCAGGCGCGCGGGTGGACCGCCGGCGGCCTGGCAACGGCGATCAAGGCGGTCGCCCAAGCCGACGCCGACGTCAAGGGCGCCTCCGGCGACGCCGGCTACGCCCTGGAACGCATGGTCATCACCGTAAGCCGAGCCCACGGCCGCCGCTAAGCCCCTCGCCCGTGCCTTCTCAGCCGGTACCTACGGCCCGGCCGCTGACATCTGAGCCTCTGCGGCACGGCCTGTGACTTCTCGGCCGGTGCCCACTAGTCAGCCTGTGGTTTTACGGGTCTGACGGCTGGATCTGGGTACGCAAAAACGATCGGCCGGGGTCCGCGGGCGGACCGGCCGATCGTTCGGCGTTGTCAGAGGGAAGCGGCCTTCTTGAAGATGGACGACTTCCGGTTGGCGGCCTGGTTGGCGTGGATGACGCCCTTGCTGGCTGCCTTGTCGAGCAGGCGGGCGGCAACGCGGGCCTGCTCCTGTGCCTTCGCGGAGTCGCCGGTGTCAGCAGCCTCGCGGAAGCGGCGAACAGCCGTCTTGAGGGTCGACTTCACCGACTTGTTGCGAAGCCGCGCAGCCTCGTTCTGGCGGTTGCGCTTGATCTGGGACTTGATGTTCGCCACGGATGCAGAGCCTCGATCAGTTTTTGGGATCAGTACAGGAAAGGTGGTGCGTGCACGGGTGAGTACCAACGCACACGCGCGAAGAGACAGATTAGCAACAAGCCTCGGTCAGCACCAAACCGGACGGTAGCCGATCCGGGCGGCTCCAGCGGTCAGCGGGTGGCTTCCGAGGCTGTCTGGAGCCTGGCGAGGGTAGTCCGGATGCCGTGCTGGTCCACCACGCAACCACTGTCCGTAGCCGTGAAGGAGTAGGCCCAGCCGGCGATCCCCGGCCCGCGCGTCGACCGGGATCGGCGCGGTGCAGTCCGGCATGGTCGATTCCTCCTGTGCCGACGGTGAATCCCGGGTGACACGTCCGTGTCATGGCCCCAACCGAGCGTGACATCAGGCAGGGGTGAGGGCATACTCGGCCCTCTCGTGACGCTGATCACCGCGGGGGTGGTGTGTGCGGTCGTCACAGCATCACTCAGCTTCGTCCTTGCCTGGAGGAACTCCGTGCCAGCTTCCGCCCGCCGTCGCTTCAGGGTGCTCACTGTGGCCGCCGCCACGGCCACTACCCTGGTGCTTGCCCTCGGCTCCCAAGCCACAGCCACCACAACCAGTACTGCGGCCGACGAGGCCCCGAGCCAGGCCGCTCCGGAGGTGAAGGAGTCGTCGACCGGCGCGTACATCGTCCAGCTCGACGACGCCCCGGTCGCGGAGTACGCCGGTGACATCGCCGGCCTGCCCGCCACCCGCGCCCTCCCCGGCGGCAAGCTCCTCGCGGGAGCGGCCCCGGTCGTCGACTACGTGAAGCACCTCGCCCGGGAGCGTGCCGAGGTCCTCGGCCAGGCGCCGGCCGTGCAGAAGCTGTACGACTACAACTACACGTACGCCGGCTTCTCCGCGCGCATGTCGCACGACGACGCCACCAAGCTGGCCAAGTCCTCCGGCGTGAAGAGCGTCGAGCCGAGCGAGATGCAGCACCAGGACACCGTCGACACCCCGAGGTACCTCGGCCTGTCCGGCCGGGGTGGCGCCTGGCAGCAGGCGGGTGGCATCGACAAGGCCGGTGACGGCGTGATCGTCGGCGTGATCGACTCCGGCTACGTCCCGGAGCGCGCCAGCTTCGCGCCGATGAAGACGACCAAGGCGTCGGACGCGCTGATCGCGAAGAAGTGGAAGGGCACCTGCCAGGTCGGCGAGGAGGCCCCGGTCACCTGCAACAACAAGGTGATCGGCGCCCGGTACTTCGACGCCGGCATCGGCAACCGCCCGATCGCCGAGGAGTTCAAGTCCCCGCGGGACTACGGCGGCCACGGCACCCACACGGCCAGTACCGCGGCCGGCAACTACGGCGTCGACATGTCCGTCTCCGGTCGCGACTACGGCAAGGGCTCGGGTATCGCCCCGGCCGCTCGGCTCGCCATCTACAAGGTGCTCTGGGCCGTCGACGCCACCGGCGGCGGCAGCGGCACCGACGCGGACATCGTGGCGGGCATCGACGCCGCGGTCGCGGACGGCGTGGACGTGATCAACTACTCGATCTCCGGCTCCGGCTCGACGTTCGTGAACTCGACCGGCCTGGCCTTCCTGCGGGCGGCCCGCGCCGGCGTGTTCGTCTCGACCAGCGCCGGGAACACCGGCCCCGGCGTCTCGACGGTCGGCAAGAACTACCCCTGGGTCACCACTGTTGCCAACGGCACCCACGACCGCGACGTCCAGACGACGGTGACGCTGGGCGACGGCAGGTCCTACACCGGCGCCGGCATCGGCTCCGGTACGCCGAGCGCCCCGGTGATCCTCGCCAAGGACGCCGGCCTCGCGGGCGCCAACCAGACCAACCTGGTGCTCTGCATGGCGGGCACGCTCGACCCGGCCAAGGTGACCGGCAAGATCGTCGTCTGCGACCGCGGCGGCAACGCCCGGGTGGACAAGAGCCTGCAGGTGAAGAACGCGGGCGGCATCGGCACGATCCTGGTGAACATCACGCCGGGCACGCTCGACGCCGACCTGCACTCGGTGCCGACGGTCCACCTGGACCACGTGGCGGCCCCGGAGATCAAGGCCTACGTCTCCGGCACCGCCAACCCGACGGCCACGATCGGCGTCGCCCAGACCGTCCGGGTGAACGCCCCGAAGGTCGCCAGTTCCTCCAGCCGCGGCCCGTCGCCGGCCGGCAACGGTGACCTGCTCAAGCCGGACGTGATGGCCCCGGGCACCAACGTGCTCGCCGCCACCAGCCCGTTCGCGGCCGCCGGCGGTCAGTACACCTTCATGAGCGGTACTTCGATGGCGGCGCCGCACATCGCCGGAGCGGCCGCGGTCCTCAAGGGCAAGTACCCGACCTGGTCCCCGATGGCGATCAAGTCGGCACTGCTGACGACCGGCACCGACAAGAGCACCGACGGCAAGCCGATCCAGAACGACTCGGGCTCGCCGGGCAACCCGTTCGGGTACGGCGCGGGTCTGGTCCAGCCGAAGTCGGCGATGGACCCGGGCCTGGTCTACGACTCGTCGTACGACGACTGGGCCAAGTTCGTCTGCGGCTCCGGGCAGGTGGCCGAGACGCACGTGCTGTGCGCCAACGGCAAGATCGACCCGAGCAACCTGAACTACCCGACCATCGCGGTCGGCGACCTGGCCGGCAAGCAGACGGTCACCCGGACCGTGCGGAACGTCAGCAAGTACGCCGAGGTCTACCTCCCGAAGGTGGAGGCGCTGACCGGTATCAAGGTCACCGTCTCGCCCAAGCTCCTCGTGGTGCTGCCGGGCCACACGGCGACGTACACCGTGACCTTCGAGCACAACGGTGCGCCGCTGGAGCAGTACTCGTTCGGCAAGCTGATCTGGCGCTCGAGCAAGCACGTGGTCAGCAGCACGCTGGCTATCCGCCCGCTGACGGTCAAGGCGCCCGTACAGGTCAACGGCACCGGCACCAGCGGCTCCATCCAGGTCCCGGTGACCTCCGGCTACACCGGCACCCTGCAGACGAGTGTCGGCGGGCTGACCCCGGCGACGGTTGCCAACGCCACGCTGAAGAACCCGGGTGGCGTGTCCTTCCCGACCACCAACCCGCAGGTCAATGACCACGTCGCCAAGTTCACGGTGAACGTCCCGGCCGGCACCAAGCACGCCAGGTTCTCCACGTTCGACGCGGACTACCCGGCCGGTACCGACCTCGACGTCTTCGTCTACAAGGCCGGTACTACGGCGGTGCTCGGCAGCAGCGCGGGCGGCACCTCCGAGGAAGAGGTCAACCTCGCTGCACCCGCTGGTGGTTCGTACGACGTCTACGTCGACCTGTTCGGCGGAGCAGCCGAGCAGGCCGTCAAGCTGAACCACTGGCAGGTCAACGAGCCGGCAGGCAACCTGACGGCGACGCCTGCCTCGCAAGCCGTTCAGGCCGCGGGACAGGTCACCGTCACCGCAACCTGGTCCGGCCTGACCGCCGGTACTCGCTACCTGGGCCGCCTCGCCTACACAGACGGCGCTGACGGCTCTGGCTTCACCCTGATCCGCGTAGACAGCTGAGATAGCCAGCAAGCTAGGACAGATAGGCACAGCGGCAGCCGGAAGGCTGCCGCTGTGTCATGTCAGGCGTTCACGTAACCAGTCGAGATGCACCAGCGCCGCCTTCCGCTGCCACTCCCGCAACGTCGGAAGCCCCGGCGGCGCCGGCCGGCTGGACCCCCACCACTGACCTCCGGCGATCCCAGCCAGAAACCCGGTGATGCCCTCGTCATCGGGCAACTCCGGAAGCTCTACCGACGCCCGCATCTCGGCATGCAGGATCACCGAATCAGCCCAGGAGGCAGCGCGGGCCGCGTGCGCCCAATCGATGAAGACGACCCGCTCCTCGGTCAGGATGATGTTGTCGGCCCGCAGGTCCCAGTGAGCAAGACTGGTGCCCTTGGCAAGTGCGTCCAGCCCGGTCCGGGCGAGTTCGGCCAACTCCTGCTCACGCCCAGCAACCCACGCCGGTACTGCGAGCCCGTCCGCGATCACCAGGTCCCACCTGCTCAGGAAGGCCTCACTCCGCACTGCCGCCAGAGGCGCATCCGCCCAAGGCGACGGCTGCAGGGAGTCCGTCAGTTCCGCGAGCGCGTCGAGCACCCGCGCCGCGTCCGCGGGATGCCACGGATGAGGCGGCAGATAGCCGTCGACGTCCTCCAGCAGGAGTGCCACCCAGTCGCCGTCGTCGTAGACGTCGTACAGGAACGGGGTATGGGGCAACGAGTGTGCTGCCAACCCCTGCATCGCCGCGATCTCGTTGCGGAACAAGGTCGGCGTGTCCGGATTCAGCTCCGTACCGACAGCCTTGACGAAGGCGCGGCGCCCCGAAGCGGCGACCAGTCGGGCGGCGACGCCGGGGGAGAAGCCGCCCTGCTGGGTCGAGGCGCTGACCACCGACGATCCCAACGAGCGGTCCACCCAGGCCCGCACCCGGGCCGGGACCTTCTCGTACGGCAATCGAACGCCCACAGCGTGTGCCATGACTGAAGAGGGTAGAGCGCGATGGCCCTTTCCAAGGAACGAATTACGGCTTGCCGAGGGTCAGGCCGGACTTCGGGGGGCCGTCCTGGATCCGTTCGCACGCGCCGGTGAGGACGTCACAGCGGACGGTGGCCTGGCGCTGCAGGCTCGGCGAGGTGGTTCCGACGATGTGCCTCGCGTCCTCCCACACGATTCCGGGCGGAAGCGAACCCACCATCCCAGGAAACTCCAGTGGGGTGTCCTCTCGGGACCGCACGAAGAAGCCGCCGGTCGTTCCCGCGGTGGTCACGGCCAACTCGCCGTCCGGCGAGAGCGAACTGAAGGGGGTGCCGCAGACCTTCTTCTGCAGGTTCCGCAGCCGCATCGTGTCCTCGAGGACGGCGATCTGGAAACAGGGGATGATGCCTTCGCTCGCGTCGACCATCACCAGGCCGTTGGTCCGGGTCACGTCCACGCGCCAGCTGTCCGGCACGACGACGACCGGCGCCGAACCCGGCCGCCACAGCTGGACCCCGAGTTTCCGCTGGTTCGGTGCGAACCAGATGCCATCCGTGTTCCAGCCGTCGAGCCGGGCTGCGACGCCGGCCGGATAGCTCGCCAGTTCCTTGCCGCTGGCAACCTCCAGGACGACGATCGGCCCGGACCGGTCGTGGTACGCCAACCGGGTCCCGTCCGGCGACAGGGTGATTTCGCGATCCACGATCGGCCCGATCGGACGGAAGTCACCCGCGCTGCCGAGCAGCCCCGCATCGAACTTCTTCTCGTCCTTGGTCCGCACCACCAGCCAGCCGCAGGACGTCCGGCCCAGCACGCTGTACCGGTCGCCGGACGGCAACGGGACCCGGACGCCGCGATCCTCGAGATAGCCCCGGCCGTCCTTCGTCAGCAGAAACGGCACCTTAGGCGGTGCCCCGAACGGCAGCCGGTCGAGTGCGGTCTGGCTACCGGGATAGCTCTGCTGCCCGAGCTCTATCGCCTCCACCGCAGGCGGCGCCGGGCAGGGCGCGGTGGTGGGTTGCACGGCGCGATCGGTCACAGCCAGCGGCACCACCACGGCCGCGGCCACCGCGGCGGCCGCCAGGGCAGCGACCAAGGCAGGCTTGCGCCACCGCCGTGCGCCGTCGAACTCGGGAACCTCCCGCGGTACTGCGTTGTCCGGCACAGTACGGGCGGCCGCCTCGAGGGCGTCGGTCAGCCGTTCGTCGAGAGTCATCGGCCCTCCTCCAGTTTCTGGCCGAGATCCTTCAGGCCACGGGAAACAGTCGAGCGGACGGACACCGCGCTGATCCCCAGCGTCTCGGCGATCTCGGCATCGGACAGGTGCAGGTAGAACCGCATCACCAGCACCTCCCGCCTCCTCGTCGGGAGGGTCGCCAGTGCGGCGAGGACCTCGCGCCGGTCCTCGCCGAGCATCGCCTCGCTCTCGGCGGACCACACGGGTGGCTCGATTGGCTGGCGGTGGAGCACGGCGAGCCGGCGGCGGCGCAGTACGGAGCGGCTGGTGTTCAGTACGGCTGAGCGCAGGTAGGCGTCCAGCCGGTCCCGGTCCTTGATCTTGTCCCAGCGGCGGTAGATCGCCGCGAAGGACTCCTGGACCGCGTCCTCGGCGGACGCGCGATCGCCCAGCAGCAGGAGCGAGAGGCGGACCAGTCCGGCCCATTGCTCCCGGTGCAGCCGGGTGATCGCGTCCTCACGTTCCGTGACCGCGCTGGGCGGAACACCCGACCGGCCCGGGCTCATCGTCATGTCGCTCACAGTAGAGAGACTCGCGACGGCCCGGTTTGTTGCACCGTGCGACGGCGGGGATTGCCGTGGATGCGGAAAGGTGTGGCGGACCGTGGGATGATTGGGCAGTTGCCTGAAAGTCCTGTACGACCCTGAGACGAACTGGAACCCTCCGTGCCCGTTGGCCCCACGACCGTGCCGCAGCCGGGTCGCACCGACCCGTCGCTGATCCGGAACTTCTGCATCATCGCCCACATCGACCACGGCAAGTCGACGCTGGCCGATCGGATGCTGCAGATCACCGGGGTGGTCGACGACCGCTCGATGCGGGCGCAGTACCTGGACCGGATGGACATCGAGCGCGAGCGCGGCATCACGATCAAGTCGCAGGCGGTCCGGCTCCCGTTCGCGCCGAAGCCCGAGACGCCCGGCGGTCTGCTCGCGCCCGACGGCACGACGTACATCCTGAACATGATCGACACCCCCGGCCACGTCGACTTCACCTACGAGGTGTCGCGGTCGCTGGAGGCGTGCGAGGGTGCGGTGCTGCTGGTCGACGCGGCGCAGGGGATCGAGGCGCAGACGCTGGCCAACCTGTACCTCGCGCTGAGCGCGGACCTGCACATCGTCCCGGTGCTGAACAAGATCGACCTGCCGGGCGCGATGCCGGACAAGTACGCCGCCGAACTGGCGCACATCATCGGCTGCAAAGAGTCCGACGTACTGCGGGTCTCGGCGAAGACCGGCGAGGGCGTCGAGGACCTGCTGAGCGAGATCGTCGCCCAGGTGGAGCCGCCGAAGGGCGTGAAGGACGCGCCGCCGCGGGCACTGATCTTCGACTCGGTCTACGACACCTACCGCGGCGTGGTCACCTACGTCCGGGTCGTCGACGGCGAACTCACCCACCGCGACAAGATCAAGATGATGTCCACCGGCGCGGTGCACGAGATGCTCGAGGTCGGCGTCATCTCGCCCGAGCCGATGAAGTCGCCGAGCATCGGCGTCGGCGAGGTCGGCTACCTGATCACCGGCGTGAAGGACGTCCGCCAGTCCCGGGTCGGTGACACCGTCACCTCGTCGATCCGCGGCGCGACCGAGGCGCTCGGCGGCTACAAGCACCCCCAGCCGATGGTGTACTCCGGGCTGTTCCCGATCGACGGCGACGACTACCCGACGCTGCGGGACGCGCTGGAGCGGCTGCAACTGAACGACGCGGCGCTGCAGTACGAGCCGGAAAGTTCGGGCGCGCTCGGGTTCGGCTTCCGCTGCGGCTTCCTCGGCCTGCTGCACATGGAGATCGTCCGCGAGCGGCTCGAGCGCGAGTTCGACCTGGACCTGATCTCGACCGCGCCGAACGTGGTCTACCGGGTCGAGATGGAGGACGGCAAGGAGCACGTCGTCACCAACCCCAGCGAGTTCCCCGAGGGCAAGATCGCCGACATCTACGAGCCGGTGGTGCGGGCGACGATCCTCAGCCCGAAGGACTACATCGGCGTCATCATGGACCTGTGCCAGACCAAGCGGGGCAACCTGCAGGGGATGGAGTACCTGTCCGAGGACCGGGTCGAGTTGCGCTACACGCTGCCGCTGGCCGAGATCGTCTTCGACTTCTTCGACCAGTTGAAGTCCAAGACCAAGGGCTACGCGTCGCTGGACTACGAGCCGACCGGCGAGCAGTCCGCGGCCCTGGTCAAGGTGGACATCCTGCTGCAGGGCGAGACGGTCGACGCGTTCTCCGCGATCGTGCACCGCGACAACGCGTACTCCTACGGCGTCGCGCTGGCCGGCAAGCTGAAGGAACTGATCCCGCGGCAGCAGTTCGAGGTACCGATCCAGGCCGCGATCGGGTCCCGGATCATCGCCCGCGAGTCGATCCGGGCGATCCGCAAGGACGTGCTGGCGAAGTGCTACGGCGGTGACATCACCCGGAAGCGCAAGCTGCTCGAGAAGCAGAAGGAGGGCAAGAAGCGGATGAAGATGGTGGGCCGGGTCGAGGTCCCCCAGGAAGCCTTCATCGCCGCCCTGAAGACGAACGAGCCGTCGGAGAAGGCCAAGAAGTAGTGCCGGTCGAGATCCCCGCGGAGTTCCGGAAGGTCGCGTCGCGCGGGCCGGAGTGGGCTTCCTGGCTGGACGGACTGCCGCGGCTGACGCGGGAGTTGCTGGACGGCTGGGGACTGCGCGTCGACGGCGATTCGGCGTACGGGAACTGTGCGCTGGTCGTCCCGGTCCGTACCGCGGACGGAACCGCCGCGGTGCTGAAGGTCCAGTTCCCGCACTGGGAGGCCGAGACCGAGCACCTCGCGTTGCGGATCTGGGACGGGAACGGGGCGATCCGCCTGCTCCGGGCGGATCCGCGCCGGTTCGCGATGCTGCTGGAGCGGGCTCAGGCGCGGGACCTCACCACCGTCGACGCCATCGAGGCCTGCGAACTCGTCGCCTCGCTCTATGAGCGGCTGCACGTCCCGGCGGGTCCACAGTTCAAGCCGCTGTCGGCCGAGATGAAGCGGCTGTCCGAGGAGCTTCTGCAACTGCCCGCGTCCGCGCCCGTACCCCGCCGCTACGTCGAGCAGGCTGCCTCCCTGGCCAGCGATTTCGCGGCTGACCCCGACACCGACGGTCGCTTGATCCACACGGATCTCCACTATTTCAACGTCCTGGCCGCCGACCGCGAGCCCTGGCTGGTGATCGACCCCAAGCCGCTGTCCGGCGACCCGCACTACGAGGTCGCCCCGCTGCTGTGGAACCGCTGGGACGAACTCGCCGCCGCCCACGACCTCCGCATCGCCCTCCGCAGCCGCTTCTACGCCGTCATCGACACAGCGGGCCTCGACGAGGACCGCGCCCGCGCCTGGGTGATCGTCCGCCAGATGCAGAACGCCCTCGGCGCCGTGAGGAACGCCGGCGCCGACGAGGTCCTCCCGCAGGACTGGCTGACCCGCAACATCGCCATCGTGAAGGCGATCCAGGACTGACGGGGCTCTGGCTTCACCAGAAACTCGGTGGCAGCGGGTCGGGCGGAGGGGGAGGATGCCGGGTATGCGGGTGCTGACGGTGAACGTGGTCGAAGAACTGATTCCAGGGCCCAAGGAGACGGGCTGGACGGCGATCGACAAGCGGCCGCAGGCGGCACGAGTCGCGGTGGGGGAGCTCGGGCTGGCGGGCGACCGCGTGTGCGACACCAAGAACCACGGCGGGCCCGATCTGGCGCTCTACGCGTATGCGCAGGAGGACGCGGACTGGTGGGCGGGGGAGCTCGGGCGGGAGATTCCGTCAGGGTTGTTCGGCGAGAACCTGCGGACCGAGGGGCTCGATGTCACCAACGCCTTGATCGGGGAGATCTGGCGGATCGGTGACGAGGTCGAGGTGATGGTCCGGGCGCCGCGGATTCCCTGCATCACCTTCCAGGACCGGATGGGGATTCCGCAGTGGGTGAAGCGGTTTCACCAGGAGAACCGGCCGGGGGCGTATCTGAAGGTACTGAAGACCGGCACGGTGGGCGCGGGGGATCGGATCGAAGTACTGAGCCGGCCGGATCACGAGGTGACGATCGGCGTGATGTTCGAGGCCCAGGACTCGGCCCGGATGCGCGGCCTGCTCGACTCGGGAGCCGACGTGATGGACGAGTTGAGGGAGACGGCCGAGCGCATCGCCGCGCGGGACACTAGCTCAAGGGCTTAGCTCGCGGGCTCCAGGTAGCCGAGGGCGGCGGAGATCTTGCGGGCGGCCTCGATCGCGGCCGGTGCCATCAGGGCGACCTGGGCGATCGACTGCTCCAGCGACAGGGTGGAGATGCTGACCGCGGCGATCGCCGTCGCGGTGTGATCGTGGATGACCGCTGCGACGCAACGGATCCCGGGCTCGTTCTCCTCGTCGTCCAGCGCGTAGCCCCGAGAGCGCACCTGGGCGAGGTCGGCCTTGAGCGCGGCGGCCGTCGTGTGGGTGAGCGGAGTACGGGCGGGCAGGCCGGTTCGGGTGACGAGCGCGTCGATGGCTTCGTCGTCCTTCTCGGCGAGCAGCGCCTTGCCGATGCCCGTGCAGTGCAGCCAGAAGGCCTTGCCGACGCGCGAAGGCATCCGGTACGGCTTGGGCCCGTCGAGTCGCGCGACATAGATCGCCTCGTCGCCGTTCAGCAGGCCGACGTGCACCGTGCAGCGGGTCTGCGCGACCAGGTCGGCCAGTACCGGGCGGGCGACCGTCGCCAGGTCCACGTTGGTGAGCGCGTGCCCGGCGAGGCGCAGCGCCTTCGGGCCCGGGTGGTACGAGCCGTCCTCGGACTGGGCGACGAACTCATGCTCGACCAGGGACGCCATGATCCGGTGCACGGTCGATTTGGCCAGGCCGGTGGCCGTCACCACGTCGGTGAACCGGGAGTGCTCGAGGACGGCGTCGAGCACCATCAGCGTCTTGTCGATGGCCGAGGGCGAACTCATGTCGCTCATCCTGTCACCTCTTATCTCGCCAGCCAGCCACCGTCGACGGCGAGCACGTGTCCGTTGACGTAGTCCGAGGATGCCGAGGCCAGGAAGACCGCGGCCCCGACCAGGTCCTCCGGCCGGCCCCAGCGCCCAGCCGGGATCCGGTCGCGAATCGCCGCCTCGCGCTCGGCGTCCGCGCGCAGGTCGGTGGTGTTGTCCGTACTGATGTAACCGGGCGCGATCGCGTTCACCTGTACTCCGGACGATCCCCACTCGTTCGCCAGCGCCTTGGTCAGACCGGCGACGGCGTGTTTGCTCGCGGTGTAGGCGGGCACGGTGATGCCGCCCTGGAAGCTCAGCAGGGAAGCGATCGTGATGATCTTGCCCGCTCCGCGCTCGACCATGGCGGTGCCGATCGACCGGGTCAACGCCCAGGTGGAGTTCAGGTTCACGTCGATCACGTACTGCCAGTCGGCCGCCGTGGTCTCAGCGGCGGGCGCACGCCGGATGGTGCCGGCATTGTTCACCAGGATGTCGATCGCGCGGCCCGTCGCGGCCTGGGCAGCGACCACTGCGGCACCGGCAGCTTCGACCGCGGCCGGATCGGCGAAGTCCGCGGTGATCACCTGTGCCTCGCCGCCGCCGTTCAGCTTGATCGCTTCCAGCGTGTCCTCGAGGGCGGCGTCGCGCGCCATCAGGATCAGGTCGGCGCCGGCCGCGGCGAACCCGGCGGCGATCGCCGCCCCGATCCCGCGCCGCGCTCCCGTCACGAGGGCTGTCTTGCCCACGAGAGAGAAGCCCGGCTGGACGGTCTGCCCGGGTCGTGCGCGGGTCACCGCAGATCCGTCACGTTGACGCCGTCCATGTCGGTGAACGCCTGGTTCTCGCCGGCCATCGCCCAGACGAAGCTGTACGACGAGGTGCCGACGCCCGAGTGGATCGACCAGCTTGGCGAGATCACGGCCTGGCGATCCGCGACCAGCAGGTGCCGGGTCTCTTCGGGCTCGCCCAGGAGGTGGACGATCCGCTCCGACTCCGGCAGGCCGAAGTACAGGTAGCACTCGGTACGCCGGTCGTGGGTGTGCGCGGGCATCGTGTTCCAGGTGCTGCCGGCGTGCAGCGTGGTCACGCCGAGCACGATCTGGCAGCTCCGGACGCCGTCGGCATGAATGTACTGGTCGATGGTGCGGCGGTTCGCCGTCTGCTGGTCGCCGAGCTCGAGGCGGTTGCCCTCGCCCGGCTGGACCAGCGTGGTGGGGAAGTCGGTGTGCGCGGCCGCGGAGAAGAGGTAGAAGGCGGCGGCCTCGCCCTCGAAGACGACGTCGCGCGCGCCGCGTCCGGCGTACAGGCAGGCGCCGGTGGTCAGCTCGAACTTGGTGCCGTCAACCGTCACGGTGCCGGGCTCGCCGACGTTCACGATGCCGGCCTCGCGGCGCTCGAGGAAGAACTCGCTGCGCAGCTCCGGCCAGGTGCCCAGGGTCAGCGGGCCGCTGACCGGCCGGGCGCCGGCCAGCACGATCCGGTCGTGGTGGGTGAGCACGGCGGTGATCGAGTCGGGGCTGAACAGGTCGTCGACCAGGTACGTCCGGCGCAGCGCGGCGGTGTCGAACCCGGGCACCTGGTCGGGGTGGGTGGCGTGCCTGACCTGGAGAGCTTTCTGCGGCGAATTCACAGAACAAGGTTCTACTGAGTGGAACATCCTGTCAAACGTTGTCCGTGTCGTGGGCTGCGGAGCTGCAATCTGAGCGGCGCAGTGTTCCGCCTCTTGACACCTAGTTCTGACAGGTGGAACCTTCGGTCACATCTCCGCCCTGGAGGCCAAGCATGTTGGAGGACACCAGATGACCGCGCTCGACTGGACGGTGCTGGCCGGCTATTTCGTGCTGATGGTGGTGATCGGGCTGTGGTCCCGCACCAAGATCAAGACCGTCGTGGACTACTTCACGACCGGGGGCCGGATTCCCTGGTGGCTGTCCGGCATCTCCCACCACATGTCCGGCTACAGCGCGGTCATGTTCGTCGCGTTCGCGGCCGTCGCCTACAACTACGGCATCACCGTGTACGTCTGGTGGGCCGTGTCGATCGGCGTCGGGGTCGGGATCGGCGCGTTCGTGTTCGCCGCCCGGTGGAACCGGCTGCGGGCGAAACACGGCGTCGTCTCACCGCTGGAATACCTTGCCCAGCGCTACAACCTGCCGACCCAGCAGGTGCTCGCGTACTCCGGTGCCGCGCTGAAGGTGGTCGACATCGCGGCGAAGTGGGTCGCGATCGCAGTACTGCTGAACGGGTTCACCGGCGTGCCGATGCGCTGGGGCATCCTGCTCACCGGTGTCGTCACGATGCTCTACGCGACGCTTGGCGGCCTGTGGGCCGACGTACTCACCGACTTCGGCCAGTTCATCATCCAGGCCGCGGCCGGGATCGCGATGTTCGTCGGCGTGCTGACCCACCTGGACGGCATCCCGACGCTGTGGAGGATGTGGGACCAGTTGCCCGAGGGGCACGGTGACGCGCTGACCGGGCCGTACACGCCGGTCTTCCTGATCGCGTTCCTGTTCATCAAGACGTTCGAGTACAACGGCGGCATGTGGAATCTGGCCCAGCGCTACATGGCCGCGCCGTCCGGTTCCGAGGCCAAGCGGTCGGCGCTGCTGTCGTCGGTGCTCTGGCTGGTCTGGCCGCTGGTGCTGTTCATCCCGATGTGCGCCGCGCCGCTGCTGGTGCCGGACATCGGCAAGGCCGAGCAGTCGTACGTCGCGCTGTCGCAACTGCTGCTGCCGAGCGGGCTGATCGGTCTCGTGCTCGCCGGGTTCTTCTCGCACACGATGGCGATGGTGGCCTCGGACGCGAACGTGATCTCCTCCGTCATCACCCGCGACATCGGCCCGGTGCTGGTCCCGAGACTGCGCCGGCTGAGCGACGCCGGGATCCTGAAGTTCGCCCGGATCACCACCTTCACCTTCGTCACCCTGAGCATGCTGATCGCGATCATCACCGGCGGCCAGGGGGTGGTGCTGAAGATCGTCGTGGACCTGGTGGCCGCGACCATGGGCCCGATCTCGATCCCGTTGATGCTCGGCCTGCTGCCCTGGTTCCGGCGCTGCGGCGCGCGGGCGGCGATCGCCTCGTGGGCGGCTGGCCTGATCGTCTGGTCGGTGGTGAAGTGGGGTGCCGGTTCCACCGACACGACCCTGGTCGTCGCGTTGCCGCTGGCAACATCCTTGGTCGTGTACGTCGGCCTCGGGCTGCTGCTGCCCGAGCGTCGTCCCGAGGTCGACGAGTTGCTCGACTCGCTGAACACCGATCCCGACGAGACCGACGAGGTTCTCGCCCGTCGGGCAGCGGCGGTGAACTGATCCCCATTCTGGAACAATGTTCCACAATGCAGAACTGACATCTTCCTGAGGAGCCTCATGCCGAACATCACCGTCGAACTGCTCTCCGGTCGCACCCTCGACCAGCGCCGCGAGTTCGTCGCCGCCGTCACCGACTCCGCGATCGCCATCCTCGGCGCCAAGCGCGAGGCCGTCCGCATCGTGTTCCAGGAGATCGAGAAGTCCGACGTGGCCAACGGCGGGGTCCTCGTCTCCGACTCCTGATCCATCCCCGCCGCGCCGGCCCGGTTCCCTCTCCCGCCCCAGAGGAACCGGGCCGGCGCCGGTTCAGCTCCGTACGGCGTCGAAGAGCCGGTGGCCGGCCTGGTCGTCCCCGGTGATGGCGAGCCGGCCGTCCTTGATGGCCTTGGTGCGTGCCCGATCCGCGCCGAGGATGTCGTTCAGGGTGCCGGGATCCGTCTCGATGACCGTGTCGGGGCGTTCGCGCGGCTCCCCGCGGCTCACCTCGGCGAGCTGACCATCCGCGATCCGGATGGTGAAGCGGTACCGGCCGAGGCGCATCTCATAGGTGGCCGTCCATGGGTGTGCCGGCTGCGCGCCGAAAAAGCTGCGCAGCCGGATCATGGCCGAGTCCGCACCCACCGGGTCCCCGGACGGCTCCGGCGCATCGGCTCCCCAGCGTCCCAGCGCGACGACGATGCCATCCAGCCGCGCGCCCCACTCGGTCAGCTCGTACACCTGTGAGCTCGCCGGTGGGGGGAGGGTGCGACGCAGTACGACGCCGCCGCTCTCCAGATCCCGCAATCGCTGGGCCAGCACCTTGGAGCCCGCGCCGGGCAGCCCGTCCTGCAGATCCGTGAAGCGTTTCGCGCCCAGCAGGAGCTCTCGCACGATCAGCAGGGCCCATCGCTCGCCCACATAGTCGAGCGCGGTCGCGATCGCGCATCCATCACCGTACCGACGGTTGGTCGCCATGGTTTCCATCCTACTGCGACTACTTCCTATCGACATGCTCTCTGCTCTCTGATAGAAAGTAAGAAGTTTCTAAAAGAAAGTACAACCGATCGAAGGAGAAGGACATGCCCGTTGGATATCTCGACGTCCCCACCGGCCTCGAACTCGGCAAGAAGAGGGAACTGGTGAAGGGGATCTACGACGCCGTGTACGAGGTGTTCCCGTTCCCGGACGACACGCGGATCTTCCTGCACGAATGGCCGCACGACAGCGTGAGCCAGAACGGGGCCCTCGGCTCCGAACCGGCTAGGCCTGTGCTGGTCCTGCACGTCCCGAAGGGAGTCGATGGGGAGGCCAAGCGCAAGATGCTGCGAGGGATCAACGCGGCGGTCGCCGACGCCTACCACTTGCCGGACTTCGTCACGTTCCTCGTCGAGTACCCGCTCGACCTGGTCGCGGTCGACGGCGGCATCCTCGCGGACGACCAGCAGCGGGTCGAAGAGCAAACGGCGGTGTACGGGCGGTAGTGACCGGCTGCCCGCGCTGTGGACGAGTGCGGAACGAGGCGGGTCCCTTCTACTAGGCTCCTTCCATGCGAGTAGGAGTTTTCGGGGCCACAGGTCAGGTCGGTGGCGTGATGCGCCAGTTGCTGGTGGAGCGGGAGTTTCCGGTCGATGAGATCCGGTACTTCGCGTCGGCGCGCTCGGCGGGGAGTCAACTGCCGTTCGGCGACGAGAAGGTCACCGTCGAGGACTCGGCGACGGCCGACTTCAAGGGACTCGACCTGGCCTTGTTCTCCAACGGGAAGACGGCGTCCAAGGAGTTCGCGCCGAAGGTCGCCGCTGCCGGCGCGGTCGTGGTGGACAACTCCTCCGGCTGGCGGATGGACCCCGAGGTGCCGTTGGTGGTCGCCGAGGTCAACCCGGATGACCTGACCAACCTCCCCAAGGGCATCGTCGCGAACCCGAACTGCACCACGATGGCCGCGATGCCGGTGCTCGCTCCGCTCCACCGGGAAGCGCGGCTGACCCGCCTCATCGTCTCGACGTACCAGGCTGTCTCCGGTTCCGGAGGAGTCGGCGTCCAGGAGCTCGAGGACCAGACCAGGTCGCTGATCGAAGGCGCCGGCCGGCTCGCGCAGGGGACCGACGGGATCACCCTGCCGCAGCCGCAGGTGTACGCCGGTCCGATCGCCTTCAACGTGCTCCCGCTGGCCGGGTCGATCGTTGCCGACGGCACCGGTGAGACCGACGAGGAGCAGAAGCTCCGCAACGAGAGCCGCAAGATCCTGCACCTGCCGGATCTCGCGGTCGCCGGGACCTGCGTCCGCGTGCCCGTCTTCACCGGTCACTCGCTGAGCATCCACGCCGAGTTCGCGGACCCGATCACGCCGGAGCGGGCCACGGAGTTGCTCGCTCAGGCGCCCGGTGTCGAGCTCGCCGACCTCCCGACCCCGCTGTACGCCGCCGGCAACGACCCGTCGTACGTCGGCCGGATCCGTCAGGACCAGTCGGTGCCGGGCAACCGCGGGCTCGTCCTGTTCGTCTCCAACGACAACCTCCGCAAGGGAGCCGCTCTCAACGCGGTCCAGATCGCGGAGCTCCTGCAGCAGCGCCGCTGAAGCCGGCCGGTCGCCGGGACCGGGTGAGCCGACGGGGGAGTAGAACGGACAGTGAGGCTAGTGCGACCGACTGTGCGCGCCTGTTGCGGAAACGTGATCGACCTGGTGCGGACGGGCTGGCGAAGGGCATAGTCAGCGCTGTCTCGTTCCATTACCGTTCGGTTACTTGACCCCTCGTGGAGGCCAGACATGAAGCCCGTTGCCGACGGTCCCCAGCTCGCGTTGCTCAGCAACCGCAAGGAACACCTCGCCCAGATGTTCCTCGACCGCGTCGCCGCGACGCCTGACCGGGAAGCCTTCCGGCACCCGGCCGGCGACGGCTGGCAGTCGGTCAGCTGGCGGCAGACCGATGACCTTGTACGCCGCCGCGCGGCCGGCCTGATCGCTCTCGGCGTGCAGCCGGAGCAGCGGGTCGGCATCGCCGCGAGCACCCGGATCGAGTGGGTCCAGTGCTATCTGGCCGGCGTGCTCGCCGCCGCCGCGACCACCACGATCTACCCGACCACGATGGCCGCGGACGTCGCGTACATCGTCGCGGACGCCGAAGTACAGGTGGTGTTCGCCGAGGACGCCAGCCAGGTCGACAAGTTGCGTGAGCACAAGTCGGACATCGGGTCGGTGCGGAAGGTCGTGCTGATCGACGGTGAGCCGGAGGAGCGCGACGGCGACTGGGTGATGAGCCTGGCCGCGCTGGACGAACTCGGCGCCAAGCAGTTGGACGACAACCCGCAGGCGGTCGACGAGCGGATCGCGCAGGTTCTGCCCGAGCACCTGTGCACCCTCGTCTACACCTCGGGTACGACCGGCCGGCCGAAGGGTGTGCGGCTGCCGCACTCGGTGTGGACGTACGAAGGCGCCGCGGTGGAAGGGATCCGGGTGCTCAGCCCGGACGACCTGCAGTTGCTGTGGCTGCCGCTGTCGCACGTGTTCGGCCAGGTGCTGCTCGCGGTGCAGTTCCAGATCGGCTTCGCGACGGCGATCGACGGCCGGGTCGACAAGATCGTGGAGAACGCCGGTGTCGTACAGCCGACCTTCATGGCCGCCGCGCCCCGCGTCTTCGAGAAGGCGCACGGCCGGATCGTGACGATGATGGAGGCCGAGGGCGGGGTCAAGGCGAAGCTGTTCCACTGGGCGTTCGGGGTCGGCGCCAAGGTGTCGAAGCTGCGGCAGGAGGGCAAGGAGCCGGGCGGAGCGCTGGCGGCGCAGTACACGCTGGCCGACAAGCTCGTACTCTCGAAGATCCGCGCCCGCTTCGGTGGGCGGATCCGGTTCTTCGTGTCCGGGTCGGCCGCGCTGGACAAGCGGCTGGCGGAGTGGTTCCACGCTGCCGGGCTGCTGATCCTCGAGGGCTACGGCCTGTCCGAGACCGCCGCCGGATCGACGCTGAACCGGCCGGACCACTACCGCCTGGGCAGCGTCGGGCCGGCCTTCCCGGCGGCCGAGTTCAAGATCGCCGAGGACGGCGAGATCCTGATCAAGGGTCCCGGCGTGATGAGCGGCTACCACAACCTGCCCGACCAGACCGCCGAGGTGATCGACGCCGACGGCTGGTTCCACACCGGCGACATCGGGCACTTCGAGGATGAGTACCTCTTCATCACCGACCGGAAGAAGGACCTGTTCAAAACCTCCGGCGGCAAGTACGTCGCGCCGCAGGTGATCGAGGGCCGCTTCAAGATGATCTGCCCGTACGCGAGCCAGTTCCTCGTACACGGTTCGCAACGGAACTTCGTCTCTGCTCTGGTGACGCTGGACCCGGAGGCGATCCAGGGCTGGGCCGAGCAGAACGACCTGGGCGGGAAGTCGTACGCGGAGATCGTGACGTCGGACGCGGCGCGGAAGCTGGTCCAGGGTTATGTGGACGAGCTGAACGCCGGGCTGAACCGCTGGGAAACCATCAAGAAGTTCACCATTCTCGACCGGGATCTCACGGTCGAGGGCGGCGAGATGACCCCCAGCCTGAAGCTCAAGCGCAAGTACGTGGAGACAACGTACGGCGACCTCCTGGACAAGATGTACGACTAGTACTTCTTGGCGCGGGCTCCTGCGTCGCTCGCTTGTGAAACCAGGCGGCGCGGGAGCCGAAGTGCGTTGGTTGGGCGAGCGTGGTTCAGTGCCTCAACTGAGCACAGCGCGGATGAACTTGGTGGTTTCCAGCAGCCTTGGGGTTTTCTCCAGCAGGCCCAAGACCTTCGTTCCTGTTCGTTGGGTGGCCTTTTCGTTGTTGCCCAGGAGGGTTTTGTAGCTGGAGCGGCAGGATGATGTTGTCCCGAGGACCTTGGTGTAGAGGTCGAGACCCTGGAGTTGGGGGTCGGCCTGGAGGAGTTGGAAGGTGCCTTCGGCGCAGGTTTGTAGCGTGGCGGCGGTTCGTCGGTGAGCCAGGCTGAAGCGGGAGGACAGTTCGTCGGCTAGTTCCTTCACCAGGAAGTACTCGGCGCTGGAAGTCTTGTCTCTTAGGTAGCGCACACTGGCGAGTGCGCTCACATCGCCAGTGAGAGCGCAGACCGCCCACTGCGGCGGCACGATGTAGACCTGGTCCCACGGAATGCCGCCCGGCAGGCCGGGTACGGACTGGATCATGCCGCTGTTGGCGACTGCCTGGAGGGCGGCTTGCGACGCGGGGTCGGTCGGGTTGACATGGGCAGGCGCTCGGCTCAGCCGCGTCGTGCGGTTCTCGTCCGGGATCACGATGACCGAGAGACTCCCGGTGTTCTTGAGCAGGAGTGACGTTCTGGTGCTGTCCGTACTGCGGGCCAGCGTGACGCCTTCCAGGTCGGTGGCGGGTGAGAGTTGCTCGGTGGAGTTCAAGCAACTGGAAGCCGGCACCGGGCCGTAGGTGGGGGTTTCGACCGACGGTACGCCGCCGGTGGTGCGGGTTGACGGCGGATCGGTGTCGGAGCGGCCCGCGCCCGTGGTTTCTCCGCAGTTGGCAGCGAGCAGTGAGAGCAGGCAGATCACCGCAAACCCTCGCGCGAATCGTCGGGCCCTCCCGCGACAGGACCTAGCCACTCGAGCCTTCATTTCCTGGCAGCCCGGGGGAGATCGCGGTCGGCGCGCGCGACCTCGGCCGCCGGCGCGCCGGGCGGGCCGGCCTCGGATTCGTCTCCAGCCCCAGTGCCAGAAGGCGTGTCGATATCACTGCTCCGCAGCATCTTTCATTCCCCCCACTATTTTGTTCACCCTCCGTGAGGTCGAGAGTCCCTCCGTCCCTCACGCTCTGTCAACAGCGTGGCTGAACGGTGGGGCGCAGGGTCCTCGCGGCTTGCCAACGGACCTGAGCGAAGACCTCGATCGGCGTACCGTGGAAATATGCGTACAACGGGGAATGGCGTTCGTACGAAGATCGGGGCGTTGAACAAGTTCCTCGCCGTGAGCGTGCTGTCCGGTGCGCTCGCGGCCGGCCTGGTGATCCCGTTCACCGGCCTGGCCGAACTCGGCACCGAGAAGGTGGCCGAGTCGGTGGACAACCTGCCGCAGGAGTTGAAGACCGATCCGGTGGCCGTGCGCAGCCGGATCTTCGCCGGCGACGGCACGCTCATCGCCACCATGTTCGAGCAGCACCGTGTGCCGGTCCGGCTGAGTCAGGTCAGCCAGATCATGCGGCAGGCGATGGTGGCGATCGAGGACTCGCGGTTCTACTCGCACGGCGCGCTGGACGCCAAGGGCACGCTGCGCGCGCTGGTCCGAAACCAGACCGGCGGCGAGGTGCAGCAGGGTGGTTCGAGCATCACCCAGCAGTACGTGAAGATGAGCCTGGTCGAGAAGGCCCGGACGGCTGAGGAGCGCCACGCGGCCACGGCGGTGACGTACCAGCGCAAGCTGACGGAGTTGCGGTACGCGGTCGCCCTGGAGAAGGAGTTGTCCAAGGACGAGATCCTCGAGCGGTATCTGAACCTGGCGAACTTCGGCGACGGCGCGTACGGCGTACAGGCTGCTGCTGGGCACTACTTCAGGACCAAGGCCAAGGACCTCACGCTGCCGCAGGCCGCACTACTGGCCGGCTTGGTGAAGAACCCGACCGGCTACGACCCGACGAACAACCTCAAGCGCGCCCAGGACCGCCGCAACGTGGTGATCCGCCGGATGCTCGAGCTCGGGGTGATCTCGCTGGCACAGGCCAACAGCGCGCTCAGGACCCCGGTGATCGACCTGGCGAAGGTCCGGAAGGTCCCGAACGGCTGTGCCGGATCCCGCTACCCCTTCTACTGCGAGTACGTCGTCTCCATGCTGCTGGACAACCCGGCCCTGGGCCGGAGCGTGAAGGACCGGGAGCACTACCTGAAGACCGGCGGCCTCACCGTGCTGACGTCGATCGACCCCAGGATCCAGGCCGCCGCCCAGGCCTCGATCGACGAGCACACCAAGTCCGGCGACAGCGCCATCGCCGCGATCACCGTCGTCGAGCCCGGCACCGGCGTGGTGAAGGCGATGGTGCAGAGCAGGACGTACGGCAAGGGCCGGAACGAGACGGCGTACAACTACAACGTCGAGAAGTCGTACGCCGGGGGCTACGGCGGATTCCAGAACGGCTCGACGATGAAGGCGTTCGTGCTCGCGGCGGCGATCCAGAAGGGCCTGCCGCTGGACTACCGGATCAACTCGCCGGCGCAGATCGACCTGAGCGGGAAGAAGTTCACCACCTGTACGGGGACGACGCGGGATCCGGACTATCGGCCGCAGAACTCGACCAAGAGCGGCAACCTGACCATGATCGAGGCGGCGAAGGCCTCGACGAACACCTATTTCCTGCAGCTTTCCCAGCGCACGGGGCTGTGCGCGCCGGCCACCATCGCCGCCGACCTGGGCATGCAGAACGCGCAGACCCTGCAGCCGCTCGACCAGGTGGTCTCCTTCACCCTGGGCGTCGGCTACGTGACGCCGCTGATGCTGTCGAACGCCTACGCGACCTTCGCGGCCCGCGGCAAGTACTGCCGGCCCTTCCTCATCACCTCGGTGCTCGACAAGTCGGCCAAGCCGGTCAAGATCCCGGGTCCCCTGTGCCGCCAGGCCATCGCGCCCGAGGTGGCCGACGGCGTGAACCGGGTGCTGAGCGCCGTGATGGAACCGGGCGGCACCGGCGGACGGCTCAACTTCGGCAACTGGGACCTGGCCGGCAAGACCGGAACCATCCAGGACAACCGTGCCGTCTGGTACGCGGGCTACGCCCCGAACCTCGCGGCCGCGGCCGTGGTGGCCGACGCGAACCTGCCGTACACGAACCTCATGCACCGCCACACCCTGGACGGCCGCGACATCGCCGATCCCACCGGTTCGGGTACCGCGGGCCCGCTGTGGCAGACCGCGATGCAGGGCGCGCTGAAAGGCATGCCGCTGCGCCGGTTCGTGGCCCCGAACCCCCGCATCGTCAAGGGCGCCGTGAAGGAACTTCCGCCGGTCAACGGGATGCGGCCGGACGAGGCCACCAACGTACTGCGGAGGGCCGGCTTCGAGGTCACCGTGGCCGACGAGCGGGTGGACTCCCCGGAAACCGAAGGCACCGTGGCCTACACCGACCCGAGAAGCCGCGACGGCGCCGCCGAGGGCTCGCTGATCACCCTGCACCTGTCCGGCGGGGACTAGCTTTCCCTGCACGTACGATGGACAGGTGCCATCGACACTGCCCGAGGGGGAGGTTGCGCCCCGGGACGGGTCGCTGCCGGAGCCGGCCGTCCACGAGGCCGCCGCGCGTCCGTTCGGGTTCTACCTGCACGTGCCTTTCTGCGCGGCCCGCTGCGGCTACTGCGACTTCAACACCTACACCGCCAAGGAACTCGGCGGCGGCGGATCACAGGCGTCGTACGCCGAGACGGCGGTAGCGGAGGTCCGGCTGGCCCGGCGGGTGCTGGGTGACCTGGACCGGCCGGTCGACACGGTGTTCTTCGGTGGCGGCACCCCGACCCTGCTCCCGGCGGATGACCTCGGGCGGATGCTGGCCGCAGTACGGGATGAGTTCGGGTTGGCGCCGGACGCGGAGGTGACGACGGAGGCGAATCCGGAGTCCGTGGATCCGGCGTATCTGGAGACGATCCGGGCGGCCGGCTTCAACCGGGTCTCGTTCGGGATGCAGAGTGCGACACCGCACGTGCTGCAGATCCTGGACCGTAAGCACACTCCGGGCCGCGCCCTGGAGGCGGCGAAGGAGGCCACCGCCGCCGGGTTCGAGCACGTCAACCTGGACCTGATCTACGGCACGCCCGGCGAGTCGCTGGAGGACTGGCGCGTCTCATTGGAGTCGGCCTTGTCGGCGGAACCGGACCACGTCAGCGCCTACGCGTTGATCGTTGAAGACGGCACCCAACTGGCCCGGCGGGTCCGCCGCGGCGAACTCCCGATGCCGGATGACGACGACCTGGCCGACAAGTACCTGCTGGCCGACGACCTGCTGACCAGCGCGGGCCTCGGTTGGTACGAGGTCTCCAACTGGGCCCATACTGCGGACGCCCGCTGCCGGCACAACGAGCTCTACTGGCGCGGTGACACCTGGTGGGGCATCGGCCCCGGCGCGCACAGTCACGTCGGCGGCGTGCGCTGGTGGAACGTGAAGCACCCGAGCGCGTACGCCGACCGCCTGGCCGCGGGGGACAGCCCGGCGTACGCGCGGGAGACTCTCGACGAGGAGACCCGCCGGGTGGAGCGGGTGCTGCTCGAGATCCGACTGTCCGCCGGACTCCCGCTCGACGTACTCGACGAACCCGGCCAGGCCGCCGCCAAATTGGCCGTCGCCGACGGCCTCCTGGTCGAGACGGACCGGCTGGTCCTGACCACCCGCGGGCGGCTTCTCGCCGACGCCGTGGTGCGCGATCTTCTGCCCTGAAATCGGCGATCCGTGACCGCCGTGAATCACACGGTGACATTCACGACGGCTATGTACTGACCAAGTGACGGTCGTATCTCAGCGTAACGATGTGGCGCTTGACACACTCCGTCATAACGCCCGAAACTCAGCACACTTTCTAAAAATGGAGCGCTCTCAACCCGTCCTGTATCAGGGAGCATTCGAATGCGGCCCAGTGCCCGCCCACGTTTTGCTGTCGTCGCTTTGGCCTGCAGCCTCACCCTGCTGGTCTCCGCCTGTGGCGGGAGCGACCCGTCGGCCTCGACCGAGTCCGGCACCGGCGACGGCCCGAGGGTCGAACTGACCATCGCGACCTTCAACGAGTTCGGCTACGGCGACCTGTACCAGGAGTACGAGGCCGCCCATCCCAACGTCAAGATCACCGAGCGCCGGGCGAAGACCGTCGACGAACACATCAAGAACCTCGACACCAACCTGGCCGCCGGTTCGGGCCTGGCCGACATCGAGGCGATGGAGGTCAGCTGGATCTACAACTACCTGGCCAAGGCGGACAAGTTCGTCGACCTGCGCCAGTACGGCGCCGACGACCTGAAGGAACGCTGGCTCGACTGGAAGGTGGCCGGCGCCACCACCGGCGACGGCAAGATCATCGGCTACGGCACCGACATCGGCCCCGAGGCGATCTGCTACCGCAAGGACCTGTTCGCCAAGGCCGGCCTGCCGACCGACCGGGCCGAGGTCGCCAAGCTGTTCCCGGACTGGTCCTCGTACTTCGCCACCGGCCGCAGGTTCAAGCAGAAAGTCCCGAACAGCGCCTGGTACGACTCCGCGGTGCTCACCTGGGAAGCGATGCGCAACCAGTTGATCCAGGCCTACTACTCCAACCAGGACCGCTACCTCGGCGCCGAGAACCCGCTGCTGAAGAGGACCTGGGACCAGATCGTGAAGGGCAGCCAGGACGGTCTGTCCGCGAAGCTCCCGGCCTGGAGTCCGGCGTGGACGAAGGCGTTCCGCACCGACAAGTTCGCGACGATGGCCTGCCCCGGCTGGCTGCTGGGCGTCATCCAGGACAACGCCGGCAGCTTCGGCAAGGGCAAGTGGGACGTCGCCAACGTGTTCCCCGGCGGCGGTGGCAACTGGGGCGGTTCGTACCTGACCGTGCCGATGCAGTCGCAGCAGCCGGAGGAGGCCGCGAAGCTGGCCGCCTGGCTGACCGCGCCCGAGCAGCAGATCAAGGTGTTCCGCAAGGTCGGCTCGTTCCCGTCCACGGTCGACGCCTACGACGCGCCGCAGGTGAAGAGTCAGGTCAACGAGTACTTCAACAAGGCACCGGTCGGCCGGATCTTCATCGACCGCGCCAAGAACGTGATCCTCAAGCAGCACAAGGGTCCCCGCGACGGCGAGATCAACCAGGTGTTCACCCAGGCCCTGGCCCGGGTGGACGAAGGCAAGCAGACGCCGGACGACGCCTGGCAGCAGGCTTTGCGGGAAGCCGAGAAAGCGGCCAACACTCGCAGGGGCGGCTAACCGGCGCGCGGAGCCCCGAAGTACTACGGTGTGAACGTCATAATCAGCCGGGGAGGTCCGTTGTCGATGCAGAGGCAAGACAGTGGATCCCCGACCCTGGAGCAGGTCGCCGCCCTCGCGGGGGTCTCGCGGGCCACCGTGTCGCGGGTGGTGAACGGTTCGCCGAAGGTGCTGCCGGACACGGTCGCCGCGGTCGAACGGGCCATCGGTGAGCTCGGCTACGTGCCGAACCGGGCCGCCCGGGCGCTGGTGACGCGCCGGACGGACTCGGTCGCCCTGGTCGTCCCGGAGCCGGACAGCCGGGTCTTCTCGGACCCGTTCTTCGCCGGCATCCTGCGCGGCGTGAGCATGACGCTGGCGCCGACCTCGTCGCAACTGGTGCTGCTGATCGAGCCGGCCGAGGGCGACGACCAGCGATTGTTGCGGTACCTGCGCGGCGGTCACGTCGACGGCGCGATCATCGTCAGCCACCACGGCCGCGACAACGTGCTGCAGGAGTTGGCCCAACTGCCGCTGCCGATCGTCTTCAGCGCCCGCCCGCTCGGCGTCGAGGTACCGGTCGCGAGCGTCGACGTCGACAACGTGGCCGGGGCCCGGACCGCGGTCGAGTACCTGTTGTCCATCGGGCGTCGCAAGATCGGCACCGTCGCCGGTCCGCTGGACATGACGGCCGGGCTGGATCGCCTGACCGGCTATCAGCAGGTCGCCGCCGAGGCCGGCCTGACCGAGGCCGTTGCCTACGGCGACTTCACCGCGGACGGCGGTGAGCAGGCCGCGCTGCGGCTGCTCGATGAGCACCCGGACCTCGACGGTCTGTTCGTCGCGAGCGACCTGATGGCGACGGCGGCCCTGCGGGTGCTGTCCCAGCTCGGCCGGCGGGTTCCGGACGACGTCGCCGTGGTCGGGTTCGACGACTCGGTGGTCGCGACCACGACGACCCCGAAGCTCACCACGGTCCGGCAGCCGGTGGAGAAGCTGGGCGCGCGGTTGGCGGAGATCATGCTCGCCAAGATCGGCGGCGCCGACCTGACCAGCCCGGAGATCTATGACACCGAACTGATCATCCGCGGCTCGGCCTAGGGCTAGGGCTAGAGCTAGGGCGGGTCGTTCTGGAACTGGAACTGCACCCGGATCGAGCCGTCCAGCGGGAGGACGAGCGTCGTGTTCGAGGCATTCCAGTTCTGCGGGACCAGGAAGAGCCGGTTCTGCCCGACGACGAGCAGCCGGAGTCCGCGGTACCGGTAGTTGAACGTCTGCCCGGCTCCCGCTCGCAGCGTAGTCTCCTCGATCCCAGGGGAGCGCAGTTGCAGCCTCTCCTTGGTGTCGAGGATGACCACCGGGAACTGGCTCAGGTCCGCCGCGTGCGACTTGGCCAGTCCGCGGCCGGAGTACTGGGCGGTGGTCGCGGTCGCCCAGAACGCGCAGGTCGTGGTGACGACCGCGAGCAGCCCGATCAGCACGTACTGCGGGGCGAGCTTCCGCAGCTTGCGGTCGGCGTACGAGAGATACGCCAGTGCCGCCGCGGCCAGGCCGATCACCAGCGGGACGAACAGGGCGTAGTACGGGAGGTCGCCGAGGAACGGGTAGCCGATCAGCGCGAGCACACCCAGGAGCAGGAACACGACCGCGACGACCTTGGCGCGGCGTACTCCGGTCGCCGTGAGCGGGACCGCGTTGTGCAGCAGGAGTCCGGCCACCGCGATCAAGGTCATCACCAGCAAGGGGACGAGCAGCGGCTGCGGGCTGCGCATCACGTAGTCCCGGGTGCTCAGGCCGATCGTGTCGACGTCGATCCCGAAGTACTCGTACTCCGACCGCGCCGAGACGTAGCCGAAGTAGAACAGCAACCCGCTGATCAGCGTGACGGGTGCGACGATGCCGGCGGCGAAACTCACCCAGCGCTCGGCCTGGGAGCGTTCGTCAGCCACTCGGGGGGCCTGGTCTGAAGGAGATCTGGCTGCCGGATTTGTCCCCCTCCAGGCTCTTGCAGTCCTCCTCGGTCGCACAGGTCGCCGAGACCGGCATGATCAGCTGGATCGTGGTGTCGCTGTTCGCGACCTGGCGGACGCCGACGTAACAGGCATTGAAGTTGCCCCCTTGCCACTGCACCGACGGGCAGGGCCGGAGCTCCTCGGCGCAGGCGGACTGGTTCAGCTCGAAGACGCCGCCCGGTTCGAGGTGTGGCGTGCCGATGCTGATGATGGTGCCGTCCGGGATCGGGTTGGTGCCGAGCCAGTTCACCTCGGCGCACTGGTTGGCGCCGTCGGCCTGGACGTTGCCGCCGATCGGTGCCGAGGCGAGCTCGATCGACGGCCGGCGCAGGGTGGACTGGGTTTCCTCGGGCTCGGTCGGTTCGACCGGCGGCTCGCTGTCCGAGCCGGCCGGCAGGCTCTCCGACGCGACTCCCGGGTCGGTCCCGGCGCCGTCGGTATCGGTGCATCCGATCATCAGCACCAGCAGGCAGGCCGATGCCGCGGTGCGCCACAGGTTCATGACGACCACCCCCGCCTTCAGGATGAACTCGTGCGCAGCCCGCGACAACAGTTCGGGTACCTCTTTGTTCACTCTCCGCTGCGATGGCTGTCAATGCCGGTCACGATCGTGGTATCAGTACGGGGTGACTAGTGGGGGAAACATGACTGATCACGAGATCCGGATCGCGTTGGTTCTCAACGGGGGCGTCAGTCTGGCGGTCTGGATGGGCGGTGTCACGCATGAGCTCGACCTGATCCGCCGCGCCTCCGGAGCCAGTACCGAGCCGGCCGCGCAGCCGTACGACGAGGTGCTCGCCGGCCGGTGGCGCGAACTGTGCCACCGCGACGGCGAACAGCGGCGGGTGGTCGTCGACGTGATCGCCGGCACCAGTGCGGGCGGGCTGAACGGATCGTTGCTCGCGACAGCGATCTCGCACGGCTCGACCCTCGATCCCGACGGCGACGGCGGGCCGTGGTTGCGGCAGCGCTGGGTCGGGCTCGGCTCGCTCGAGGTCGGCAAGTTGGTGCCGGCCGTCGGGGTCGCGTCCAGTTCGGTGCTCGACGGCAAGTACTTCCTGAAAGAGCTGAAGAACCTGCTCGACGGTGTCGCCGATGCGGGCAAGCCGAACGACGCGGAGCCGGTGACGTTGTTCGTGACCGCCTCGGGGCTGGGGGTCCAGCAGTTCGAGGCGAAGGACGCGGCCGGGCAGCGGTTCGTCGTACCGGATCATCGGTATCTGTTCTGCTTCACCAGCGAGACCGCCGCGAGCTACGACGGCAAGCACCGGACCTTCTCGTTCACCGAGAAGAACGGGCTGAAGGACACCAACCTGCTGGCCCGGGCAGCACGCGCGTCCGCCTCGTTCCCGGCCGCGTTCGGGCCGGTGCTGGAGACGCCGAAGCTCGCGGCGACGCCGCCGCGGATGCAGCCCGGTGCGTATCAGGCGGACTCCGGCGCCTGGCTGGTGGACGGCGGCGTACTCGACAACGCGCCGTTCGGGCCGGTGCTCGACGTCGTCGCGCGGCGGCCGGTGACGGGCCGCGCGAGCCGGTACGTGCTGTACGTCGTACCGTCGGCCGGCATCGGGTCGGCCGCGACCCGGCTGGTGGACGCGACCGAACCGAACTGGCGGGTGGCGGCGCTGTCGGCCGTGCAGTTCCCGCGCGAGGTGGACTTCCGGTCCGACGTGGAACAACTCGAGCGGTTGCTGCTCGAGGCCGACGCGTCCTGGTCGGACTCGCAGCGGCTCTTCGATCGTTGTATCGAGCAACCAGACGAGCGGGACCGGTTGCGGAAGGCGGCCGAACTGCTGCAACCGGCGTACTCGCGGGGCCGTGCGGCCGGTGGCGTCTGGGAGGCCGTGACGATCGCGACGCACGACCAGTCGACCGTGCTGGACGCGGCGACGGCGCTGTCGGAGTCGGAGATCGACGACGTCCTGGGCACCGACCACCCGTGGGTGCCCGGTCCGGACGGATCGACCGCGCCGGTGACGAAGGATGCCGCGGGCAACCCTGTCTGGGCCTGGGGCACCGGCGCCGCGGAGCGCGTAGTACGGCTGGTACTGCGGTCGTTGCGGACCAGGATCGACAGCGCGGAAGGTGACGTCCGCGTCGACCTGGAGCGGCGGCTGAAGGCGACCAGCGACAGCCTGCAGAAGGTGCTGGCGGTGCGGGACGCGCTGGCCGAGGAGCTTGCCGAGGCCGATCTCGACCTGCAGCCGGCCGGGGGAGCCGAGGCGGTCGCGGTCGGGCTGAACGACATCTTCGAGATGCTGCAGGTGCAGCGCGCGCTCGGCGACGAGTTCGCCGCGCTGATCGAGGTGGTCGGCATCGACGTGGTCGAGGCCGCGCTCGAGGTGGAGATCGTGTCGCGCTGCACGTCGGCGCGGACGCCGCAGCAGCGCAGCGCGCCGTTCCAGTTCCTCCGGCTCGGACCGGACATCCCGCTGACCTTGCTCGACGAACTGCCCGAGGGGTCGATCGCGAACGACCTCAAGGACCGGATCCTGTACGGCACCCAGGTCGGCCACTTCGGCGCCTTCGGGGCGGCGGACTGGCGGCGCTGGGACTGGCTGATGGGCCGGCTGCACTGCGTCGCCCACCTCGGCGCGATGCTCGGCGCCGACCCGGAGTGGGTCCGCGAGACCCAGCGTCAGGTGCTCGAGTCGGAGGACTGGAAGCTGGAGAAGGTCGCCGAGCGGGTGCAGCGGCTGGCCGAGGACTTCCCGGTGGACGCCGGGCTGGCCGCGCTGACGACGATGCGGGACGAGCTCAACACCAGCCGCGAAGGTGTCGCCACCACCAAGGGACTCGCCGACCGGATGGTCGACGTGTCGAGTGGGCTGAGCCCGGCGATCGGCAACTGGACGAAGGCGATGGCGGGCCGCAAGAGCAAGCCGGACTCATGGCTGTTGCAGGTCGCTCGCTGGATTACCGAGCCGGCCCGGTTCAGCCTGTGGCACCGGCTGGTGAAGAACGTCGAGCTGACTCCGGCGAAGCGCCCACTGATCTTCCAGCAGTGGCCGCCGCTGGCGCTGCTCGGCGCGGGCGTCCTGCTGCTGGTGGTGGCCGGCGTGGTCGACCTCGCCGCGGTCCGGATCATCGCGGCGCTGCTGGCCGGCCTGGTGCTGACCGTCGGCGCCTCGCTGTTCGTGATGTCGTGGTACGTCCGGCGTCAGCGCCGCCGGATCCGGGCCTGGATCGAGACGAAGATGCCGCCGATCAGTTCGGCGCGGAAGTAGCGCGCGCCGTCAGTCCATCGTCACGAAGTCGATGAGTTCCTCGACCCGGCCCAGCAGTTCCGGTTCCAGGTCGGCGAAGCTGCGCACCTTCGACAGGATGTGCTTCCAGGCCGCGGCCACGTCCGCCTGATCGGTGGCGGGCCAGCCGAAGGTCTGGAGCACGCCCTTCTTCCAGTCCTGCCCGTGCGGGATCTTCGGCCAGGCGGCGATCCCGAGCGACGACGGCTTGACCGCCTCCCAGATGTCGATGAACGGGTGGCCGACGACCAGTACGTGCCTGTTCGTCACCTGCGCCGCGATCTTCGACTCCTTGGACCCCTCGACCAGGTGATCCACCAGGACGCCGAGCCGCCGCCCCGGCCCCGGCTGGAACCGATTCACGATCGCCGGCAGATCGTCGACGCCTTCGAGGTACTCGACAACCACCCCTTCGATCCGCAGGTCGTCACCCCAGACCCGCTCGACCAACTCGGCGTCGTGCCGCCCTTCCACATAGATCCGGCTCGCCCGGGCAACCTGAGCCCGCACGTTGGAGACCGCGACGGAGCCAGACGCAGTACGGGTCTTCTTCACCGGCCCAGCCTTCTTCGGCGCGACCAGGTTGACCGGCTTCCCATCCACCCAGAACCCGGGCCCGAGCGGATACGTCTTGATCTTGCCGTGCCGATCCTCCAGATCGACGACGCCGTGCTCCCACCGGACCACGGCCCCGACGTACCCGGAACTGGGCTCCTCGACCACCAGCCCCTTCTCGATCACCAGATCGACGGTCCGCCCGTTCTTGGGCTTGCGCCAGTCACCCGAGAGCACGTCATTCCCATACCGGTCAGTCACCGCCCAACCGTATCCCGGGCCCTACTGCGGAATCAGGAAGTCGGGGCCGCGTGGCCGGCGGTTGGTTCTCGGACGGGGGAGGTGATGGTGAGGGCGAGGTAGGCGACGAAGCCGGCGATCAGGCCTACGACCCAGGAGTAGTCGTAGAGGGGTTGGAGGAAGGGGATCAGGCCGTCTTCGGGGAATGGGCCGGCGCCGGGGTTGGAGTAGGCGCCGCCCACTGCGAGGACGGAGCCGAAGAGGGTGGCGACTACCGCTCGCCAGTTCCAGCCGGCGGAGTACCAGTAGCGGCCGTTGGGGCGGTAGAGGTCGGCGAGGAACAGGTTGGTGCGGTCGACGAACCAGTAGCCGGCGATCAGTACGCCGGCGACCGACGCGAGCAGGCCGCCGTAGAAGGACAGCCAGACGAAGATGTAGATGGACGGGTCCGAAATCAGCCGCCAGGGCTGGATCAGGATGCCGATGACGCCAGTCAGCAGGCCCGCGGTACGGAAGTTCAGCCAGCGGGGCAACGCGTTCGCGAAGTCGTACGACGGGCTGACCACGTTCGCGGCGACGTTGCACGACATGGTGGCCAGGATCGCCATCACCAGGCCGACCGTCACCACGACCGGGTTCTCGAACCGGCGGGTCAGCTCGACCGGGTCCCAGATCGCGCTGCCGTAGACGACCACGGTGCCGGAGGTGGTGATGATCGAGACCAGCGCGATGAACGACATCGTGGTCGGCAGGCCGATGATCTGGCCGAGCACCTGCTGGCGCTGGCCTTTGCCGAACCGGGTGAAGTCGGGCATGTTCAGCGACAGGGTGGCCCAGAACGCGATCATGCCCATCAGCGACGGCGCGAAGATCTTCCAGAAGTCGGCGTCCCAGCCGAGCTTCGAGGGCTGCGACAGGATCGGGCCGAGGCCGCCGGCCTTCACCAGGATCGCGATCATCAGCGCCAGGAACGCCACCGTCACCAACGGCGCCGCCCAGTTCTCGAACCGGCGCAGGCCCTCGATGCCGCGCCAGATCAGCACCATCTGCAGCACCCAGAAGAACAGGAAGCTGAGCCACAGCGTCCACGGATGACCGCCGACGGACGCCGACTCGGTCCAGCCGGAGCCGGCCAGTTCGCCGACGATCACGTAGATCGCCTGGCCGCCGATCCAGGTCTGGATGCCGAACCAGCCGCAGGCGATGAAGGCCCGCAGCAGCGCCGGGAAGTTCGCGCCGCGGACGCCGTAGAAGGCCCGCGCGAACACCGGGAAGGGAATGCCGTACTTCGTCCCGGCGTGGCTGTTCAGCAGCAGCGGCAGCAGCACGATCAGGTTTCCCAGCGTGATCGTGATGAACGCCTGCAGCCAGTTCATCCCGAGCGCGACCAGGCCGGCGGCGAGCAGGTAGCTGGGGATGTTGTGGGCCATCCCCATCCACAGCGCGGCGTAGTTGTACGTCGTCCAGCGGCGCTCGGGGATCCGGGTCGGCGCGAGTTCGGCGTTGCCGTAGCGGCTGTCGGCGATGGCGGCCGGATCGGCGAGTTCGACCCGCCCGTCGGGGTGGGTGAGCTGTTCGGATGATGTTGCCACGTCGGTCATGGTCGCCACCTCGTCCGCAGTCGTTTCGGACCAAAGTGCGGGATCGCGGACGCCATGTCAACGCATAACCCCAGAGCGTCACCCGCCCCCGGAGTCGCTCAGGTAGGGGCAGTCAGTCTGCTTTGCCGAGGCCCAGCAGCGGGAGTTCCGGACGGCGGGGAGTGCCGAGGGCCTCGTAGCCGCGGCGGATGGCCTGTTCGACGTGCGCCAACGGCCACGGCCAGTCCTCGGTGTGGGCCAGAGCGGCCTCGAGCCGGGTGCCGTTGTGGTGCAGCCCGGAGATCGTGTTGGCGACCGTGCCGAGGTCGTCGCGCTGATCGCGGACGAACTCCGCGTCCACCACGGCGCCGTGCCCGGGAACCACCGTGGCCGATGCCGAGAGCAACCCGATCAGCCGGTCGACCGTGTCGGGCCACTCGAGCGGATACGAGTCGTCGCCGTACGACGGGGGCGCGGACTCCTCGACCAGGTCACCGGCGAAGAACACGTCGACATCCGGTACGACGACCACCACGTCGCCGTCGGTGTGCGCGTTGCCCAGGTGCAGGAGTTCCACCCGCCGGTCGCCGAGTTCGATCACCTTGGCGACGGCGAAGGTGGTGTCGATCGCCGCCAGTTCGGTCGCGGCCACTGCCGCGATCACCGATTCGGGGATCTCGGGGTAGTCCGGATCGACGCCCGGGGTGGCGCGGTACTTCTGCTGCAGGGCGGGTCCTCGCTCGGCCAGCGCGGCCGCGGCGTGCTCCTGCGCGTAGCTGGTCGCCTCGGCGAAGACGCCGTTGCCGAAGGTGTGGTCGAAGTGGGCGTGCGTGTTCACCACCCAGCGGATCGGGGCGTCGGTGAGCTCCCGGATGTGGGCGAGCAACTCCTCGGCCTGCTCGGTCGAGGCCCGGGTGTCGATCACCAGCGCGCCTTCGCTGCCGACCACCAGCCCGACGTTCAGATCCCATTCCGGGTATCGACGGACCCACACCCGATCGCCCAGCTCAACCCACGCACTCATACCGCGACCCTAACCGGCCGCGCTCACGGTCCGGTCAGCGGGAGATGACGTCGCCGGCGAGGACCTGGTCCCGGGCCACGCCTTCGAGCAGGAGGCCGACGTTCTCGCCGGCGCGGGCCGCGGTGAGCGTCTTGCGGAACGCCTCGACGCCGGTGATCCGGCTGGTCGCGATCGGCAGCCCGGCCCGGGTGATCGTCACCTGGTCGCCGACCTCGGCCATGCCCGCGGTCACCCGGCCGGTGACGACCGTGCCGCGCCCGGTGATCGAGAAGACGTCCTCGACCGTCAGCAGAAACACCCCGACCGGTACGCCGTCCTGCGGTCGGTCCGGCGCGCGATCGGCCCTGTCGTGCGGTCCGTCGGGCCGGCCGTCCTGCGGGCGATCGGGCGAGCCGGCGTGTGCCTGGTTCAGCAACTGCTGCGGATCCATCGGGTTCGGCTCGCGCTTCCAGAACTTCCAGCCCATGGCCCCGACCCTAGCGCCCCGTGCCGGAAGTTCCGTGGCGCTACCGGTGCGCTCATTCGGTGGCCGATTCCGGCAAGCCCTATCCAGCCGTTGGAAAGGCACTTGAAGGCCCGGTGTCCGCCGCCTAGGGTCGCGAGAGCGGTCGGCGATTCATCCGATCTCTGAGGTCAACGACGAAGGGCGGACGGCGTGACGACACGACGGGCACTGGTGGTCCGGGGCGGCTGGGAGGGGCACTTCCCGGTCGAGGCGACCGAGCTGTTCATCCCCTTCCTGCGGGAGAACGACTTCGAGGTCGTGGTCTCCGAGACGACCGAGAGCTACCTCGACCTGGACGGTACGGACCTGGTGCTGCAGTGCATCAGCATGGGTAAGATCACCAACGAGCAGGCCAAGGGCCTGGAGGCCGCGGTCCGCGCCGGGACCGGGCTGGCCGGCTGGCACGGCGGCATCGTCGACTCGTTCCGCAGCAACGCCGACTACAGCTTCATGACCGGCGGACAGTTCGTCTCGCACCCCGGCGGTTTCGTCGACCACCGGATCGAGGTCGTCGCCGACCACCCGATCGTCGAGGGCATCACCCACTTCGACCTGCACACCGAGCAGTACTACGTGCACGCCGACCCGACCAACAACGTGCTCGCGACGACCACGTTCCGGGCTCACCCGGACTTCCCGTGGATCGAGGGCGCGACGATGCCGGCGGTCTGGACCCGCACCTGGGGCGACGGCAAGATCTTCGTCTGTACTCCGGGCCACAGCCTCGCCGACCTGGACGTCCCCGAGGTCCGCACCATCATCGAGCGGGGGCTGCTGTGGGCGACCAAGTGACCAACGACCAAGTCACCAACGACCAGGTGACGAAGATCGGCATCGTCGGCACCGGCGTCATCAGCGGCACCTACCTGGAACACCTCGGCAAGCTCCCCGGCGTCAACGTGGTCGCCGTCGCGGACCTCGACATCAGCCGGGCCCAGGCGATCGCCGACCAGCACCAGGGGATCCGCGCGCTGTCCTCCGACGACTTGCTGGCCGATCCCGAGGTCGACATCGTCCTCAACCTGACCATCCCGGCAGCGCACGCCCCGGTCCACCAGGCCGCGCTGCAGGCCGGCAAGCACGTGTACGGCGAGAAGCCGCTCGCCGTCGATCGCGCCGAGGCGGAACCGCTCCTGAAACTCGCGGCCGCCAACAACCTGCGGATCGGCTGCGCTCCCGACACCGTGCTCGGCACCGGAACCCAGACCGCACGAGTCGCCCTGGACCGCGGCGACATCGGCGTACCGACTGCTGCGATGGCTGCCTTCGTCACTCCCGGGCACGAGTTGTGGCACCCGGCTCCGGAGTTCTACTACCAGCCCGGAGGCGGCCCACTCCTCGACATGGGCCCGTACTACGTGACGAGCCTGGTGACCCTCCTGGGACCCGTACGCCGAGTCACCGGGCGAGCGGGTCGCTCCCAGGACCAGCGGAAGATCCACTCCGGCCCACGAGCGGGCGAGACCTTCCCGGTCGAGGTCCCCACTCACGTGACCGGAGTGCTCGAGCATGAGTCGGGTGCACTGACGACTGTGCTGATGAGCTTCGACGTCTGGGCGGGCCGGCTCCCGCGGATCGAGATCTACGGCACCGAGGGCAGCCTGTCCGTCCCGGATCCGAACAACTTCGACGGCAAGGTGGAGATCGCCACCGCGACCAACCGCGACTGGACGGAACTCCCGGTAGCCGGTGGGTACGCCGGAGCGGGCCGCGGCGTGGGTGTCGCCGACATGGCTCGCGCGATCCGTACCGGAGAACCGCACCGCGCCGACGGAGCGCTCGCGTACCACGTGCTCGACGTACTGGAGTCCCTGCTCGAAGCGGCGGCTCATGACCAGCCGGTGGACGTGGCGAGCACGGTAGACCGCCCGGCCGCCGTACCGTTGGGGGCGTCGCCCGAACTCCCCTGACCGGGGCGGTGCGGTGGGGCCGGAATCGACGCTGAGAGCCGTACCACGCCGTTACGCGTCGGTAGGTCCTACCCAGGCTCGGTAGACTGGCACTCGAAACTCGGGAGTGCCAACCCGTCGACGTGGGAGAGAGGGTGGTGTGCGTGCTGGACGAACGCAAACTGGACGTGCTCCGGGCCATCGTCGAGGACTACGTCGCGACCCATGAGCCGGTGGGCTCGAAGACGCTGGTCGACCGGCACAACCTGGGCGTCTCCCCGGCGACGGTGCGCAACGACATGGCCGCGCTGGAGGAGGAGGGGTACATCACCCAGCCGCACACCAGCGCGGGCCGGATCCCGACCGACGCGGGGTACCGGCTGTTCGTTGACAAACTGAGCACGGTGAAGACGCTGTCACCGGCCGAGAAGAAGGCGATCTCCTCCTTCCTGGCCGGCGCGGTCGACCTGGACGACGTCGTACGGCGTACCGTCCGGCTGCTCGCGCAGATCACCCGGCAGGTCGCGATCGTGCAGTACCCGACGCTGACCAGGTCGAGCGTGCGGCACGTCGAGGTGGTCACGATGACGCCGCGGCGGCTGCTGCTGGTCCTGATCACCAGCGCGGGCCGGGTCGAGCAGCGGATCGTGGAGACCCACAACGACGTCGACGAGCACCTGATCGCCGACCTGCGGTCCCGGCTGAACACCGCGCTCACCGGGCAGCGGCTGACCGACGCGGCGACCGCGCTGGCCAGCGTCACCGAGACCTTCGCGCCGTCCGACCGGCCGCTGGTGGCCGCGATCGTGACGACGCTGCTGGAGGCTTTCACCGACGAGGGCGAGCAGCGGATCGCGGTCGGCGGCGCCGCCAACCTGACCCGCTACGGCGACGACTTCGAGCGCAACGTGAAGCCGGTGCTGGAGGCGCTCGAGGAGCACGTGATCCTGCTCAAACTGCTCGGCGAGGCGACGCATCCGCAGACCCTGACGGTCCGGATCGGGCACGAGAACCCGTACGAGGGACTGGCCACCACCTCGGTGGTCGCGACCGGGTACGGGTCGAAGTCGGAGGCGCTGGCCACCCTCGGCATCGTCGGCCCGACCCACATGGACTATCCGAGCACGATGGGCGCGGTCCGCGCCGTCGCGCGTTACGTCAGCCAGATCCTGGCCGACTCATGACGACTACCACCGACATTTGGTCTGGAGTATGAGCACCGATTACTACGCCGTCCTGGGCGTCAGCCGAGACGCCTCACCGGACGAGATCAAGAAGGCCTACCGCAAGCTCGCCCGCCAGTACCACCCCGACGTCAACGACTCCGAGGACGCGCACCACAAGTTCCAGGAGATCGGCCGCGCGTTCCAGGTACTGAGCGACCCGCAGAAGCGGCAGATGCACGATCTCGGCGGCGACCCCTTCGCCACCGCCCCCGGCGGCGCGGGCGCGGGCTTCGGCCAGGCGTTCACGTTCACCGACATCATGGACGCCTTCTTCGGTCAGACCGGCGGCGCCACCCGCGGGCCGCGGCCCCGGACCCGGCGCGGCCAGGACGCCCTGATCCCGCTGCGGATCGACCTCGCCGAGGCGGCCTTCGGGACCACCCGCGAGCTGAAGGTCGACACCGCGGTGGTCTGCCCGACCTGTACCGGATCGGGCGCGGCGGCCGGCTCCGAGCCGGTCACCTGCGAGATCTGCCACGGTCGCGGCGAGGTCACCCACACCCAGCGGTCGTTCCTCGGTGAGGTCCGGACGATGCGGCCGTGCCCGAACTGCCGCGGCTTCGGCACCACCATCCCGAACCCGTGCGTCGAGTGCGCCGGCGACGGCCGGGTCCGCTCCCGCCGCACCGTCACCGTCAAGATCCCCGGCGGCGTCGACAGCGGCACCCGGGTGCAGTTGTCCGGCCAGGGCGAGGTCGGCCCCGGCGGCGGCCCGGCCGGCGACCTGTACGTCGAGATCGAGGTCGAGCCGCACGAGATCTTCACCCGCAGCGGCGACGACCTGCACTGCACGGTGACGCTGCCGATGACGGCGGCCGCGCTCGGTACCACGATCGACCTGCCGACCCTCGAGGGCGAGACCACGCCGCTGGAGATCCGGCCGGGCACGCAGTCCGGTACGGCGATGACGCTCACCGCGCGGGGTGTGCCGCGGCTGCGGCACGCGGGTCGCGGTGACCTGATCGTGCAGGTGATCGTCGAGACCCCGACCAAGCTCGACGACTCCCAGTCCGCACTGCTGCGGCAACTCGCCGCGGCGCGTGGCGAGGAGCGTCCGCAGGGCCAGGTCCAGGCGGCGCACAAGGGTGTGTTCGGGCGCTTGCGCGACGCCTTCGGTGCGCATTGAGAACGACCTAGGCTGCCGGGCGATGGGACTCGCGGTCTTTCACCTGCCTGACCTCGACGGGCCGGAACTGGTGCTCGACGGCGCCGAGGGACGCCACGCCGCCGTCGTCCGCCGGATCGGTCCGGGCGAGCGGATCCGCCTGACCGACGGGCGCGGGTCCTTCGCCGAAGGCCCGGTCACGGCTGCTTCGAAGGCGGGACTGACGGTCGCGGTCGACCACCGCGGGCAGGTCGATCAGCCGAGCCCGCGGCTGATCGTCGTGCAGGCGTTGCCGAAGGGGGAGCGGGCCGAACTCGCGGTCGAGATGCTGACCGAGGTCGGTGTCGACCTGGTGGTCCCGTGGAACGCGGAGCGAAGCCAGTTCCGCGCCAACCCGGAGCGGGTGGCGAAGACGCTGACGAAGTGGCAGGCCTGGGCCTTCGAGGCCAGCAAGCAGTCGCGCCGGTCCTGGTTCTGCGAGGTCGCGCCGATCGCCTCGACCGCTGAGGTGAGCAAGCTCCTCGCGGATGCCGCCCTCGCCGTCGTCCTGCACGAGGAGGCGACGGTCCCGCTCGCCTCCCTCACCGTGCCGGCCGAGGGCGACGTGGTGATCGTCGTCGGCCCCGAAGGCGGCATCGCCCCCGCCGAACTGGACGCCTTCACCGCCGAACCAGTCCGACTCGGCGACACCGTCCTCCGCACCTCAACCGCCGGCGTCGCCGCAGCCGCAGTACTCCTGGGCCGCTCGCGCTGGTCCTAGCGCGCCTTCACTTCACGTAGATGACCTTGGAGTCCGTGTTGGTGGCGCTGCCGTCCTCGCCGGAGGACAGGTAGGCCTCGAGCTGCCACTGGCCCGGACCGAGGTCGGCAGTGAAGGCGTATTGCGAGAACTTCTGGCCTTCCGCGGTCGATGTGTAGCCCTTGACGACCTGCTTGGTCTTCAGGTTCGTCGCCTTCCAGTCCACCTGGGCCTCGAAGGCCGCGGCCTGGCCACTGACCTTGACCGGGGATCTGAGGACCTGCTCGTTGGCGGGCGAGTTGATCCACACCAGCGCCTGGACGTCGAGGGCCTGGGCTCGGCTGAAGGGGTCGCGGGTGCTGGTCTGGCCGAACAGGGTGGCCCCGGATCGGCCCTGCTCCGTCACCAGGACCTTCTGGCCGGAGTCGCCGAGCACGCCCTGCACGGTGTAGACGAGTTGCTGGATCGCCATCGCCGCGGTGCCGGAGTCGAGCCGATTCTTCGGCAGGGCCTTGAAGTCCACGGTCACTACGCCGTCGGCACGGGTCACCGAACTGACCGCGGCACCCTGCCACAAGGTGTAGTAGTCGGGGTCGTCGGCGCGGCCGCTGGTGAGTAGCCGGACCGCCTCGAGGGTGGGGCTGCCGGAGATTCTGCTGTAGGTGCGGAACAGGCGGATGCCGGCGCCGGTCTCGTTGCCGACCGTCTTGCCGACCCAGTAGACCGGGACGGCTTTGTCCTTCACCGTCGGCTCCGGGATCGCGCGGGTCTTGGGCGCGGAGGCGCTCGAAGTACTCGACGCGCTCGGGGCCACGCTCGGGGCCGTCTTCGCCGTGGGGGGCGCGGTGCTGGCCTTCGCGCTCGGCTGCGGGGTCGCACTGGCGGTGTCGGCCGGGCCGGCCACGATGGGCTCGTCGGCGTTCTTGGTGGTGTCGTTGAGCATGGCGAACGCCCCGATGGCGGCGGCGGTGCCGATCGCGGCGGCGCCGGCCGTCAGCACCCACGGGCGGCGGGAGACCGGGCGGCGCTGGTCGCGGACCCGGGCCTGGATCTCGTGCAGCCCGCCGGCCGACTCGATCTTGTCGGCCTCGTCGGCCAGGGCACGACGGATCAACTCGTCGAACCGGTCGTCCGGATGCTCACTCATCCCCGTCCTCGCTTCGCTCCGGGCACGGATGAGGCGCAAGTCGTGCTGTGCTTGATGATGAACTCGCTGCGCTCGTTCATGCCCTCTGCTCCAGGACCTGGCGCAGCGACTTGGTCGCTCGCGCGGCGTGACTCTTCACGGACCCACGGCTGATTCCCATCGTGTCGGCGATCTCCGCCTCGGACAGGTCCCCGTAGTACCGCAGCACCATCACGGTGCGTTGTTTCTCCGGCAGGGTGCGCATCGCCTCGATCACCCGGTCGGTCTCCGCCGTACGCAGTACAGCCTGCTCCGCGCTCGGCTCGTCCGGCAACGTCCTCGGCAGGTGCTTGTCCACCACGACCAGATGCCGCTGCCGGGACCGGCACCGGTTCACCACCGTCGTCCGCAGGTAGGCCAGGGCCTTGTGCGGATCGCGCAGCCGGTTCCAGCGGCCGTGCATCGCCACGAAGGCGTCCTGCACGATCTCCTCCGCCGCGCCGCTGTCACGCAACAGCATGGCGCCGAGGCGGACCAACGACGTGTAGTGCGCCGTGTAGACAGCCGTCAGCGCCTCGTCCGCATCCCACGAGGACTCATGTGCCACGCACTCTTCGTACACCACGGCCGGTTGTGCCACGTACCGAAGACGCGAAGGCTGGGTTCCAGGTTGACAACCATTCGGAGAGAACCGATGAAACAGCACGGCAACCAGCAGTGGTCCGGTCATCGGGAGATCACCCACGCGGCGGTGGAGCGGCTGTTCCGGAGCCTGGCCGGGTCCGACGGCCGGATCAGCTCGCGGTGGCGACGAGTTCCGGCATCTCGGCGCGGCCGCGCACGCCTTGCAGGACAGCTACTCCGGGGCGCACGCGTGGCGCGAGGACTCCGTCTACGAAGGCGATCCGACGGCGCCGGTGCTGTCGCTACACGTCTTCACCCCGGCCCACGTCCTCGGTATCGACGACGGCAGGAACACCCACTGGGACGAGTTCGACCGGCCGCCGGTGGAGTCAGGAACCACCCGGGCGGCGGTGGAGGCGACGTACCGGATGCTCAAGGCGCACGAGACCCGGTTCGGCCAGGACCCGGAGCAAGCCGGGCGGACGCTGCGGGCGGCCCTCGAGCCGATGCTGCGGGCAACCGCCGCGGGCGTCACGGTCCACGTCACCCCGAGCCGCGAGTGGGCGGCGGAGCGTGACCGCCGCCTCACCCTGGAGCGGGCGGCGGCACCCGCCGGCCGGGACGCCGGAGTACGCGGTAAAAGCGCAGGTCAGAGCCACAACCGGGACTGATCGGGGTTTTATCGGGTGAGGCTGTCGGGGCGGGCGGCTAGCATGGTCGGACACGAACACCCCGCTGAAGGAGGAAAGGCTGTCCAGGCCACGCAGTATCGAGCCGTCGCACCCGGATGCGACGCGCGCTGGTAGCACCGGCGCACCCAAAGCCACCCACAAGATCGTTGTACCCAACAGCATCAACATGGTGGCGCTGCTCGGAGCCCGGGACGAGTTCCTCCGCATCATCGAGAAGGAGTTCGCCGCCGACATCATGGTCCGCGGCAACGAGATCACCATGACCGGGGAGCCGGCCGAACTGGCCCTGTCCGAGCGGCTGATCGACGAACTGATCGCCGTCGTCCGGACCGGCCACGGCCTGACCGCGGACTCGGTCGAGCGCAGCATCGCGATGATCAAGGCCGAGACGGTCGAGAGCCCGGCCGACGTGCTGACCCAGAACATCCTGTCCAGCCGCGGCCGCACGATCCGGCCGAAGACGCTGAACCAGAAGCGCTACGTCGACGCGATCGACAAGAACACGATCGTCTTCGGCATCGGCCCCGCCGGTACCGGCAAGACGTACCTGGCCGTCGCGAAGGCGGTCCAGGCGCTGCAGGCCAAAGAGGTCAACCGGATCATCCTGACCCGGCCGGCCGTCGAGGCCGGCGAGCGGCTCGGCTTCCTGCCCGGCACCCTGTCGGAGAAGATCGACCCGTACCTGCGGCCGCTCTACGACGCGCTGCACGACATGCTCGACCCGGAGTCGATCCCGCGGCTGATGACGGCCGGCACGATCGAGATCGCGCCGCTGGCCTACATGCGCGGCCGGACCCTGAACGACGCCTACATCATCCTGGACGAGGCCCAGAACACCTCGCCGGAGCAGATGAAGATGTTCCTCACCCGGCTCGGCTTCGGCTCCAAGATGGTCGTCACCGGCGACGTCACCCAGGTGGACCTGCCGACCGGCACGAGTTCCGGCCTGCGGGTCGTCCAGGACATCCTCGAAGGTGTCCGGGACCTGGCCTTCTGCCGGCTGACCTCGCACGACGTCGTCCGGCACAAACTGGTCGGCCGGATCGTGTCCGCGTACGAGAACTACGAAGGCAGCGACGGATTCAGGGCTGAGCCGAACAGATGAACGTAGAGGTCAACAACGAGTCCGGCGTGGAGATCGACGCGAACGGACTGATGCGGCTGAGTCGTTTCGTGATGTCGTCGCTGCGCCTGCACCCGGAATGCGAGCTGTCGATCAAGCTGGTCGACGAGGACACCATGGCCCGCTACCACGTCGAGTTCCTGGACCTGCCGGGCCCGACCGACGTGATGTCGTGGCCGATGGACGAGCTGCGCCCGGGGAGCAACGACTCCGGCGACGACGCCGACCTGCCGCTGGGACATCTCGGCGACATCGCGCTGTGCCCGACGGTCGCGGCCGCGCAGGGCGCGAAGGCCGGTCACGGGACCTGGGCCGAGCTCGAGCTGCTGACAGTGCACGGCATCCTGCACCTGCTCGGCTACGACCACGCCGAACCCGCCGAGAAGGCGGAGATGTGGGACGTGCAGGGGCGTCTTCTGGAAGCATGGCGAGCCCCGGGAAACCGGCTCGGACAGGAGTGACGTTCCAGTGAGCTACCACGACGGCGTTCTGCTGGTTGTGGCTGCAGTGCTCGTTCTGCTGGCCGGCTTGTTCGCCGGTGCCGAGGCGGCGTTGTCGGCGTACTCGAAGGTCCGGGCGAACGAGCAGGTCGAGCAGGGCAACGTCCGGGCGGTGAAGCTGCGCGAGCTGCTGTCGGACGCCCCGCGATACCTGAACACCCTGCTGCTGGTCCGGCTGATCTTCGAGATCACCGCGATCGTGCTGGTCACCCAGGCGTTGTCGACCGCCTTCGAGGTCACCTGGCAGCACATCCTGGTCACCTCCGTGGTGATGGTGGTGGTCTCCTACGTGATCATCGGCGTCGCGCCCCGCACCCTGGGCCGGCAGCACTCGGACCGGTTCGCGATCCTGTCGGCCGGGCCGATCATGGCGCTGACCAGCGTGCTCGGGCCGCTGCCGAAGCTGCTGATCCTGATCGGCAACGCGCTGACACCTGGCAAGGGCTTCGCGGCCGGCCCGTTCGCGACCGAGGCCGAGCTGCGGGCGCTGGTCGACCTGGCCGAGAAGTCGTCGGTGATCGAGTCCGGCGAGCGGCAGATGATCCACTCCGTCTTCGAACTCGGCGACACCATCGTCCGCGAGGTGATGGTGCCGCGGACCGACATGGTCTACATCGAGCGGCACAAGAAGCTGCGCCAGCTCACCTCGCTGGCACTGCGCAGCGGCTACTCGCGGATCCCGGTGGTGGGCGAGTCGCTGGACGACATCGTCGGCGTCGTCTACCTCAAGGACGTGATGCGCCGGGTCTACGACAACGCCTCGGCCGAGTCGACCGAGCGGGTCGAGTCGGTGATGCGGCCGTGCATGTACATCCCCGACTCCAAGCCGGTGGACGAACTGCTGCGCGAGATGCAGGCGGCCCGGATGCACGTCGCGATCGTCGTCGACGAGTACGGCGGCACCGCCGGCCTGGTCACCATCGAGGACATCCTGGAGGAGATCGTCGGCGAGATCACCGACGAGTACGACGAGGCGCCGGAATCGGTGCAGGCGTTGTCCGACGGCGCCTACCGGGTCTCCAGCCGGTTCCCGATCGACGAACTCGGCGAACTGTTCGGCCTGCCGCTGGACGACGACGACGTCGACACGGTCGGCGGGCTGATGGCCAAGCTGCTCGGCAAGGTGCCGATCCCGGGCGCCGAGGTCGAGATCGAGGGACTCGGGCTGTCCCTGACCGCGGAGCGGCCGTCCGGTCGGCGCAACCAGGTCGGTACTGTGCTGGTCCGGCGTGCCGAGCCCGTCGACCAGCCGCAGGACAGCAGTCACCAGACCGCCTGACCACCCTCGACCCTATGGAGCCATCTTTGTCTGCCGACCTCACGGCCGAGGACGCCAAGCTCGTCACCCTGGCCCGGGCCGCCCGGGCCCGCACCCGCGCCGCCGAAGGCGCCGCCGTACGGGACACCGACGGCCGTACGTACGCCGCCTGCACGGTGCAACTGGACACCGTCCTGCTGTCCGCCCTGCAGTTGGCGGTGGCGATGGCCGTATCGTCAGGGGTGAAGGGGATCGAGGCCGCCGCGGTGGTCACCGACAGCGAGCAGGTCGATGTCGAGGTGGTCCGCCACTTCGGCGGTGCCGCTCTTCCGGTAGTCGTTGCCAACGGCAACGGAGAGGTTCGTGATGTCGACCACACCTGAGAACGTGATCGCCGAGTTCAAGTCCGGCTTCGCCTGTTTCGTCGGCCGGCCGAACGCGGGCAAGTCCACGCTCACGAACGCCCTGGTCGGGCAGAAGATCGTGATCACCTCGTCGAAGCCGCAGACCACCCGGCACGCGGTCCGGGGCATCGTGCACCGCCCCGACGCGCAGCTGATCCTGGTCGACACCCCGGGGCTGCACAAGCCGCGCACCCTGCTCGGTGAGCGGCTGAACGACGTCGTCAAGACCACCTGGGCCGAGGTCGACGTGATCGGGATCTGCCTGCCGGCCAGCGACAAGATCGGCCCGGGCGACCGGTTCCTGGTGACCGAGGCCGCGAAGGTCGCCAAGACCCCGAAGGTGGCGCTGGCGACCAAGGCCGACCTGGTCGCGCCGGAGCGGATGGTCGAGCACCTGGCGGAGATCCAGAAACTGGGCGAGTCCGTCGGGATCGAGTGGGCGTCGGTCGTCCCGGTCTCGGCGACGTCGGGCTACCAGGTGGAGGTGGTCGCCGACGAACTGGTGAAGTTCCTGCCGGTCGGCCAGCCGCTCTACCCCGACGGAGACGTGACCGACGAGCCCGAGGAGATCCTGGTCGGCGAACTGATCCGCGAGGCCGCGCTCGAAGGCGTCCGGGACGAGTTGCCGCACTCGATCGCGGTCACCATCGACGAGATGGGCCTGCGCGAGGGCCGGCCGGAGGACAAGCCGCTGCTCGACATCTACGCCAACATCTTCCTGGAGCGGGACAGCCAGAAGGGCATCGTGATCGGCCACAAGGGCGCCCGGCTGCGCGAGGTCGGCGCGAACGCGCGCCGCCAGATCGAGGCCCTGCTCGGTACGCCGGTCTACCTCGACCTGCACGTCAAGATCGCCAAGAACTGGCAGACCGACGCCAAGCACCTGCGCAAACTGGGGTTCTAGTGCCGCCGACCTCCACCAGGGGCGGAGTACTGACCAATCCCGCGTACTACGCCCTGTCGGCCGCGCATGCCGGTCTGGCTGAGACCCGCGGGCGCGTCCGGCTCTATCCCCAGGAGGTCGGCCCGTTCCTCGGCCTGCCGGACGACGTGACCGACCAGGACTGGGCCGACGCGGCCGCGATGCTCGATGCCGGCCAGAGCGTCGCGTTGATGCGCCCCGACCTGCCGATCCCGGACACCTTCACAGTCGACCGCCGATTCGACCTCATCCAGTTCGTGGCTCCCGAGTCCTTCGGTGCCGACGACCCCGAGGCGGTTGTGCTCGGCCCGGAGGACGTCCCGGAGATGCTCGCCCTGACGCTCCTCACCGAACCAGGCCCGTTCCGCCCCCGCACCATCGAGTTCGGCCGCTACCTCGGCCTCCGCCGCGACGGCGAGCTGATCGCGATGGGCGGCGAGCGCCTGCGCCCGCCCGGCTACATCGAGATCAGTGCCGTCTGCACCCACCCGGACCATCGGGGCCAAGGCCTGGGCACCCGGCTGATCCGTGCGGTTGCCGCAGGCATCCACCAGGCCGGCGCCCGCCCGTTCCTGCACGCCGGAGGCACCAACGCCACTGCCATCCGCCTCTACGACAGCCTGGGTTTCACCGTCACCAACCAGATGTCCGTCACCGTCATCGAGAAGGTCTAGAGCGCCTTCTGGTAGGCGAGGACGCGGGCCACGATGTGGTAGTTGAGCTGTTCGTTGATGGCGATCATGTGGTCGTTGGACTCCGCGTTCCAGGTGTCCAGCTGGGTCACGGCCGGCTCGGCCTCGCGCATCCAGAGCAGCATGCCCGTCTTGACGAGCGCGCCGAGGCGATGGCCCCGGTGGGCGCGGGAGACGGCGGTGTCGGCCTGCTCGGCGATGTGCGGGCGTTCCCGCTCGACCGTGATGGTCGAGTGCCCCGCCAGCTCCCCGGTACTCCGCTCCCGCGCGATCACCCGGTACAGGCTCCGATCGTGCGCCTCCTGAGCGGTCTCGTACGCGCGTAGCCGCTCCGGGGTGAACAGGTCGTCCTCGATGTCCAGGTCGTCCTTGGGCGCGTCGTTGATCGAGGCGGTCACCGCGACCATGCCGTCGAGCAGTTCGTCCGGGAGCTTCCCGGAGATCCTGATCAGCTCGTAGGCCTGCGACGCCTGCTCCGCCTCGTCGTTCAGCTTCTGCACGGCGGCCCAGTCCAGGTTCGCGATGTCCTGGCGGCGGTTCACCTCGACCGCCTTCTGCTCGAACCCGTGCCGCTTGACGAACGAGTCCGCCTTCGGCAGGTCCCAGGTGTCGGTGCCGATCGAGTTCCGGCCGAGCTCGGCGGCCACCTGCTCGCCGTACCGGATCAGTTCGCTGCCGATGCCACGGCCGCGGTGGTCCGGATGGACCTCGACATTGACCCAGGCCAGGTTGGTGTTGTCGTACGTCGGTGCCTGGAGGTGGAGCAGACCCACCAGGGACCCGTCCGCCTCGCGCGCCAGGTAGCTGCGGCCCGGGTCGCCGTCCCAGCCGTGGCGGAGGTGAGCCGCATAGCCGAGGGGCGTTGAGACCAGGGCAGCAGGGCAGTCCACCGCGTGGGTGGCGGTGATCAGTGCCACTGCGTCCGCGCAGCCGGCGTCGTCGTCGGGGGAAACCCTGATGATGTCCACGACGCCAGAGTCCACCCGGAGGGCCGATCACCGCGAGTGATTTATGCCCGGTGACCATGTTCCCCGCCGGCCGGCCACCCCAGACGCGCCGGACGGGGGCCGAAATCTTGACTGGTTCCAGGCAAAACACAAGACTGCGAAAGGTGGCCACCGAGTCTGACCTCCAGCAGTTGCTGCGGAGTGCGGCGCTCCGCGTCACCCGGCCGCGGGTGGCGGTGCTGCACGCCGTACACGCGCATCCGCACGCCGACACCGATTCGATCATCCAGGCGGCCCGCCGGGACCTGCCTGACGTGTCCCACCAGGCCGTCTACGACGTACTGCGCGCGCTCACCGACGCAGGTCTGTTGCGGCGCATCCAGCCGGCCGGAACGGTGGCCCGCTACGAGGCCCGGGTGGGGGACAACCACCACCACCTGGTGTGCCGGTCCTGCGGCGTCATCGTCGACGTGGACTGCGCCGTCGGCGAGGCTCCGTGCCTGTCGCCGTCCCACCAGAACGGCTTCTCCGTCGATGAGGCCGAGGTCGTCTTCTGGGGCCTATGCCCCTCCTGTACCGCCGCCGGTTCCTGATCCACCCTCTGCACCGAAAGGTTGAGCATGTCCGAGACGCCCGCCGTGTCCCACCACGGCAGCGAGAGCGAGAATCCCGCGATCGACGCCCCGACCGCCAAGGTCGGCCGGCCGAGAACCAACAAGGACTGGTGGCCCAACCAGCTCGACCTGTCGGTCCTGCACCCGCACGCGACGCGGTCCAACCCGATGGACCCCGACTACGACTACGCGGCCGAGTTCGCCAAGCTCGACGTCGACGAGCTCAAGTCGGACATCGTCCAGGTGATGCGGACGTCCCAGGACTGGTGGCCCTCCGACTTCGGCCACTACGGACCGCTCTTCATCCGGATGAGCTGGCACTCGGCCGGCACCTACCGGATCGAGGACGGCCGCGGTGGCGCCGGCGACGGCGCCCAGCGGTTCGCGCCGCTGAACAGCTGGCCGGACAACGCCAACCTCGACAAGGCCCGCCGGCTGCTGTGGCCGGTGAAGCAGAAGTACGGCCGGAAGATCTCGTGGGCCGACCTGCTGGTGCTGGCCGGCAACGTCGCGCTGGAGGACATGGGCTTCCAGACCTTCGGGTTCGGCTTCGGGCGCGAGGACGTCTGGGAGCCGGAGGAGATCTTCTGGGGTCCGGAGGACGCCTGGCTCGGTGACGAGCGCTACAGCGGCGACCGGGCCCTGTCCGGGCCCCTGGGAGCCGTCCAGATGGGCCTGATCTACGTCAACCCCGAGGGCCCGAACGGCAACCCCGACCCGGTCGCCGCGGCGCGCGACATCCGCGAGACGTTCCGCCGGATGGCGATGAACGACGAGGAGACCGTCGCCCTGATCGCCGGCGGTCACTCGTTCGGCAAGACCCACGGCGCCGGACCCGCGGACCACGTCGGCCCCGAGCCCGAGGGCTGCCCGCTCGAAGGGCAGGGTCTCGGCTGGAAGAGCAGCTTCAACACGGGCAAGGGCGCCGACACCATCACCAGTGGTCTCGAGGTGACCTGGACCAGTACGCCGACGCAGTGGAGCAACGGCTTCTTCGAGAACCTCTTCGGCCACGAGTGGGAGCTCACCCGGAGCCCGGCCGGTGCCCACCAGTGGGTGGCGACGGACGCCGAGGAGAACGTGCCGGACGCGTACGACCCGGCCCGGAAGCACCGCCCGACGATGCTGACGACGGACCTGGCGCTGCGCGTCGACCCGGAGTACGAGCGGATCTCGCGGCGGTTCTTCGAGCACCCGGACGAGTTCGCGCTGGCCTTCGCCAAGGCCTGGTACAAGCTGCTGCACCGTGACATGGGCCCGGTCTCGCGGTACCTCGGTCCGTGGGTTCCGGAGCCTCAGCTGTGGCAGGACCCGGTCCCGGCCGTCGACCACGAGCTGATCGACGACCAGGACGTCGCGGCGCTGAAGGACAAGATTCTCGCCTCTGGCCTGTCGGTCTCGCAGTTGGTCTCCACGGCCTGGGCGTCCGCGGCCAGTTTCCGCACCACCGACAAGCGTGGAGGTGCCAACGGGGCGCGGATCCGGCTGGAGCCGCAGCGCGGCTGGGAGGTCAACGAGCCGGCCGAGCTGGCGAAGGTGCTGCAGGCGCTCGAGCAGATCCAGCAGGACTTCAACGCCGCACAGACCGGCGGGAAGCGTGTGTCGCTGGCTGACCTGATCGTGCTCGGCGGCTCCGCGGCCGTGGAGCAGGCGGCGCGCAACGCCGGGCAGGACGTCACCGTCGCTTTCCACCCGGGCCGGACGGACGCGTCACAGGAGGAGACCGACGTCGAGTCGTTCGGCATGCTCGAGCCGAGGGCCGACGGCTTCCGCAACTATCTGCAGGCGGGGGAGAAGCTCCCACCGGAGACACTGCTGCTGGACCGGGCCTACATGCTGAGCCTGACGGCACCGGAGATGACCGTCCTGGTCGGCGGCCTGCGCGCCCTCGGCGCCAACTTCGGCCGGACCCGGCACGGCGTCTTCACCGACCGGTCCGACGCCCTGACCAACGACTTCTTCGTGAACCTGCTTGCCGCGGGCACCGAATGGCGGGCTTCGGAGTCGGAGGAAAACGTCTTCGACATCCGCGACGTCGGGACCGGTGAGGTCAGGGGTACGGCGACTGCTGTCGACCTGGTCTTCGGCTCCAACTCGCAACTGCGGGGACTGTCGGAGGTTTACGCGAGCCAGGACGCGCAGGACAAGTTCGTCCGGGACTTCGTCGCGGCCTGGGTGAAGGTGATGGAGCTCGACCGGTTCGACCTGCGCTGACTCAGGGCGTCGGCATCCCGTAGGCGTGGTCGACGGTCATCGAGAAGACCAATCGGTGATCGTCGACCATGGCCCGGCGGTAGTCGTCCCAGTCGGGGTGTTCCTTGCCGGCCGCGTGCCGATACAGGTCGATGAGTTCCTCGACCACCTCGTCGTGCGGATCCGTTGCCACCGCGCTGAGCTCCGCCTTGCCCTCGAGCACGACGTACGTACCGCCGCCCGGGCCGTTCACGTAGAGGCTCGCCCGCGGATCGCGCCGCAGGTTGGCGGTCTTGGCGCGGCCGTCGGTGAGTGAGACCCGGACCAGCTTGCGGGCGGCGTCGTAGGTGTAACTGACGTTGGACAGCTGCGGGCGGCCGTCGCGCTTGAGAGTGACGAGAACGCCGAGTCCGCGGCTGCCGACCCGGTCCTGCAGGGATTCGCTCATGTCTGAGAGCTTAGAAATTCAACCAAGCTTGAAGGCAACTCGTCACGCTCCGTATCTCACGGGTCGAGACCCCCGGTTCGACCTCCGGATCGGGTTGTGCTTAGACTCCTTGACATCATGCGGCACCAGATTCTCCTCCTTCGCTGCCGCGGCGAGGCCTGACGTAGGCCGGTTCCCTCGCCGCGGAGTCTCGCCGTACTCCGGTCGCACTGCGCCGGTCGAACTCGACCACCGCAGTACACCCTTTCCCGCGAGGAGAACCCGCATCATGGCACCGAAGAACCAGCCTCAGCCCGTCCAGCAACCCTCCGGTATGCCGATCGGGCGCTACAGCGCGTTCCCGCCGATCGCGCTGCCCGACCGGACCTGGCCGGCCAAGTCCGTCGACCGGACCCCGCGCTGGCTCTCCACCGACCTGCGTGACGGCAACCAGGCGCTGGTCGAGCCGATGTCCCCGGCCCGCAAGCGGCGGATGTTCGACCTGCTGGTACGGATGGGCTACAAGGAGATCGAGGTCGGCTTCCCGAGCGCCAGCCAGTACGACTTCGACTTCGTCCGCAGCCTGATCGAGGGCGACGCGATCCCCGACGACGTCACCATCTCGGTGCTGACCCAGGCGCGCGAGGAGCTGATCGAGCGGACCGTGCAGTCGCTGCAGGGCTCGCCGAAGGCGACGATCCACCTCTACAACGCGACCGCGCCGCTGTTCCGCCGGGTCGTCTTCAACGTCGACAAGGCCGAGTGCCGCAACATCGCGGTCCGCGGCACCGAGACCGTGATGAAGTACGCCGACGAGATGCTGGGCGACTGCGAGTTCGGCTACCAGTACAGCCCGGAGATCTTCACCGGCACCGAACTGGAGTTCGCGCTCGAGGTGTGTGAGGCGGTCAGCGACGTCTGGCAGCCCGCCGAGGGCCGCGAGATCATCCTGAACCTGCCGGCCACCGTCGAGATGTCGACGCCCAACGTGTACGCCGACCAGATCGAGTGGTTCAGCCGCAACCTGACCCGGCGCGAGCACTCCACCATCAGCCTGCACCCGCACAACGACCGCGGTAGTGCGGTCGCCGCGACCGAGCTGGCCCTGATGGCGGGGGCGGACCGGGTCGAGGGCTGCCTGTTCGGCCACGGCGAGCGCACCGGCAACGTCGACCTGGTCACGCTGGGCATGAACCTGTTCAGCCAGGGCATCGACCCGCAGATCGACTTCTCCGACATCGACGAGATCCGCCGCACGGTCGAGTACTGCACCCAGATGCGGGTCCCGGAGCGCCAGCCGTACGCCGGCGACCTGGTCTACACCGCCTTCTCCGGCTCCCACCAGGACGCGATCAAGAAGGGTCTGGAGGCGCTGGACAAGCAGGCCGCGGCCGAGGGCCGCCCGGTCGGCGAGATCGCCTGGGAGGCGCCGTACCTGCCGATCGACCCGAAGGACGTCGGCCGGTCGTACGAGGCGGTCATCCGGGTCAACTCGCAGTCCGGCAAGGGCGGCGTCGCCTACATCATGAAGTCGGAGCACCGGCTCGACCTGCCGCGCCGGCTGCAGATCGAGTTCAGCCGGGTGATCCAGCAGCACACCGACTCCGAGGGCGGCGAGGTCGGCCCCCAGCAGATGTGGGACATCTTCTCCGCCGAGTACCTGGAGCCCGGCCCGCTGTCGCTGCTGACGGTGAACTCGTCGTCGAGCGAGGGCCAGAACGACACACTGCGCGTCCAGGTGTACTCCCACGGCGTACCGCACGAACTGGTCGGCGAGGGCAACGGCCCGGTCTCGGCCTTCGTGGACGCGATCAAGCCGCTGAAGTACGACGTACGGGTGCTGGACTACCACGAGCACGCGCTCTCGGCCGGCGGTGACGCCCTGGCCGCGGCGTACGTCGAGTGCGAGGTCGGCGACGACGTGTACTGGGGTGTCGGCCGCGACGCGAACATCCTCACCGCCTCGCTGAAGGCGGTCGTCTCGGCGATCAACCGCGCGACTCGCTGACGCATTTTTCGGGGTCCATCCGCTGCTGTTCGAGTGGCGGGTGGACCCCGCGTCTGTTTGGCACCGGTCCACGCAGAAACTCCTGCACCCGTGGACGGCCGAGTCGAACACCCCGATGCGGAAAGTCAACGCCCGCTTCGGTTCCCAGCGGTTCCGCTGGGAACCCTCGCCGAGCTCCAGTCCCACCGGGGACCTGACGTCTTCTCGCCGCGCTCGCGCCCGCATCTCCTCGCGACCCTCCTCGAAGACGGCGCACCGGCCGCCCCGAGCTATCAGGGTCTGTAGACGCCCCACCTGCGCTACAGCGCTCGCGGTGTGGCGGTAGGTTCGGGGTATGCGTAAATCCCAGCTCGGAGAACTGACCGTTTCCAGCCTCGGACTCGGCTGCATGGGGATGTCACAGTCCTATGGCGTCCGCGGCGACGACGACGAGTCGATCGCGACCGTGCACGCCGCGATCGATGCCGGCTGCACCTTCATCGACACCGCCGACGTGTACGGCGACGGCGCGAACGAGGAACTCGTCGGGCGGGCCCTGGCCGGGCGCCGGGACGAGGTGGTGCTGGCGACCAAGTTCGGCTTCCAGAGCCCGGCCGCGGGCCAGTCGCTGCCGAGCGGCGTGAACGGGAGCCCGGAGTATGCCCGGAGCGCCATCGACGCCTCGTTGCGCCGGCTCGGCGTCGACCACGTCGACCTGTGGTACCTGCACCGGCGGGATCCGCAGGTGCCGATCGAGGAGACCGTCGGGGCGATGGCGGAGGCGGTCGAGGCCGGAAAGGTGCGGTATCTCGGGCTGTCCGAGGTGTCCGGCGACACGGTTCGCGCGGCGCACGCGGTACATCCGATCAGTGCGGTGCAGAGCGAGTGGTCGCTGTGGACCCGCGACCCGGAGACCGGCGTACTGCCGACGCTGCGGGAACTCGGGGTCGGGTTCGTGCCGTTCAGCCCGCTGGGACGGGGATTCCTGACCGGGCAGATCACCTCGCCGGACGACTTCCCGGCCGACGACATGCGCCGCGGGATGCCGCGGTTCAGCGGGGAGAACTTCCAGCGCAACCTGGACCTGGTGGCGAAGGTCCGTTCGCTGGCCGAGTCGAAGGGGGTGCTGCCGAGTCAGCTGGCGCTCGCCTGGCTGCTTGCCCAGGGCAATGACATCGCGCCGATCCCGGGGACGAAGCGGCGTACCTATCTGGAGCAGAACCTGGGCGCGGTGGACGTGACGTTGACGGCCGAGGATCTCGCCGAGCTGGATGCGGCGTTCCCGGCCGACGCTGTCGCGGGGGATCGGTACAACGCGGGCGGGATGGAGATGGTGGGCCGATGACGTACTCCGTGGAGCCGGATGCCGGACCGGGATCGGGGCTGCCGGGCGTACCGGCCGGCCTGATCGCAGTCACCGGGTCCACGGGAAAGCTGGGTTCGCGGATCGCGCGGCGGCTGGCGGAGTCCGGTGTACGGCAGCGGCTGGTTGTGCGAGACCCGCAGCGTGCGCCGGAGTTGCCGGGCGCGGAGGTGGCGCGGGCGGCGTACGGGGAGCAGGCGGCGCTGCTGGACGCGCTCGACGAGGTGGACACCCTGTTGATGCTCAGTGCCACGGAATCCGCCGATCGGGTTTCCTTGCATAAGGCAACGGTTGACGCCGCGGTGGCGGCCGGCGTACGGCGGATCGTGTACACGTCGTTCGTCGGCGCCTCGCCCGCGGCGACCTTCACCTTCGCCCGCGACCACTGGCACACCGAGCAGCACATCCGCGGGACCGGAGTGGATTTCACCTTCCTGCGGGACAACCTCTATCTCGACTTCGTCCCCGGCTTCGTCGGCGAGGACGGGGTGCTGCGCGGACCGGCCGGTGACGGGTCCGTGGCGGCGGTCGCGCGCGATGACGTCGCCGAGGTGGCCGCCCGGGTGCTCGTGTCGAGGGAGCATTCGGGGATGACGTACGACCTCACCGGGCCGTCCGCGTTCACCCTGGCGGAGGCGGCCGCGTTGCTCGGTCGGACCCTGGGCCGGCCCGTGCGGTACGAGGCGGAGACGCTGGACGAGGCGTACCGGTCCCGGGAGTGCTTCGGCGCGCCGTCGTGGGAGGTGGCCGGCTGGGTCACGTCGTACGCGGCGATCGCGAGCGGGGAACTCAGCGGCGTCAGCAGCGCCGTGGAGGACCTCACCGGGCGCCCACCGATCAGCCTCGCCGAGTACCTGGCGCGGACCTGAGAGAATGGGTGGATGCCGCTCTACCGTGACGAGGCGATCGTGCTCCGGACCCAGAAACTGGGCGAAGCCGACCGCATCGCCACGCTCCTGACCCGCAGCCACGGCAAGATCCGCGCGGTCGCCAAGGGAGTACGCCGTACGTCGTCCCGCTTCGGCGCCCGGCTCGAACCCTTCAGCTACGTCGACCTGCAACTCGCGACCGGCCGGACCCTCGACGTGGTCACCCAGGCCGAGTCGATCTCGGCGTACGGCGAAGGCATCGTCGGCGACTACGCCCGCTACACCACCGGCACCGTGCTCCTGGAAACGGCCGACCGCCTCGTAGTAGAGGAAAAAGAGCCCGCCACCCCGCAACACCTCCTCCTGGCCGGCGCCCTCCGAGTCCTCTCCACCGGCGAACGCCCGCCCGGCCTCGTCCTCGACTCCTTCCTCCTACGCTCCCTGGCGATCTCCGGCTACGCCCCCTCCTTCGAGGACTGCGCCAAGTGCGGCGAACCAGGCCCCCACCGAGCCTTCAACCCCGCCGCCGGCGGCATGGTCTGCACCACCTGCCGCCCACCCGCCTGCGCCATGCCCGCCCCCGCCACTGTCGTCCTCCTGGCAGCCCTCCTAACCGGCGACTGGCCCACCGCGGAACGCACCGACCCCCGCACCCGCCGAGAAGCCGCCGGCCTGGTCTCCGCCTTCGTAGCCTGGCACCTGGACCGCCAACTCCGCTCCCTCCCACATCTAGACCTAACGACCGAAAACCCCCAACTGAATCTCACCCCCGAGGCCTGACCGGGAGCCCCGGACAACGTCTCTGCCGGTGTTCAAGCCACTCCCGCGCCTCGTCCCTGCCCCTAGAGCCTGGTGGGCGAACGCGGTTTGAAAGGATCTGGGGTATGTCGCCTATTGGTCGTCGTCGGGGTCGGGTGGAGCGGGTTCGGCGCGGGGAAGTGGTTGCTCCTGAGCCGCATCCGTCGGGGGCTCGGCCGCCGGGGATTCCGGCTGAGTTGGTGCCTCGGCATGTGGCGATCGTGATGGATGGGAACGGGCGCTGGGCCAAGGCCCGGAATCTGCCGCGGACCGAGGGGCACAAGGCGGGGGAGGCCTCGCTGCTGGACGTGATCAAGGGTGGGATCGAGATCGGGGTGAAGTACATCTCGGCCTATGCGTTCTCCACCGAGAACTGGGCCCGGTCGCCGGAAGAGGTCCGGTTCCTGATGGGGTTCAACCGGGACGTGATCCACCGCCGCCGCGACGAACTCGACGCGATGGGGGTGCGGGTGGTCTGGTCCGGGCGGCGGCCGCGGTTGTGGAAGAGCGTGATCTCCGAACTCGAGGACGCCCAGGAACGGACTAAGGACAACGACACCATCACGTTGCAGTTCTGCGTGAACTACGGCGGCCAGGCGGAGATCGCCGACGCGATGCGGTCTATCGCCGCGGAGGTTGCCGCGGGCAAGCTCAACCCGGACCGGATCACCGAGAAGACGATCGCGCGGCATCTGTACGCGCCCGACATCCCGCCGGTCGATCTGTTCGTCCGGTCCTCGGGGGAGCAGCGCACCTCCAACTTCCTGGTCTGGCAGTTGGCGTACGCGGAGATGGTCTTCCTCGACACCCTCTGGCCCGACTTCGACCGCCGCGACCTCTGGCGCGCGATCGAGCTCTACGCCCAACGCGACCGCCGCTACGGCGGCGCCGTCCCCAACCAGGTCGAGCCCACCTGACCACCCGTACTGCGTGCGGCGGCGCGCCGGCGCGGCTGAAGTAGGAAACAGGCGGGAACGCCGGTGAACTCCGGGCCGTCTACGCTCGTGTGCGACTGTTCAGCGTCATCGACAAGGGAGTGCCGACCGTGCCAGATCAACCGACGGAGCCGATGCCCGGACTGCCGGACGAGCAGGTGCCGGACCCGAACCTGCGCGCCGCGCGCGCCGAGATCCGGGCTGTCGGTGCCTCACTGCGGCAGGCGCTGGCGAAGGATGACGAGCTGGCCGGTCGGAAGGACACCCCGCGATGAGCGTCGAGACCGAGCAGGCGGCGGCCGTCGAGCTGACCGACCGGACCGCGAACGCACTGGTCGCGGCCCGTACCGCGCTGTCGTTCGCGGCCGAGGCGGCCGACGACGTCGACAACGTGCTGCGCCGGACCGAGGACGAGATCTCAGAGCTGTCCGCCCAGGCGAACCGGATGTACGACTCCGAACTGCCGGAGCGGCAGATGGCGATCGCGCAGGAGGCCGCGTACGGGATCAGGCAGCGGATCAATCGGGGGCACGAAGGGCTGGAGGACGTCCGCGGCGAGTTGAGGAAGGCCTCTGTCGCCCTCAACGCCGGACTGCAGACCCTCGACGAGCTCGAGCAGTTGCCGGGTCAGCGAGGCGAGGCGACGATGCTGTTGCGGGGACGGCTGGACTCTCTCGCCGAGGTCATCCAGGACGCCGGGCGGGGCACCGACCGGGCCGGTGAGCGGCTCGAGGAGACCAGCGTCGATCTCAACCGGCTGCGCAACCAGCCGGACCGCGTCCACGACCGCGAGGAGGCCGCTGACGCGATCCGCCGAGCGAGCCGGGGTGTCGACGAAGGCGTGATGGATGTCCGCGGCGGACTGCGCGGTCTGCGGTCGGGCCTCGAAGACGCCGAACCGACCGCGAACGCCGCGGCGCAGGAAAGCGTCGACCTGGCGATGGCAGCCCGCGCCGCGATGAACCCGACCCCGCGGTCGGCTCAGCGCGTCCAGACGGACGGCGCGGAGCGCGACCTGCGGCAGCGCACCTCTGGACCCGCCCAGGACTCCGACCGCGGCAGGTAGCTCAGCGGCGGGGCGACGGTAGTAGGCCTCGCTCTATGGCAACTGTCACTGCTCGGGTGCGGTCGTCTACGTCCAGCTTGGTGAAGAGGCGTTGTAGGTGGGTTTTGACGGTGGCCTCGCCGATGAAGAGTTCTCGGCCGATTTCGGCGTTGCTCAGGCCGCGGGCGACCGCGGCCAGGACCTCTAGTTCGCGCGGGGACGGCTGGGCCGCGGCGGGTGCGGCCGGAGTACGGAGGCGGGACATCAGGCGGGCGGCTACCGGTGGGGCTAGGACGGTTTCGCCGCGGGAGGCGGCGCGGATGCCGTCCAGGAGATCGGCGTGCGGGGTGTCCTTCAGCAGATAGCCCGCGGCGCCGGCTTCGACGGCGTGGAGGATGTCGGTGTCCGTGTCGTACGTCGTCAGCACCAGCACCTTCGTCGACGGATACCCCGACACGATGGCGCCGGTCGCCGAGACGCCGTCTCGTCGCGGCATCCGCAGGTCCATCAGGACGACATCCGGGCGGGTCGCCTCGACCAGCGCGAGTGCTTCCTCGCCGTCGCCGGCCTCGCCAACCACCTTGATGTCGTCGGTGACGGCCAGCATCCCGATCAGGCCGGACCGAACCACCGGGTGATCGTCGACCACCAGCACCCGTACCTTCACGAAGCCTCCCGATTTGTCGCTGGGATGAGTACCTGAACCCGAGTACCGCGACCCGGCGCGGTGTCCACCTGAACAGTCCCGCCGGACTCTTCGACCCGACCCCGCATGGCCGCGAGACCGAACCCGGCAGCCGCGGCCAACGGCTCGAAGCCGGACCCGTCATCGCTGATCTCGATCGCCACCCCGTCAGCCGACATGCCGAGCGTGATCAGCACCCGAGTAGCCCCCGCATGCTTGCGCACGTTGGCGAGCGACTCCTGCGCCGCCCGCAGCAACACCACCTGCTGACCCTGCGGCAGCGCGGCCACCTCGTCGTCCGGCAGGTCAAGCGAGACCTGTACGTCGACGCCCGTCTCCGCCGCGAACCGCTCAGCCTGCCGCCGCAGTACTTCGGTCAGCGTCGCGCCCGACAGCGCCACCGGGGTGAAGGCCGCCACGAGCGCACGTGCCTCGGCAAGATTCTCCCGAGCCGTGTCCTCGATCGCGGCCAGCCGGGCGGCGACCGGTTCCGCAGTACCGCGGGCGAGCTCGACGGCGCCGGTCTGGGCGAGCATCACGATGCTGGTCATGCCCTGCGCCAGGGTGTCGTGGATTTCGCGGGCCATCCGTTCGCGCTCGGCCATCACCCCGGCCGTGTGGTGCGCGGCGGCGAGTTCGTCGCGGGTGGCCTGGAGTTCGTGGATCAGTTCGGCGCGTTGCTCGCTCTGGTTGATCACCTTGTCGATCCAGATGCCGAGCAGCAGGCTCACCACCAGGCTGATGAGCATCCACGGCAGGATGTTCCAGAACGCGTCCATGGTCAAGCCGGCCTGCCACAGTTGGGCTGTCCCGACCGCGGTGATCAGCAGCAGGCTGAAGATCACCGCGTCGAGGATCCGGTCGCTCAGCAGCCAGATCTGTGGCGAGACGATGAACATGATGAAGGTGGACTGCGGGTAGATCGCCACCGCGCCGGCGACGCAGCAGATCATCAGCAACCGGTAGAGGTGGGACGGCAGTTCGTGCCGCGACACCATCGCCGGCTTGGCGATGAACTGGTATCCGAGGCCGAGGAGGCCCAGCAGGCTCAGGTAGACGATCCGCTGCCGCGCACTGAAGTCGGGGGAGATCAGCGAGGCTGAGGCGATGACGCCGAGCAGGGTCCAGAACACGACGTGCCAGGCGACCAGCGTACGAACCCAGACCGGCTCGTCGACCTTCCCGCTGGCTTCTTCCATGCCCACCATCTTCCTCCAGCCGCGGCGCACGCTCGCCAGCATGGTCAGCCGGCATCCCGGCGGGTCCAGCGGAACACCCGCTGCCCGACGACCAGCCCGACCACGAGCCAAGCCGACAACACCAGAGCACCGAGCCCCAACTGCCAAGACCCACCAGGCTCGTTCACCTCGTAGCCCTCCGGCAGGAACACCGACCGCATCCCCTGCGCAAGCCACTTCAGCGGGAAGATCTCTGCGACACCGCGCATCCAGGCCGGGAGGCTGCTGTACACGAAGTACACGCCGGAGATGAACTGCAGCAGCAGGACCACCGGCGTGACGACCGCGGACGCCGCCTTACCCGACTTCGGTACGACGGAGAACGCGATCCCCAGCACCGAGCCGGACGCCGTACCGAGGACGAAGATCCACAGGAAGTGCAGCCACTTCTCCGGAGCGGTCGGGATGTCCACCCCGAGCAGCAGCCCGGCGATCGCGAGCAGCAGCCCGAACTGCGCGACCGAGGTGACCAGGACCAGCCCGATCTTGCCGATGAAGTAGGACTGCGGCGACATCGGCGTACCGCGCAGCCGCTTCAGTAGGTCCTCGTCGCGTTCCATCGCGATGGTGATCGCGAGCGACTGGAAGCTGGTCAGGAAGATGCCGGAGGCGATCATCCCGGGGGTGAAGTAGGTGGCCGCGTTGACGCCGTCGCCGAAGTCGGAGTCGCCGAAGACGGCGGAGAAGATGGCCAGGAAGATGATCGGGAAGAAGAACGTGAAGAGCAGTTGCTCCTTCTCGCGGAAGAACTGCTTCACCTCCAGCCCGACCCTGGACAGGCCGACCGTGAGCGTCGACGGCAGCGGCTTGGCGGTGACCTCGCGGACCGGCGCGGTGGCGCTGCTCATCGAACGGCTCCTTCCAAAGAAGCGATCAGTTCCAGATAGATGTCTTCCAGACTCGGCCGCCGGATCTCGAGTTCTGGTACCTCACCGTCGAACCGAGCCATCAGCGCCGCGACCTCCGCGGTCGGCCGATCAGTCCGTACTTCGTGCGCCCCGTCGGCGTCCAGCCAGGACACCCGCGCGGTGCGGGCTCCGCGACCGCCGAGGGTTTCCGGGGTCCCGACCTCGATCATCCGGCCGTCCGCGATCACGCCGACCCGGTCGGCCAGGTGCTCGGCCTCATCCAGGTAGTGGGTGGTGAGCAGGACGGTGGTGCCCTCGGTGCGCAGGTTCTCGATCAGGGTCCAGAACTGGCGCCTGGCCTCGGGGTCGAACCCGGTCGTCGGCTCGTCCAGGAACAGCAGTTCCGGGTTGCCGACGACGCCGAGCGCGACGTCGAGGCGGCGCCGCTGGCCGCCGGACAGCTTGCGGGTCCGGGTCCTTCGCTTCTCCTCCAGCCCAACCGAGGCGATCACCTCGTCCGCGTCGCGCGGCGCGGGGTAGTAGCCGGCGTAGTGGCTGACGAGTTCGGCGACGGTCAGTTCCGCCTCGTCCCGGGAGGTCTGCGCCACGATCCCGAGCCGGCTGCGCCAGACCCGGTCGCCCTTGCCGGGGTCGACCCCGAGGACGCTGATCTCGCCCTCGTCCGCACGGCGGTACCCCTCCAGCACCTCCGTGGTCGTGGTCTTGCCGGCGCCGTTCGGGCCGAGCAGGGCGAACACCTCGCCGCGGTGGATGTCGAGATCGACCCCGGCCACGGCGACCTTGCCCGGATAGCGCTTCACGAGTCCCCGGACCCGCACCGCATCGTCTGTCTGCGTCATGGCTCAACCTTCCCGTTCCCGGCACCGGCCCGGGGAGCGCCGGATGGCGGACCGGCTGTCCCCCGACCGGTGGACAGACCCCGGCAGTCCAGCCCATTTCTCCGGTTCGTCCGCCCGGGAATTCCGCGGCGCGACGCGCGGAAGGCTGACGGACACGGGTCTCGGCGGCTAGCGTCGGCGCATGAGCCAGACCGTGCGTGGAGTAGTCGCCCTGAGCAAGGGCGCCCCGGTGACCATCGAAGAGATCACGATCCCCGACCCCGGTCCGGGGGAGGCGGTCGTGCAGGTGCAGGCCTGCGGGGTCTGCCACACCGACCTGCACTACCGCGAGGGCGGGATCAACGACGAGTTCCCGTTCCTGCTCGGCCACGAGGCGGCCGGCATCGTGGAGTCGGTCGGCGAGGGTGTCACCGACGTCGCGTCCGGCGACTTCGTCGTACTGAACTGGCGGGCCGTCTGCGGGAACTGTCGCGCCTGCCTGCGCGGCCGCCCGTGGTACTGCTTCAACACGCACAACGCCGAGCAGAAGATGACCCTTGCCGACGGCACCGAGTTGTCGCCCGCGCTGGGCGTCGGCGCCTTCGCCGAGAAGACGCTGGTCGCCGCCGGCCAGTGCACGAAGGTCGACCCGGCCGCGAAGGCCGAGGTGGCCGGACTGCTCGGCTGCGGAGTGATGGCCGGCCTGGGCGCCGCGGTGAACACCGGCACCGTCGGCCGTGGTGACACCGTCGCCGTGATCGGCTGCGGCGGCGTCGGTACGGCGGCCGTCGTCGGCGCGCGGCTCGCCGGAGCCGCGAAGGTGATCGCGCTCGACATCGACCAGCGCAAGCTCGACGTCGCCCAGGAACTCGGCGCGACCCATACGGTCAACTCCAAGGACCTCGACCACGATGGCGTGGTCACCGCGGTCCAGGAACTCACCGGCGGTTTCGGCGCGGACGTGGTGATCGACGCGGTCGGGCGGCCGGAGACCTGGAAGCAGGCCTTCTACGCCCGCGACCTGGCCGGGACGGTCGTCCTGGTCGGTGTCCCGACGCCGGAGATGCGGCTCGAGATGCCGTTGCTCGACTTCTTCGGCCGGGGCGGTTCGCTCAAGTCCAGTTGGTACGGCGACTGCCTGCCGAGCCGCGACTTCCCGATGCTGATCGACCTGCATCTGCAGGGCCGGTTGCCGCTGGACCGGTTCGTGTCGGAGACGATCGCGCTGGACGAGGTGGAGGCGGCCTTCGGCAAGATGCACCACGGCGACGTACTGCGTTCGGTGGTGGTCTTCTGATGGTCGCCAGGATCGAACGACTCATCACCTCCGGCACCTTCAGTCTCGACGGCGGGACTTGGGACGTCGACAACAACGTCTGGCTGGTCGGTGACGACGACGAGGTGCTGGTGATCGACGCGGCCCACAACGCCGCCGCGATCGTCCGGGCGGTCGGGGATCGCCAGGTGGTGGCGCTGGTCTGCACGCACGGCCACAACGACCACATCAACGCGGCCGGCGAGGTCCGGGACGCGCTGAAGTGCCCGATCTGGATCAACTCGGCCGACACCATGCTCTGGGAGGCGGTGTACGACGACGCTCCCGACCACGACCTCGTCGACGGCACCACCTTCGAGGTTGCCGGGAGCACGGTGAAGGCGATCCACACGCCCGGCCACAGCCCCGGCAGCACGTCCCTCTACGCGGAGGACCTCGAGGCGGTCTTCACCGGCGACACCCTCTTCCACGGCGGCCCCGGCGCCACCGGCCGCTCGTACTCCGACAAGCCGACCATCCTTGAGTCGATCCGCACCAGGCTGCTCACCCTGCCGACCGGCACGGTCGTCCACACCGGCCACGGCGACACCACCACCATCGCCGCGGAGGTCGGCAACATCAGCTGATCCGGCCCCCGACCAGGGCCATCAGTTCCGCCACCTGAACCCCGTCCGGAAGACCGAGGGCCGCCGTGGCCAGCTCGGCCGCGGCTTCCCCGCTGATCGCCGCTACCGCGTTGAGCTCGAACTTGGTCCGCAGTTCCTCGCTCGACAGCGGGTTCTGCGGACCACCGCGGTTGACGTCGATCCGTACCTCGTGCCGGCTGCCGTCGATCAGGCGGACCCGCAGTACGGCGGGGAACTGTGCCGGGAAGATCTCGTCGCAGCGGGCGTCGGCCACGCAGGTCACCCGCGCGGCCAGCGCGAGCCGGGCCTCGTCGGCAGCGGCGGCGTCGGTGAAGTCGTCATGGCCGAGCCCGAGTCCGCCACCGCCGAGCAGGGCGGCGGCCACGGTGTACGGACCGCTGAAGGCGGCGTGGTACCCCGACTCCGGCCGGGCCTTCTCGGCGACCGGCTGCGCGACGGTTCGCAGTACCGGCGTCGGCAGGCCGAGCTCGAGGGTGTCGATGTCCTCGGCCTTGATGCCGTCGGCCCGGAGCCGCAGGGCCGCGTCGATGCCCGCGTGGGTGAAGTGGTTGCACGGGTAGGGCTTGAAGAAGATGCCGGGCAGCTCCCAGTGCTCGCCCAGCCGGTCGACCACGGCGTCCACGTCGGCTCGCTCGCCGCAGAACGCGTGCAGGAAGCCGAAGCGGCCCTCGATCACGGTGGGCGGACCGGTCAGCCCGTGCTCGGTCAGCTCGGTCGCGACCACGCCGGCGTGCGCCGCCCAGCCGCAGTGCACTCGCTTCACCGTGCCGCCGGTCCGGTTGGCCTCGAGCAGGCCGGAGCCCATGCTCGCCGCGATCCCGGCGGCGTGGGCGATGCCCTGCTCGTCCAGCCCGGCCACCATCGCGGCGGCGACGGCGGCACCGACGGCGCCGCAGATCGAGGTCGCGTGCTGACCGCGCTCGAAGAACTCGGAGTTGCCAAGCTCTCGGTCGTAACCACCCATGCCGAGCCGGACCGCCACCTCGATCCCGACGCCCGCCGCGTCGAGCAACGCCGTACCGGCGACGCCGCGCGCCTCGGCCATCGCCAGGGCGGCCGGCACCACCGGCGACGAGGGGTGCAGCACCGACGGCAGGTGGGTGTCGTCGAAGTCGAGACTGTGCGCGAGCGTTCCGTTCACCAGCGCGGCAGCGGCCGCCGGGACCTTCAGGCCGGTGCCGATCGCGGTCGCCTGCTCGGCGCCTCCCCAGGCCCCGACCACGCCGGAAACCGCGCGCGCGGACGGCTGGGAGGTGGCTGCCAGACTGTTCCCCAGCACATCGAGCACGCGGCGGGCCACGTCCACCCGCAACTCGGCCGGCAACCCCTCGGCTCTGACGTCGGCGGCGAGCCGGGCCAGCCGCTGGACGATGGTGGCGCTCATGCCTGCACTGCCGCGAAGGGTCGGATCGGCGAGCCGGTGCCGCCGACAATCCGGAGCGGCGCCATCACGAACACGAACTCGGTCAGCCCCTCGGCCGCGGCATCCTCCAGCGCCAGGTGCTCGATGATGTTGATGCCACCCTCCACCAGCAGGATCCGGTGCACCGGCAGCACGCTGTGCCCGGCGCCCGGTGAGATCTGTTCGTACGCCGTGGTGTCCGATCCGGTCACGCGTACTCCGGACTCGAGCAGCCAGCGGGCACCGTCCTCGGTGACCCCGGGGACTCCGTCCTGCTGACCGAGATAGGTCGGCGCGTCGTCGAAGTTGCGGGCCCAGCCGGTCCGGACCAGGGCGACATCGCCATGACGGACCTCGACACCGGCCCGGTCCGCGGCGGCCCGCAGGTCGGCCGCGGTCACGCCGTACCCGGCGGGGAGGATGTCGACGCCGTGCACGGCGGCCACGTCGAGGAGCACGCCGCGGCACAACAGGGCGGGCGTGTGCTCGGCGCCGAGCGCGGAGAACCGTCCACCGGTCTGTGCCTCGAAGGCGTCGACGCCGCCGTGCAGCAGACCGTCGTGGCTCACGTGGGACAGCGCGTCGACATGGGTGCCGACGTGGCCGCCGGTGACGATCAGTTCGTTCGCGGCCGATCCGCCGTCCGGCCGGACCATGTCACCGTGCCGCCGCTGCAGGCTCATCCGGAAACCCGGGTGGTTCGGCGAGCAGGGCATCCCGGTGAAGAACGGGTGACCGAGTTCGATCACCCGCACCCCGGAACTGACGGCGGCGAGCAACGCGTCGGCTGCCGTCGAGATGGTCTGGCCGGTCGTCATGCATCTACTCCTGGGTCGGTGGAGGGGAGAGGGTTCAGCGGGTGGGAAGGCCGCCGCGCCAGCCGAGGGCGCGGGAGATCTCGTCGGCGGCGCTGCGCAGGACGGGGATGAAGCGCTCGGTGGTGGTGTCGTCGATCCGGGCGCCCGGCCCGCAGACCGAGATCGCCCCGAGCACCGAGCCGTCGAACCCGAACACCGGCGCGGCGACCGACGCCGCACCGGCCTGGCGCTCGCCGTCGGATCGCGCGTAGCCGCAGCCGGCCACCCGGTCGAGCCGCTCGGACAGTGCGGCGGCGTCGACGATGGTCCGGTCGGTCAACGCGGTCAGCTCACCGGCCAGGACCACGTCCCGCTCGGCGGCCGGCAGGAACGCCAGGATGCAGGTGCTCGAACTCCCGGCGTGCAGCGGGAACCGGCGGCCGACCTCGACGGTCATCTTGATCTCGAGGCCGCTCTCGACCTGGTCGAGGTAGACCCGTCCGCCGGGGACGACCGCCGACACCGTGGTGGTCTCACCGGTCAGCCGCTGCAGTTCCCGCAGGACCGGCATCGCGGCGGTGCGCAGCCGCGACTCGCGCAGCGCCCGGGCGCCGAGGGCGGCGGCCGCCGGGCCGAGGCTGTAACCGCGGCTGTCCGAGTGGCTGGCGATCAGGCCGCGCTGGAGCAGCGTCTGCAGGATCCGGTGCACCACGGCCTTGGACAGGTCGAGCTCGCGAGCGATCGCGGAGACCCCGAGAAAGTCCGGTCCGTCGGTGAACAACATGAGTACGTCCGCGACCCGGGCCGCCGCCTCCGTGCCTGCACTGTCGGCCATCCCAGCCCCTCTCCCGACGTCCCGATCTGTCGCCGTTCCGTTCAGCGGAACATCATCTCACCACGTCACGGTGTGCTCCGTCAACGCTCAATTCCGTTGATATACACGGAGAATCGCACCTTTTTGCCGTGACTGCTTGACCGGCCGGGGTGCCGGTGCCACTGTTGTGCCTCAGGCTGTTCCGGCCACCGGAACATTACCCTCTTGCCAGGAGCGGACATGAAGAAGACCTGGATCGCCGTCGCGGTCGTCGCGGCGCTGCCTCTCGCCGGCTGCGGTGGTTCGGCTCCGGCCGGCGCCGGTGGCGGCGCGCAGGATCGGGCCACCGGTGACCCGATCAAGATCGGCTCGCTGCATCCGCTGAGCGGATCGGCCGCCGCGGACGGCCAGCAGATGGAGAACGGCGCCAAGCTCGCCGTCGAGGCGGTGAACGCGGCCGGCGGGATCAAGTCGCTCGGCGGCGCCAAACTCGAACTGCTCAGTGCCGACACCCAGGGCAAGCCCGAGGTCGGCCAGAGCGAGGCGCAGCGGATCGTCTCCGAAGGTGCGGTCGCGCTGGTCGGGACCTATCAGAGCGCGGTCAGCGCGACCGTCTCGACCGTTGCCGAGCGCAACAAGGTGCCGTTCGTCATCGACATCTCCAGCTCCGACTCACTACTGTCCCAGGGCTACAAGAACGTGTTCCGGATCCAGCCCAGCTCGAAGGTGATGGGCACCCAGGGCGCGCAGTACCTGAGCGAGGTGTCCAAGGCCGCCGGCAAGCCGGCCGCCAAGGTGGCGATCCTGCACGAGCAGGGCCCGTTCGGCACCACGGTCAAGGACGGTTTCGCGGCCGAGGCGGCCAAGCTCGGGATGCAGGTCGTGTCGGCGGTCAGCTACGACCCGGCCAGCGTCTCGGACTTCACCACCCAGGTGGCCGCGGTCAAGGCGTCCGGCGCGAACGTGCTGATGGTGTCCGGCTACTACCGCGACGGCGTGCTGCTGGCCCAGGCGGTGAAGACGGTGAAGCCCGGGCTGGACGCGGTCTTCGGGGTCGCCAACGGTGCCTTCGACGTTCCGCAGTTCCCGGCCGAGGCGGCCGGCGCGGGCGATGGCTTCTTCGACTCCAACTACCACTTCGACGCCAAGAACCCTGAGACCGTGGCGCTCGCGGCGAAGTTCAAGGCTGCGTACAAGGCCGAGATGCGGACCGGTGCGGTGCTGTCCTACGACGCTGTCCGGGTGATCGCGGCCGCGCTGGAGAAGGCCGGCAAGGCCGAGCCGGCGGCGGTCCGGGACGCGATCGCGCAGACCGACCTGGCCTCGCTGATCGCGACCAAGGGCCCGATCTCGTTCGACGAGACCGGTGAGAACAAGAACGCGATGCCGATCCTGACCCAGGTGCAGGGCCAGAAGGTGGTCCAGGTGTTCCCCGCCGACAAGGCCGAGGCCAAGCCCGTCTACCCGGCGTCACCGGGACAGTGAGCCGCGCACCGATGAGCACCGACACGACAACCGCCGAGGCGGTCGCGGCCGAGCCCCGCGACCGCGGCCGGTGGCGGCGCGGGCCCTACCTGCGGATCGCGGTGACACTCGTCCTCGTGGTCGCGGCGATCGTGCTCGCCTATGCCCGGTCGGGCAGCGGCACGATCGTCATGCAGGCGATCGTCACCGGTGTCCTGGTCGGCGGCGTCTACGGCCTGACCGCGATGGGGCTGACGCTGATCTTCGGCGTGCTCGACATCGTCAACTTCGCCCACGGCGCGTTCCTGGCCCTCGCCCTGTTCGTGTCCTACTGGCTGGTCTCCGCCGTCGGGCTCCATCCGTACCTGGCGCTGCTCGTCTGCGTGCCGGCGATGTTCGGCCTGGGCGTGCTGATCCAGCGCGGCGTGCTGTCCCGGGCGATGGGCAAGCCGCTGCAGAACCAGTTGCTGATCACCCTCGGGATCTCGTTGCTGATCGAGAACTCCCTGCTGCTGTTCTTCGGCGCGGATCCGCGGTCGGTCGAGTTGCCGGGGGAGCGCGGCGTCCACATCCTCGGCGCGGTCGCCGATCTGTCCCGGGTGCTCGCCTTCCTCGGCGCGCTGGTGCTGGCCGGCCTGCTGTTCCTGCTGCTGCAGAAGACCCGGCTCGGTACCGCGATCCGGGCGGTCGCCGCGAACGACCTGGGTGCCCAGTTGGTCGGCATCGACACCCGCCGGATCTATGCGATCACCTTCGCCGTCGGTACGGCGTGCGCCGGCGCGGCGGGGACGCTGCTCGCGCCATTGGTGACCATCGAGCCGCACACCGGCGCCCTGTTCAACATCATCGCCTTCGTGGTCGTGGTGCTCGGCGGCATGGGCAACGTGGTCGGCGCGCTCGTCGGCGGCATCCTGATCGGCCTGGTCGAGCAACTCGGCGCCCTGTACCTGCCGGGCCAGAGCCCGCTGCTGTCGGTGTTCGTCGTGTTCGTGCTGGTGCTGTTCCTCCGTCCGCAGGGCCTGTTCGGGAGGTCGTCATGACCGCGACCGCCGCGGAGCCCCGCGCGACCGAAACCCCGCTGCCCAGGCTGCCGTGGAACCGCCACCTGGCCGTGCTCGGTGTGCTGGCGGTCGTGATGATCCCGCTACCGCTGGTGCTGCCGGCGGCTCAGCAGGCGGTCGCCGTCCGGGTGCTGATCTTCGCGCTGATGGCGATCGGCTGGAACGTGATGAGCGGCTTCGGCGGCATGTTCAGATTCGGCCACGCGGCGTACTTCGGGATCGGCGCGTACACGACGGCCCGGCTGGTCGCCGAGCAGGGCGTCACCCCGTGGCTGGGGATGGTGCTGGGCGCCGTGTTCGCCGCGGCGTTCGCCGTCGTCATCGGCTTCTTCTCGCTGCGCTACCGGCTGAAGGGCGCGTACTTCGCCCTGGCCACCTTCGCCTTCGCCGAGATGCTCCGGTTGCTCGCCACCAACAGCGACTTCGTGAACCGGGCGGTGGGCTACAACATCCCGCTGGAACCCGAATCGTCCTGGGCGATGCTGCAGTTCGAGCCGGGCTCGCCGAACTACGTCTGGATCGTGGCGGCGCTGACCGTCCTGGCGATGGCCGCGAGCATCTTCTTCGCGCGCTCGCGGACCGGGCAGTTCGTCCAGGCTGCCCGGGACGACGCGGATGCCGCCGCCTCGGTGGGGATCCCGGTGGTCCGCTGCAAGCTGATGGCGATGGCGTTGTCCGCGGCGATCACCGCCGTCGCCGGCGCCTTCTACGTCCAGTACTACCTGTTCATCGATCCCGAGCTGGCCTTCGGTTCCGGGGTGTCGATCCAGGCGATCCTGCCGGCCGTGATCGGTGGTGTCGGCACCATCTGGGGGCCGCTGATCGGTGCTGCCGTGCTCGGTCCGCTCAGCGACGTGACCGCGACGCTGCTGCGCAACCCACCGCCCGGGCTCGAGTTCCTGCAGGGCCGCGGTGGACTGGACGTGATCGTGTACGCCGTCCTGCTGATCGTGATCGTGCTGGCGCTCCCGCAGGGGATCTACGGCGCCCTCCGAGACAGGTGGTCCCGCCGATGACGCTTCTCACGGTGGAGGGGGTCAGCAAGTCGTTCCGTGGTCTGCGGGCGGTCGACGACGTCGGCTTCGAGGTGACCGAGGGCTCGGTGCTCGGCATCATCGGACCGAACGGCGCCGGCAAGACCACTTTGTTCAACGTGGTCGCGGGCGCTCTCACGCCGGACTCGGGCGCGGTGCATCTGGGCGGCCGCGACATCACCGGCCTGCCGCCACACCGGATCACCGCCGCCGGGATGGCCCGCACGTTCCAGTTGATGAAGCCGTTCGTCTCGATGTCCGTGCTCGACAACGTCGCCGTGGCCGTGATGGCCGGCGGCGGCTCCCGGCGTACCGCGCGGACGGTGGCGGCCGAGATCGTCGAACGGGTCGGTCTCGGGCAGTGGCGGGACCAACGCAGCGACGGGTTGCCGACGGCGGCCCTGAAACGGCTCGAGCTCGCCAGGGCGCTGGCCGGCAGGCCGCGGGTGCTGCTGCTCGACGAGGTGCTGGCCGGCCTGGTCCCGGCCGAGCGGGCTCCGGTGATGGAACTGCTCGAGGACCTGCGCGAGAACGAGGGCACCACGCTGGTGTTCGTCGAGCACATCATGGCCGCCGTGATGCGGCTGTCCGACTCGGTCCTGGTGCTCGACATGGGCCGGGTGCTGACCTCGGGGCCGCCGGCCGAGGTCGTTCGCGACCCACGGGTGATCGAGGCCTACCTGGGAGAGGAGCCCACCGGTGTTGAGTCTTGAGGCGGTGAGCGCGGGGTATCACGGGCTGGCGATCCTGCACGAGCTCGACCTGACCGTCGGCGAGGGGGAGATCGTCGCCCTGGTCGGGGCCAACGGCGCGGGCAAGACCACCACGCTGCGGACCATCTCGGGCATGGTCCGGCCCAGCAGCGGCTCGATCACCTTCGACGGCCGCCGGGCCGACGGGGCCCGCACCAGCGACCTGGTCGCCCGTGGTCTGGTCCAGGTGCCCGAGGATCGCGCCTTGTTCGGACCGCTGACAGTCGAGGAGAACCTGCGGATGGGCGGTTGGCTCCGGGGTCGCGACCGGCTCGACGAAGCTCTCGCCGAAGTCCACGAACTCTTCCCGATCCTCGCCGAACGCGGCAAGCAGGCGGCCGAGACGCTGAGTGGTGGTCAGCAGCAGATGCTCGCCATCGGCCGCGCGCTGATGGCGCGGCCGAAGCTGCTGATGCTGGATGAGCCCTCGACCGGCTTGTCGCCCAAGCTCACCTGGGCAGTGCTGGATGCCATCAAGACGATCCGCGATCGCGGCGTCGCTGTGTTGCTGGTCGAGCAGAACGCGCACCAGGCCCTCGCTCTCGCGGACCGGGCCTACGTCCTCGAGAGCGGGACCTCGGTGCTGTCGGGTCCCGGACCGGAACTCGCCCGCGACGATCGGGTGCGCGCGGCGTACCTGGGGTTGTGATGAAGGCGGAAGCCGCGGCTGCCACCCGCGAGCTCGGTGCGTGGGTGACTGACCTGCACTGGGACAAGGTCCCGGACCGGGTGCAGCGTCGCCTGGGTCTGGTCCTGCTCGACTCGCTCGGCGTCACGATCGTCGGCGCGCGCCAGGCCGAGCAGCGTGCGCTCATGGCCGCTTGGCCTGTGTCACCAGGGCGTTCCCCCGTCCTCGGCGGTGGTAGCTCGACCTCCGTCGAGACCGCTGCGTGGCTGAATGCGATGGCGCTGGTTCGGCTGGAGCTGGACGAGGGACACAAGTTCGCGGCCGGTCACCCGCTGGCCCACGGTCTGCCCGCGGTCCTCGCGTTGGCAGCCGAGCTGGGCTCCGCCGGAGTGGACACCGCGGCGGCGCTGCTGGCGACGTACGAGGTCGGGGCGCGGTTCGGCCGGGCCACGCGGCTCAATCCGGGTTCACACCCGCACGGCAGCTGGGGTGTCGCCGGCGCGGCAGCGGGATGTGCTCGGCTGCTCGGGCTGGACGCGGAGGCAGTAGCCGCCGCCATCGACACCGGGGCGGGCCTACCCGTCGCAGGGCATTTCGACTCGGCCCTCGACGGCAACCCGGTCCGGGACGCGTGGATGGCGGCCTCGAACCTCTCGGGTCTGGCAGCTGCCAGGATGGCCGCCGCCGGCGTCGCACGCTGCACCGGTACTGCGGCCCTCAGCCTCGGCGGACTCCTCGGAACCTTCGACCCCTCGGCCCTGACAGACGAACTCGGCGATCGCTGGGACGTCGAGCTGGGCTACTTCAAACGCCACGCGTCCTGCTCCTTCACCCACCCGGCCGCGGATGCCGCTCTGCGACTCCGCGAGGAGATCGGCCTCGATGCAGTGGGCCGGATCGACTCGGTGGTCGTCGAGACCCATCGGCTGGCCGCAGGACTCGACCGGACCCGGTGGGACGAGCGACTGGCCGCCTTGTTCTCCATCCCGTTCGTGGTCGCGTCCGCTCTGATCCACGGCCAGGTGGGTCCTTCGGTCTCGGAGCCGGAGTTCCTGTTCCACCCCGAAGTAGCAGGTCTTGCTGCCAAGGTTTCGGTCCAGCGCGCCGACGACCTCGACGCACGGTTGCCGAGCGAGCGGGCCACCAGGGTGCGCCTGACCGTCGACGGGATGTCGCGGCAGGTCGAAGTACCGAACCCGATCGGGGACGCGGCCTACCACCCACTCGACGAAGAGCAGGTACTGCGGCTGCTGACCGACCTGCTCGACGATCCAGCGACCGTGCGGGCCGTGCACGAGGTGGCCACCGGGCTGCCCGGCTGCGCCGACGTCGCGCCCTTGCTGCAACGACTCGCCTGATGAACGCTCGGAAGGACACCATGCGGATCTTCGCCACCACCCCGATCCACGTCGGCTCAGCCGAGCTCGCCCGGCGCCAGAGCCGGTACGACGAACTCTGCCCCGACTGGATCCGGATCACCCTGCGGGACCTCGACCCCGACGCGCCCGGATCCCTGGAGACGGCTGCCGACATCCGGGAGTCCGAGGAACGCGTGGTAGAGGTACTGCGAGCCGTCCCGTCCGGGTACGACGCGGTCCTCGCCGACTGCATCCTCGATCCGGGCGGGCCCGAGTTCGCGGCCGAGTCCGAGGTGCGGGTGCTCGGCCTGCTCCGGATGAGCTTCGGCTGGGAGGTGTGCACGGGTCGCCGGCCCGGAGCGGTCGCCCGGAACCAGGCGATCGCGGACGAACTCGCCGACCGGGTCGCGTCGTACGGCTGGGCGGATTCGTTCAGCGGGGTCGAGGTGCTCGGCCTCGGTGTCGAGGCCATTGCCGTGGGCAACCAGTGGGACGAGGCGGCGGCCGGTGCGGTCGATCGGCTCGGAAAGACCGGCGCGGTCACTGTGATCAACGGCTGCTCGGCCGTCGAACTGCCGCCCCGCGAGGTCGCGGGCGGCGCGCGGCTGGTCGACCCGACGGCGCTGGCGCTCCGGCTGCTGGCCACCGGTGAGGCCCGATGAGCGCCGACGGGCCGGATCTTGTCGTCGCCGGCGCGGGTGGCGGCCTGGTGGGCGCGTTGCGCGCCGCCCGGCATGGCCGCGACGTCCTCGTGGTCGAGGCGAGCGAGCACTTCCGGCGCGGCAACAACACGTCGATGTCGACCGCGATGATCCCCGGCGTCGGCACCCGCTGGCAGCGCGACGCGGGGGTCTCGGACTCGCCCGCCCGGTTCGTCGGCGATGTGCTGGCGAAGACCAAGGGGACCGGCGATGCCGGGCTCGCGGGCGCCCTGGCCGTCGCCAGTGGGCCGATGCTGGAGTGGCTCGCCGACGAGATCGGCCTGCCCCTCACCCTCGTCACCGACTTCCGCTATCCGGGGCACTCGGTGGATCGCTGCCACACGATCGAAGGCCGGCACGGAGCGAGGTTGCTGGAGCAGTTGCTCGTCGCCGTGCGGTCGTCGGCGCGGATCGACTTGCTCGTCCCGGCCCGGCTGGTCGACGTACGGGTCGAGGACGGCCACGTCGTCGCGGCGGTGATCGAGCAGCCGGACGGCACCCGGGAGGAGATCCCGACCGGATCGGTGCTGCTGGCAACCAATGGGTTCGGCGCCGACCGGTCCCTGGTCGAGCGGCACCTGCCGGGGATCGCCGGCGCCGTGTACCACGGCAGCGAGGCGTCGCGGGGTGACGCGCTGCGCATCGGCAGCCGGCTCGGTGCGGCCACCGCTCTGCTCGACGCCTACCAGGGGCACGCGGCGCTGGCCCAGCGATCGGCCACGCTGGTCGGCTGGGCCACGGTGATGCACGGTGGATTCATGCTCGACCTGACCGGCCGCCGCTTCGGCGACGAGACCACCGGCTACTCGGAGTACGCCGAGGCGCTCGCCGCGCGACCCGAGTCCACCGGCTGGCTCGTGTTCGACCAGCGCGTCTTCAACCTCTGCATGTCCTTCACCGACTTCAAGGAGACCGTCGGAGCCGGCACCCTGGTCTGGGCCGACACCCCGGCCGAACTGGCCCGGGTCACCTCGCTGCCCACCGACGCCGTCGTCGCGGAACTCGCCGAGACAGCCGTAGCCGCTGAGGGATCTGTCGCGGACCGGTTCGGGCGGACGAACTTCGAGCAGGCGCTGGCGCCGCCGTACGCCGCGGTGAAAGTGGTGCCGGCGCTGTTCCACACCCAGGGTGGTCTCGTCGTCGACGGACACGCCCGGGTACTGCGCCAGGACGGCGTACCGATCGAAGGTCTCTACGCCTCGGGTGGCGCGGCCGCCGGCATCTCGGGCCACGGCGCCTCGGGGTACCTGGCCGGCAACGGCCTGCTGCCCGCACTCGGCCTGTCGTTCCTGGCCGCGGAGCACCTCGGTGCCCCCCGACCTGCCCCCGTTGAGGCCCCTGTTGAGGAAGGTTCCCGATGAGCAAGCTGCACACCCTGGTCAAAAATGTCACCGTGGTCCGCCCGGACGTCGACGGTTCGCCCGATGGCGAGCAACTCGACCTCGGCATCCTGGACGGCCGGTTCGTCCGGGTCGAGCCGTCGATCGATCCGGCCGACGCCGAGCAGGTGGTCGACGGCCGCGGCCGGATCGCCTTCCCCGGCGTGGTCGACGCCCACCAGCACTGGGGCATCTACAACCCGCTGAGCGAGGACGCCGCGACGGAGAGCCGGGCGAGTGCCCAGGGCGGCGTCACCACCGGCCTCACCTACATGCGGACCGGGCAGTACTACCTCAACCGCGGCGGCCCGTACGCCGAGTTCTTCCCGCAGGTGCTGGCCCAGTCCGAAGGCAGGTCGTACATCGACTACGGCTTCCACCTGGCTCCGATGATGCGCGAGCACATCGACGAGATCCCGAGCATCATCGAGGACTTCGGCGTCACCTCGTTCAAGATCTTCATGTTCTACGGCAGTCACGGACTGCACGGCCGGTCCTCGGACCAGAGTTCGTTCCTGATGATCCCCGAGGGGGAGCGGTACGACCTCGCGCACTTCGAGTTCGTCATGCGCGGCGTCCAGGCGGCCCGGGAGAAACTGGCCGAGAAGGCGCGGCACATCTCGCTGTCGCTGCACTGCGAGACCGCCGAGATCATGACCGCGTACACGAAACTGGTCGAGGCCGATGGCGGCCTGACCGGGCTCGCCGCGTACAGCGCCTCCCGGCCGCCGCACTCCGAAGGCCTCGCGGTCACGATCGCGTCCTTCCTCGCCGACGAGACCGGCCTGCCGAACGTCAACCTGCTGCACCTGTCGTCGCGCAAGGCCCTGCAGGCCGCGATGCGGATGGCGAACACCTTCGAGCACGTCGACTTCCGCCGCGAGGTGACCGTCGGCCACCTGCTCGCCGACGTGGACACCGCGCACGGACTGGGCGGCAAGGTGAACCCGCCGCTGCGGCCGCGCGAAGACGTCGAGGCGCTGTGGGAGTACGTCCTGGACGGCAGCGTCGACTGGGTGGTCAGCGACCACGCCTGCTGCAAGGACGAGCAGAAGTTCGGCGATCCGCGCGACGACATCTTCGCGGCGAAGTCCGGCTTCGGCGGGGCGGAGTACCTGCTGCCCGGGCTCGTCGGCGAGGGTCGCCGGCGCGGCCTGTCCTACCAGCGGATCGCGCAACTGACCTCGTGGAACCCGGCCCAGCGCTACGGCCTGCTCAGCAAGGGCACCATCGGCGCCGGGTACGACGCGGACTTCTGCCTGGTCGACCCGAACCGGTCCTGGACCGTGCACGCCGAGGACTCGGAGTCCACCCAGGAGTACACGCCGTTCGAGGGCTTCGAGGTCGGCGCCACCGTGACCGACACCTGGGTCCGCGGCCGCCAGGTTCTTGCCGACGGCAACATCACCGGCAGCCCCGAGGGCCGCTACGTCCACCGCCCCAGCACCCGATGAGCGGACCGCTCGAAGGACTGCGGGTACTGGACGCGTCCACCATCCTGGCCGGTCCGCTGGCGGCACAGATCCTCGGTGACTACGGCGCCGAGGTGATCAAGGTGGAGCACCCGGCCCGCGGTGACGGGATGCGCGGGCACGGGCTCGACAAGGACGGCGAATCGCTGTGGTGGAAGATGATCAGCCGCAACAAGCGGACGATCGGCCTCTACCTCGGCGACCCCGACGGCGCGCGCGTCTTCCGGGACCTCGCCGCCACCGCCGACATCGTGGTCGAGAACTTCCGTCCCGGCACGCTGGAGCGCTGGGGCCTCGGCTACGAGGTGCTGTCCGCAGCCAACCCCGGCCTGATCCTGCTCCGCGTCACCGGCTTCGGCCAGACCGGCCCGTACGCCGCGCGCCCGGCCTTCGGCACCCTGGTCGAGGCGATGAGCGGCTTCGCCCACCTCACCGGTGAACCGGACGGGCCACCGACCCTGCCCGCCTTCGGACTGGCCGACTCGATCGCGGGCGTGGCCGGGGCGGCGGCCGTCTCGATGGCCCTGCTGCACCGCGCCTCGACCGGCCAGGGGCAGGTGATCGACCTCGACCTGCTGAGCCCGATCATGACGGCGGTCGGTCCCGGCGTGATCTACGCCGACCAACTCGGCATCGACCAGGAGCGGACCGGCAACAGGTCGCAGAACAACGCGCCGCGCAACACCTATCGGACGGCGGACGGGCACTGGCTGGCGATCTCGACCAGCGCCAACACGGTGGCCGAACGAGTTCTCAAGCTCGTCGGTCACCCGGAGGTGGTGGACGAGCCCTGGTTCGGCACCGGGCGGGAGCGGGCGCAGCACGCGGACCTGCTGGACGCCTGCGTCGGTGACTGGATCGCGGCCCGGACCCGGTCTGAGGTGCTGGCTGCCTTCGAGGACGCCGGCGCCGCGGTCGCTCCGGTCTACAAACCGAGCGAGTTGATCGAGGACCCACAGGTGAAGGCGCTCGACCTCGTCACCACGGTCGAGGACGAGACGCTGGGCCCGATCCGGATGCAGAACGTGATGTGGCGGATGAGCAGAACGCCCGGCTCGATCCGGAGTACCGGCCGCCCGCTCGGCCAGGACACCGACGCCGTACTCAGCGAGGTGGGTCTGGACGCCGACGCGATCGAAGACCTTCGCCGCCGCGGTGTGGCCGGCTGAACCCGGTCAGGCAGGCTTCTGGCAGTCGGCGCAGGTGCCGAAGATCTCCAGGGTGTGGCTGATGTCGGCGTAGCCGTGCTCGGCGGCGACCTTGTCGGCCCAGCGCTCGACGGCCGGGCCCTCCACCTCGACGGTGCGGCCGCAGTTACGGCAGACCAGGTGATGGTGGTGCCCCTTCGAGCACCGCCGGTACGCCGTCTCGCCGTCGGCCGTGCGCAGCACGTCGACCTCGCGGGAGTCGGCCAGGGCCTGCAGGGTGCGGTAGACCGTGGTCAGGCCGACGGCCTCGCCCGCGGTCCGGAGCTCCTGGTGGATCTCCTGAGCCGTCCGGAAGTCGTCGAGGTTGTCGAGCGCGGAAGCGACCGCTGCGCGCTGACGGGTCGAGCGTGTTCCGATGGCCACCGTTCCTCCAGTCATCCCGTCACCATGTTTTCCGCGGCAACGCCGCCAATTCTCTCAGAAGTCAACAAGTCAGTGCTCATCCCAGTGGTCCCCGTGCGCCGCGTGCAGGTGACCGTCGTGAACGTAGTCGACATGATCGCCGTGTTCGACGGCCGGGTGGCCGCACTTCTGGTCGTGGGCGTGCTGATGCGCGGTGCTGACGACGTGCGGCGCCGGCTCCGGTACGCCGACCTCGGGCTCCTCGTCCGGCAGCGGCGCGACCCGGCCCTGGCGCCGCCTGATCAGCGCGCCTGCCGTCGCCGCCACCACGAAGCCGGCCAGCGCGAGCACGACGATCGTGGCGCCGGGCGCGACGTCCGCGTGGTACGACGTGATGATGCCGGCCAGGCAGGCGGTCACCCCGATCGCACACGCGGTCACGAACGTACTCCGGAACGACCGCGTGACCTGCTGCGCGGTGGCCACGGGCACGACCATCAAGGCGCTGACCAGCAGCAACCCCACCGTCCGCATGGCCACCGTGACAGTCACCGCGGCCATCACCGCGATCAGCAGGTTCAGCAACTGCACCCGCAGCCCGGTGGTCCGCGCGAACTCCTCGTCCTGGCAGACCGCGAACAACTGCGGGCCGAGGCCGATCGCCACCACCAGGACGGCCACGGCCAGCCCCACGACGACGTACAGGTCGGTCGGGGAGACGGTGGTCAGCGAGCCGAACAGGTACGTGTTCAGCGTGGCCGCACCTTGCCCGGCCAGTCCGATGAGCAGTACTCCGCCCGCTATGCCGCCGTAGAACAGCAGCGCGAGGGCCACGTCACCACTGGCCTTCCCGCGAGCCCGGACCAGTTCGATCGCGGTAGCCCCGGCGATGGCGACGATGATCGCGGTCAGCACGGGCGCGGTCCCGGTCAGGAGACCCAGAGCCACACCGGTGATCGCGATGTGGCCGATGCCATCGCCCATCAGGGACAGCCGGCGCTGGACCAGGTACGTCCCGATGGCCGGGGCGGACAGACCGGTCAGCAGACCCGCGATCAGGGCCCGCTGCATGAACTCGAGCTCGAACAACGTCACGACAGCCACCCCGGCTCGTCTTGGCTGGACCCGTGCGGGTGGACATGGGCGTGGGTCTGCGACGCGTGCGGCGGACCGTCGTACACGATCCGGCCGCGGCGCAGGACGACCGAGCGGTCGATCAACGCGTCCATCGGGCCGAGGTCGTGACTCACCATCATCACGGTCGTACCGCGGGCGACGCGCTCGCGGATCGCCTGCGTGAAGATGCCCTGGCTGGCCAGGTCGACGCCCGCGGTCGGCTCGTCGAGGATCAGCAGTTCGGGGTCGGCGACCAGGGCCCGGGCGATCAGCACCCGCTGCTGCTGCCCGCCGGACAGCTCGGCGATCGCGTCCTTCCGCTGATCGGCCATGTCCACGATCTCCAGCGCCTGCTCGACGGCGGCACGATCAGCCGCCCTGAGCGGTCGGAACAGCTTCCGCTTGGACAGCAACCCGGACGACACGACCTCCTGGACAGTTGCCGGTACGCCGCCCGCCGCGGTGATCCGCTGCGGTACGTAACCGACGCGCTGCCACTGGCGGAACCGCGGCACCGGCGTACCGAAGAGCTTGACCTGGCCGCGGGCCGCCGGCAGCAGGCCGACGATCGTCCGGATCAGGGTGGACTTGCCGGAGCCGTTGGTGCCGAGGATCGCGACGACCTCGCCCTGGCGGACCTCCAGGTCGACGCCTCGAAGCACCAGACGACCGCCCAGGTCGACTGAGAGATCGGCGACCTGGACGGCCTTCGTGGCCTGACCGGGGTGATGGGCTGGGGTCAGAGATGACGCCGGGTTCTGCTGTGTCACGCGCAGCTGTTCGCCTTCCGGAGCTCCTGCAGGTTCTCGCGCATCAGCGAGAGGTAGGTCTCCTGGGAGTTCGCGTCCGACAGCCCCTCGATCGGGCTGAGGACCGCGGTCTTGACGTGGACGTCGCGGGCGATCGACTCGGCCACCTTCGGGCTGACGAGCTCCTCGTAGAAGATCGTGGTCACCTTCTGCTCGCGCACGATGTCCTGGACCTCCTTGATCCGCGCCGGGGTCGGCTCGGCGTCCGGGGTGAATCCGGCGATGCCGACCATCGTCAGACCGTACCGCTTCGCGAGGTAGGCGAACGCCTCATGACTCGTCACGAACGTCTTCAGTTCGCAGTCGGCCAGACCGGTCTTGAACTCCGTGTCGAGCTTGTTGACCTCGCCGAGCAGGGTGGCCGCGCGCTCCTTGTAACCGTCCGCGTTCGCAGCGTCCACGGCGACCAGTTTGTCGGTGACGGCCTGGACCACGCCGGCGTACCGGACCGGGTCGAGCCAGAAGTGCGGGTCGAGGTCGCCCTCGGTGAACGCGGCGGGCTTCACGCTGCCGGACGGCGTGGCACTGCCTTCGCCCTCGTGCTCCTCACCTTCGTGCTCCTCACCTTCGTGCTCCTCGAAGTCGGCGCCGGTGGCCTCGAGTTTCGCGGCCGGGGCGACGTCGAAGCCGGCCTCCTTGGCGTTCTGCGCCACCGCCTCGTCGACGGCCGGCTGCAGGCCCTTCTCGAAGACGACCAGCTTCGCGTCGCTGATCTCACCGACCTGCTTGGGGGTGAGCTCCAGGTCGTGCGGCTCGACACCGGGCGCGGTCAGGGTGGTGACGTTCACGGCGTCGCCCCCCACTGACTTGGCGATGAACTCGAGCGGGTAGAACGAAGTGACCACGTCGAGCTTGCCGCTGGAGCCGCCTGCGGAGGAGTCACCACAACCTGCCAGAGTGACGACGGCAAGGGCGGCGAGGCCGGCCACGACAGCACGAAGACTAGATCTCATGACAATCATTTTCATTTAATTGGGGATGGTTGTCAAAACAGGGAGTTGACGCATGCCACGGCGGAACGTAGGGCGCAGGCGGGCCGACACCAGGTCGAACCGCGGGAGCCGGATCGAAATTCCGCCGGGGCCAGGTCAAGGGCACGGCCACGGCCACGGTCACGGGCACGGCGACCACGTGGTCGACACCTCGGTCGTCGACGAGGACGCGATCGTCGCCCGGCGGGTCCGGGTCGTGGTCGCGGCGCTGCTGGTCCCGCTGATCGCCGCCGCCGTGATCGCGATGGCGGTGATGTGGCCGGGCGGCGACCTGAACATTCCCGCCGCCGAGCAGACCGGCGCGAGCGGCACGGTGGTCTCGATCGAGCCCTGCGCCGAGACCCCGGCCGACTGCGACCTGGCGACCGTCAAGCTCGGCAGCGCCCCCGGTGCGGACAAGGGGCTCGAAGTACCGGTCGAGGTGCCCAAGGGCAAGAACGCGGCCGTACCGGTCGAGGTCGGCGGCAAGGTGCTGCTCGGCGTCCAGAAGGACGCGCCGATCGAGTCGCGCTACCAGTACGTCGACCACGACCGCTCGACGCCGCTGATCTGGCTGGCTGTCATCTTCGCCGTCGCGGTGATCGCCCTGTCCCGCTGGCGGGGTGTGGCGGCGCTGATCGCGCTGGGTGTCACCGCGCTGACGCTCACGCAGTTCATCCTGCCCGCGATCCTGAGAGGGTCGAACCCGTTGCTGGTGGCGGTGGTCGGCGGCTCGCTGATCATGGTGGTCGCGCTCTACCTCACCCACGGCATCAACGCGCAGTCGTCCGTTGCGCTCGCCGGGACGATCACCGCCTTGGGCCTGACCGCGCTGCTGGGCTGGTTCTTCGTCAAGGTGAGCGCCTTCTCCGGGCTGGCGTCGGAGGGCGCCTCCACGGTCAAGTCCTACGTTCCCAGCATCGACCTGACCGGACTGCTGGTGGCCGGCATCGTGATCGGTGCGCTCGGCGTGCTCGACGACGTGACGGTGACGCAGGCGAGCGCGGTCTGGGAACTGTCCGCCGCCAACCCGGCCGCGGGCCGCGCGGAACTGATCGGCGCCGGGCTGCGGATCGGGCGCGCCCACGTCGCCTCGGTGGTGAACACCCTGGTCCTCGCGTACGCCGGTGCCGCGCTGCCGGTGCTGATGGTGTTCGCGATCGGCGGGGTGTCGACCGGGTATGTGATCACCACGGAGATCGTGGCGATGGAAGTCGTCCGAGGTCTCGTCGGCAGTCTCGGCATCATCGCGGCCGTCCCGCTGACCACCGCGCTGGCCGCAATGGCTGTGGCGGACCGGTCCCGCGACCTGGTGGCCCAGCCGGAATCCGTTGCTGCGGCGGGAGAATCCGCGTCGGAGCAGTAGCCGGGGAGTAGTCCGGACGTTGCCCGGATGATGCCGCGATCCTGCGGAATTCTGTCCGGCAGGTTCTTCCCAAGCTGCCGACCGCCGATCTAGAGTTCCGATCAGTCACGGACTGTCCGCCCTCTATCACCTTCCGTGGCTGGACTCGTGAGGAGCCACGGATGCGTCGACGCGTTGGTGTCTGGTTGTTCGGAGCCAGGGGATCGGTCGCCACCACGACCATCGCCGGAGCCGCCGCCCTCGACCACGGAGCCCCTGCTGCCGGCGTGGTCACCGAACTGCCTGACTTCAGCTCGGCCGGGTTGGTCCCCACCGACCAGCTGGTCTTCGGCGGCCACGACGTCGTTGAGACCCCACTCAGCAAACAGGTCGAACGTCTGACCGCCGGCGGCGTCCTCCCAGCCGGCCTAGGCACCCTGATCACCGCAGAACTGGCTGAAGCCGAGCGAAACATCACACTGCTGCCCGGCAACCGGAATGCCGCCGAAGGCGGCGACCTTCCTGTGGGCGCCGTCGCCCACCACCCTCCCGACCCGCAGCCTGGCCAGTTCGGGGTGGTGCGGCGGATGGCTGAGGACATCCGGGCCTTTCGGCTGCGCTACGACCTCGAGCACGTGGTGGCGATCAACGTCGCCTCCACCGAAGCGCCGTACGAGGTTGATGTGGACAGTGCGGCGGAGTTGCGGATGGCGCTGGGGGAGCGGGACGTGCTGCCGCCGAGTTCGCTCGGAGCGCTCGCGGCCTTCGAGGCGGGAGCGGCGTACATGGACTTCACGCCGTCGACCTCGATCAAGCCTGAGGCCGTCCGCGAGTGGGCGATCGAGAAGGGCCTCCCGTACGGCGGGCAGGACGCGAAGACCGGGGAGACCCTGGTGAAGAGCGTGCTGGCTCCGATGTTCGTGCACCGCGCGCTTCCGGTGCACGCCTGGTCCGGGACCAACCTGCTCGGCGGCGGTGACGGCGCGACCCTCGCCGATCCGCGCGCGGCCGAGTCGAAGGGCGTCTCCAAGGAACGCGGCCTGTCGGAGATGCTCGGGGATGTCGCGGGCGAGGTGCACATCGACTACGTGGATCCGATGGGTGATTGGAAGACCGCCTGGGACCACGTCGTGTTCTCCGGATTCCTCGGCGTCCGGATGACCCTGCAGTTCACCTGGCAAGGCTGCGACTCCGCCCTCGCCGCGCCGCTCGTACTCGACCTGGCGCGGCTCTCGGCGCTCGCCCTCGAACGCAAGCATGTCGGGGCGATGCCGTTCCTCGGGTTCTACTTCAAGGACCCGATCGAGTCGTCGGAGCACGCGCTCGCCCGTCAGTACGACGCCCTAGTCCGCTGGGTGCGCGAATGCTGAAGCGTGGGCGGGTCCGGTTGGGGGATCTGGCGGAGTTGGTGCGAGCTCCGGCTGCGCTGACGGTGCCGGGCGACGTACTGGCCGGCGCGGTCTCCGCAGGCAACCTCCGCCCGGCTCGGCTGGTCGGCCTGGCTGCGTCCTCGGTATCGATCTACTGGGCCGGAATGGCACTCAACGACTGGGCCGACCGCCATGTCGACGCCATCGAACGCCCCGAACGCCCGATCCCCTCCGGCCGAGTCCCCGCCCGTACTGCGCTGAGCTTGGCGTCAGCCCTCACCGCCGTCGGCCTCGGCTTGTCTGCCGTCTCCGGCGGACGCGCCGCCCTGAAAACCTCCGCTGCTCTAGCTGCAACTGCCTGGACCTACGACCTAGGCGCCAAGAACACCCCCGCAGGTCCGCTGTTCATGGCCGCGGCCCGCTCCCTGGACGTCCTGGTCGGCGCCGGCACCAACCGCCGAAAGGCCTGGGCCCCCGCCCTAGCCATCGGCACCCACATCCTCGGCGTCACCGCCATGTCCCGAGGCGAAGTCCACGGCAGCACCCCCCTCCCCGCCCAAGCAGCCGTAGCAGCAACCACCACCATCACCCTCAGCACCGCCCTCAACACCCCAGCCGCCGCCCGCTTGGCCGTGGCGGCCGCAATGGCCGGGCGCCCGGCTAAGCCGGCCTCGGCTGCCCGGCGCTTGAGCGGACCAGTTTCAGCCGCCGCCCGCTCTGCCGGCTCGGCCTCGGCCGGCGCCCGCCTACCTGGGTCTGCTTCCGCCGTCGACCACCTCGGAGCCGGCGGCGAGTTGGCGGCTGCGGCGTTTGCTGGTTTGTATGCGCGGGCTGTGGGGCCGGCTCAGTTGGTGGCTGCGGGTGAACCCAGCGGCCCGAACCTGAGACAAGCGGTGGGAGCAGGAATCCACGGGCTGGTCCCGCTGCAGGCTGCCTGGTGTGCGCGAGGGGGAGCACCTCGCCTAGGAGCCGCTCTGGTGCTCGCGTTGCCGCTCGCGCGTGCTCTAGCGAGGAAGGTCTCACCGACATGAGACTCGGCTACGGCACCAACGGATTCGCCAACCACCGTCTACCCGAAGCACTCGCCGTCATCGCGGACCTCGGCTACGTCGGCGTCGCGCTGACCCTGGACCACAACCACCTCGACCCCTTCGGACCAGACCTGCGACAACGAACCACCGAGGTCGGCCGACTCTTGGCCGAGCACAACCTCACCGTGGTGATCGAAACCGGCGGTCGCTACGTCCTCGACCCGTACCGCAAGCACGAGCCCACCCTCCTCCACACCCACGGCGCCGAGTGGCGGATCGCGCTGCTGGAGCGGGCGATCGAAGTCGCCGCCGACCTCGGCGCCGAAGCAGTCTCCTTCTGGTCCGGCACCCTGCCGGCCGACGTGCCGGCCGAGCTGGGTTGGGAACGCCTGGTTGCCAGCTGCAACCAACTCGTCGGGTACGCCGCCGACCGCGGCGTACAGCTCGGTCTCGAACCAGAGCCCGGCATGCTCGTCGACGACCTGGCCGGCTACCTGAAACTCCAGGCCGAGGTAGGCAGCGAGACCCTTGGCCTGACCCTCGACATCGGCCATCTCGTCTGCAACGAACCCTTCCCACCCGCCACCTGCATCACCACCGGCGCGCCGTACCTCGTCAACGTGCAGATCGACGACATGCGCCGCGGTGTCCACGAGCACCTGGAGTTCGGCACCGGCGAGGTCGACTTCGAGGCGGTCTTCGAAGCCCTCGCGGCCGTCGGCTACCAAGGCTTGGTCGCGGTCGAACTGCCCAGACACTCCCACGCCGCCCCGACCGTCGCCCGGCAGTCAATCGACTTCCTCCGCCAGGCGATGTCGAGCGGGATCCACGCATGATCACGGCCGACGAGCTGACCGCACAGCTGCCACCACCAGCTGCCGTCTGGCTGGCCGAGGCTCGCGAGAAGCCGCTCGAGGAGGTGTTCCCAGCGGCGGCTCGTGCAGTTGGTCGTGAGCAGCTAACGGATGGCCGGACGGTCGATCAAGCGGTCCGAGGACTGCTGCTGATCGAAAAGCCGGCAGCCGACCTGCTGGCTGTTTATCGCTTCGGAGACGCGGCGGAGAAGCAAGCAGTACTGCGAAGCCTGTCGATCGCCGAGGTGGCAGCGGAGGTCGACGGAAGCGCGGTGGACCTGCTAGCGGATGCCATCAGGACCAACGATCAGCGGTTGCTGGCCGCGGCGCTCGGCGAGTACGCGACCCAGTGGTTGCCTCAGGCAGCATTCCGGCAGGCCGTCCTCAAGTGCGTGTTCGCCGGGGTTCCGCTGACAGCGGTCGACGGACTGCCGGCGCGGACGGACGACGAGTTGATCCGGATGATGAAGGATTTCGCCGCCGAGCGAACGGCCGCGGGGCGGGTGATTCCCCCTGACCTGTTGCCCTATCTGAGCAGTGCCGTCTCACCGTCCTGAGGGGTCTGACATGCGCATCTTCGATCCACACATCCATATGACATCGCGAACCACCGACGACTACGCGGCGATGGCCGCGCACGGAGTACAAGCCCTGGTCGAGCCCGCGTTCTGGCTGGGACAACCGCGGACCAGCGTCGGCTCGTTCGTGGACTACTTCGACGCGTTGATCGGCTGGGAGCCGTTCCGCGCGTCGCAGTACGGGATCAGGCATCACTGCACGATCGCCCTGAACCCGAAGGAGGCGAACGACCCGCGCTGCCGCGAAGTACTCGGAGTGCTGCCGCGCTATCTCGCCAAGGACGGCGTGGTCGCGGTCGGCGAGGTCGGTTACGACTCGATGACCGCGGAGGAGGACGAGGTCTTCGCCGAGCAACTCCAACTGGCCAGGCGATTCGAGCTCCCAGTTCTCGTTCACACCCCGCACCGCGACAAGGCGGCCGGGACCACCCGCACCCTCGATGTCGTCAGAGAGTCGGGCCTGGAGCCGGGCCGCGTCGTCGTCGATCACCTGAACGAGGTGACGGTGAAGGAGGTCGCCGACTCGGGCTGCTGGATGGGCTTCTCCATCTACCCCGACACCAAGATGGACCCGGACCGGATGGTCGTGATCCTGCAGGAGTTCGGGACCGAGCGGATCCTGGTCAACTCGGCTGCCGACTGGGGCAAGTCCGACCCGCTGCGCACGCACGCGACCGGTCAGGCGATGCTCGCCGCCGGCTTCACCGAGGACGACGTCGACCAGGTTCTCTGGCGCAACCCGGTCGCCTTCTACGGCCAGTCGGGCCGCCTCGACCTCTCGGACGGCGAGCGGGACGAGACGTTCGCGGGCAACTCGATCCTGCGAGGTGCCCGGGAATGAGGTTCCGGCACCCGGACGGCTCGATCGTCCACCTCGCCTACTGCACGAACGTCCACCCCGCCGAGGATCTCGACGGGGTGATCGCCCAGCTCAACGGCTGCTCCTCGCTGGTCCGCAAGGAGTTGGACGTGCCGGTCCTCGGCGTCGGCCTCTGGCTCGCGAACACCCTGGCAGACCGCCTCGCCAACTCTTCCGACGCCCTCAACCGCCTGAAACAAGCCCTGGCCCGCAACAACCTGGAAGTCGTCACCCTGAACGGTTTCCCGTACGCCGGCTTCCACGATCGCGTCGTCGGCAAGAAGGTCTACCTGCCCGACTGGACCGAGTCGGCGCGGCTGGACTACACCCTCGACCTGGTCAAGGTCCTGGCGGACCTCCTGCCCGACGACGCGTCGTACGGTTCCATCTCGACGCTGCCGCTGGCCTGGCGAGTGCCGTGGAGCCGCACCCGCGACGCAGCCGCCCGGGACGCGTTCAATCGGCTGGAGAACCGCCTCGCGCAGGTGGAGGCGACCACCGGCCGACGGATCCGGGTCGCGATCGAACCGGAACCCGGCTGCGTCCTCGAGATGATCCCGCAAGCCGCCCACTGGCTCACCCCGTACTCCGGCCGGTCGCTGATCGGGTTGTGCCTGGACACGTGTCACCTCGCGGTCCAGTTCGAGCAGCCGGTCGACGCGTTCGCAGTACTGGCGCGGGCAGGGGTGGAGGTCGTCAAGAGCCAGGTCTCGGCCGCTCTCCAGATCGCCGATCCGTCCGACCCGGCGGCGCGGGAGTTGCTGGCCGAGTTCGCCGAGCCGAAGTTCCTGCACCAGACCCGCGAGTACGGCGGTCCCGGTGTCGACGATCTGGACCTCGTCGGCGAGCTGTCCGGCCATGCGTCGTGGCGAGTGCACTTCCACGTCCCCGTGCACGCGGCGCCGCGTCCACCGCTCACGAGCACCACGGACGTGTTGGACGAAAGCCTGCGGCACCTGGTCGGCGGTGCCCATCCGCTGACCCACCACCTGGAGTCCGAGACCTACACCTGGTCCGTGCTCCCATCCGCCCCCAAGAACCAGCAGGAACTGGCGGAAGGCATCGCGGGCGAGCTGGCGTGGCTCCGCGGCCGCCTGGTCGGCCTGGGCCTGGAGGAGATCAAATGAGCAAGCAGGTCGTCGTGATCGACGTCGTCGGACTGACCCCACGGCTGCTGCGCCGGATGCCCCGGCTGAGGCAGCTACCCCTCAGCCGAGAACTGGAGACCGTGCTACCGGCCGTCACGTGCTCGGCGCAGGCCACCTTCCTCACCGGGACGCTGCCGTCCGAACACGGCGTCGTCGGCAACGGCTGGTACTTCCGCGACCTGGGCGAGGTCTTCCTCTGGCGTCAGCACAACCAGCTCGTCCAGGGCGACAAGGTCTGGGACGTCGCCCGGCGCGAGGACCCCGGCTACAAGGTCGCCAACGTGTGCTGGTGGTACGCGATGGGCGCCGACACCGACCTGCTCGTCACCCCGAGGCCGATCTACTACGCCGACGGACGCAAGGCGCCGGACTGCTACACCAGACCCGTCGAACTGCACGATCGCCTGACGTCCAAGCTCGGCGACTTCCCGCTGTTCCACTACTGGGGACCCACCGCCGGAATCAAGTCGAGCAAGTGGATCGTTGCCGCGTCGCGCCAGATCCTTGCCGAGGACAACCCGGACCTGTTGCTCACGTACATCCCGCACCTGGACTACGACCTGCAGCGGTACGGCGCGTCGTCGGTCGAGGCCACCCGGGCGGCGATCGAGCTGGACGCAGTACTGGCTCCGCTGCTTGATGACGCCGAAGCCGCAGGAGCGACGGTGATCGTGCTGTCGGAGTACGGGATCACGGACGTGTCGAGACCTGTCGACATCAATCGGCTGCTGCGGAGCGAGGGTTTGCTGGAGGTCTACACGCAGGACGGGATGGAGTACCTGGATCCCTGGAGCTCCAGGGCCTTCGCGGTCGCGGATCACCAGCTGGCCCATGTCTACGTGAAGGAGCCGCAGGACGTCGATGCCGTCAGCAAGCTTCTCGCCAACCTCGACGGTGTCGCCGAAGTGCTCGATGCCGAGGGCAAGCGTGAGCACGGACTGGACCACGAGCGGTCGGGCGAGCTGGTCGCGGTCGCCGAGGCGGACTCCTGGTTCACCTACTACTACTGGCTCGACGACGAGCGGGCGCCCGACTTCGCCAGGGGAGTGGAGATCCACCGCAAGCCCGGCTACGACCCGGCCGAGCTGTTCTTCGACCCGGCCGATCGTTGGGTGAAGCCGCGCGCGGCGTCGTACCTGCTCCGCAAGAAGGTCGGCCTTCGCTATGCGATGCAGGTCGTCCCGCTCGATCCGTCGGTCGTCCGCGGCTCGCACGGTCGCTTCCCGGCCTCACCCGAGGACGGCGCGGTCTTGCTCAGCACCGACACCACGCTCACGCCCGAGGGCGCGGTCGCGGCGACCGCAGTACGGGACTTGATCCTGAAGGCCGGATCAAGCTGATTCGCGGATGACGATCTCGGTCGGGAGGATGACGGAGTCCGCGCTGCCGTTGGCGAGGAGCTCGAGCAGGAGCCGGACGGTGCGGGCGGCCTGCTCGCCCATCGGGCTGCGGACGGTGGTGAGCGGGGGCGCGGTGTAGAGCGCGGCCTCGATATCGTCGAAGCCCACCACCGCGACGTCCTCGGGCACCCGCCGGCCGGCCTCGCGCAGGGTGCGGAGCGCACCGATCGCCATCAGGTCGTTGGCGGCGAACACCGCGTCCAGTTGCGGATCGTCGTCGAGCAGTTGGCGCATCGCCTCGGCGCCGGAGATCCGGGTGAAGTCGCCGAGGGCAACGATCGACCGGCGGCCGGTGTCCTTCAACGCCTGCCGGTACGCGTTCAGCCGCTCCTGCGCGGCCTGCATGTCGAGCGGGCCCGAGATGGTCGCGATCCGCTGACGCCCCTGATCCAGCAGGTGCTGCACGGCCTTGGTCGCACCACCGAGGTTGTCGTTGTCGACGTACGGCATCAGGCCCGGCGTCGCCAGCCGCCCGTGCGACACCACCGGCAACCCCGTCCGAGCCAGTACTGCGGGCAGCGGGTCCGACCCGTCCATCGACACGAGCATGGCGCCATCGACGTGACCCGCTGCGAGGTACTGCTCGACGCGGCGGCGGCTCTCGTCCGACCCGGCGAGCACCAACGCGACCTGCTTGCCCGCGGCCTCGAGTTCCCGGCTGGCGGCGCGGACCACCATCGCGAACATCGGGTCGTCGGAGACCAGGCCGGCCGGGGGATCGGAGACGATGATCGCGATCGTGTTCGTCTTCTGGGTGACCAGGTTGCGGGCGGCGCCGTTCGGCACGTAGCCGAGTTCGGTCACCGCCGCCATCACGATCTGCCGGATCTCCGGCGCGACCGTCGGCTCGCCGTTGATCACCCGGGACACGCTCGACTTGGACACCCCGGCCCGGGCCGCGACGGCATGCAGCGTCGGTCGTCGCACGCGTACCCCCTCAGCCGGCGGATCGGAAAGGGGAGCGTTCCCCAGCACTGAGCATCCCGGCGGTTCCGGAACCTTGTCAAGGCGGACCGCGGTGTTGCGCACAGGTTGCCACCAGATGACTACGAAGTCTTGACACCGTTCCCCGAGCACGCAACTCTCAGGCCTAGGGAACGTTCCCCCGCTCTTCACGTCCGCCCCCTTGGAGCTGCCATGTCGTCCCTGTCCCCACCCCACCGCCCCGGTCCGGGGAGCACGTCCCGCAGACCCTCAGCGCGCCTCAAGGCCGCGACCCTCATCGGCATCGCGATGAGCTTCATCCTCGCCCTGGTCGTCAGCCCGCCGGCCGGCGCCGCCGACACCCTCCTCTCGCAAGGCAAGCCCGCCACCGCCTCGTCCGCGGAGAACGTCGCCTTCCCGGCCACCGCCGCGGTCGACGGCGACCCCGGCACCCGCTGGTCCAGCGGCTTCACCGACCCGCAGTGGATCCAGGTCGACCTCGGTCAGACCGCCACCGTCAACCAGGTCGCGCTCAGCTGGGAGGCGGCGTACGCCAAGGCCTTCCAGGTCCAGGTGTCGGCCAACGGCACCGACTGGACCTCTGTCTACTCCACGACCACGAGCACCGGCGGCAACCAGACGCTGACCGTGTCCGGCTCCGGCCGCTACGTCCGCGTGCTCGGCACCCAGCGCGCCACCCAGTGGGGCTACTCGCTGTGGGAGTTCAAGGTCTTCGGCACCACCGGCGGCGACCCCGGCCCCGGCCCGGGCAGCAAGCTGCTCTCCTACAACGCGCCCGGCTTCGCCTCGACGCAGCAGCACGACAGCAACTGCTGGGAGTGCACGCCGGCCCGGGCGTTCGACCTCGACCCGGCGAGCCGCTGGGCCACCGCCACCGACAGCGGCTGGGTCGACCCGGGCTGGATCTACGTCGACCTCGGCGCGACCGCCCAGATCGACAAGGTGATCCTGCAGTGGGATCCGGCCTCCGCGAGGTCGTACCAGATCCAGGTCTCCAACGACGCGAACAACTGGACCCCGATCTACACGACGACGAGTGGCCCGGGCTTCAAGGAGACCCTGACCGTCTCCGGTACCGGCCGCTATGTCCGGATGTACGGCACGCAGCGCAACACGCCGTACGGCTACTCGCTGTGGGAGTTCCAGGTCTACGGCACCGGTGGTGCGCCGAAGACGCCGCCGACCCCGCCGGCCGACCCGGCGAACCCGCCGCAGCTGATCTGGTCCGACGAGTTCAACGGCACGGCCGGCAGCAAGCCCGACGCGGCCAAGTGGACGATTGATCCCGGCACCGGACCGAACAACGAACTCGAGTACTACACGAACAACAACAACGCCTCGATGGACGGCAACGGCAACCTGGTGATGGAGGCCCGCAAGGAGGCCACACCGGGTTCGTCCTGCCCGATCGATCCGCTGACCGGCAGCGGCACCTGCCAGTACACGTCGCACCGGATGAACACCGGCGGGAAGTTCACCACCACCTACGGCAAGATCGAGGCCCGGGTGAAGATTCCGAAGGGCAACGGGTTGTGGCCGGCCTTCTGGATGATGGGTGCCGACTTCCTGACCGGCCGTCCCTGGCCGTACAACGGCGAGATCGACATCCTCGAGGTGCTCGGCAAGGACGTGAAGACGGCGTACTCGACCGTGCACGCGCCGGCCTACAACGGCGGCGGCGGGATCGGCGGCTCCTACACGCTGCCGAACAGCGCCGACTTCTCCGACGACTTCCACACCTGGGCTGCCTCGTGGGACAGCAAGGGCATCGTCTACACGCTCGACGGCCGGACGGTCTTCACCCTGGACAAGGCGCAGGTGGAGGCGACCCGGGGTCCGTGGATCTTCGACCACCCCTTCTACATCATCCTCAACCTCGCGGTCGGCGGTGACTGGCCGGGCCCGCCCGACGCCAGTACGCCGTTCCCGGCCCGGATGCTCGTCGACTACGTGCGGGTGTACCGATGATCTCGCGCAGGCAGTTCAGGGTCAGCACCCTGGCTGTTGCCCTGATCGCCCTCCTCGGCGCGTACCTGGTCGGCACCGGCAGCCCCGCGCAGGCAGCCGAAACCCTGCTGTCCCAGGGCAAACCAGCACTCGCGTCGTCGGTGGAGAGTGGCGCGTTCCCGGCCGCTGCCGCGGTCGACGGCGACAACGGCACCCGCTGGGCCAGCAACTTCACCGACAACCAGTGGCTGCGGGTCGACCTGGGATCCGCCCAGGCGATCAATCGGGTCCAGTTGCGCTGGGAGGCGGCGTACGCGCGTGGCTTCCAGATCCAGACCTCACCCGACGGCAACGCCTGGACCACGATCCAGACCACCACGAACGGCGCCGGCGGCGACCAGAGTCTCGTCGTCACCGGCAACGGCCGGTACGTGCGGATCCTGATCACCCAGCGCGCCACCCAGTGGGGTGCCTCGCTGTTCGAGTTCCAGGTGTACGGCGGTACGCCGGGTGGCGGCCCGATCGTCCGGGTGGCCGAGTTCCTCGCGGACTGCCCGTACACGCACCGGCTGCCCGACGCCCGATCGTGTTCCCGAACCTGCCGGGCGCCTCGCACATGCACAGCTTCTTCGGTGCGACCGTGACGAACGCGAACACCACCGTCGAGGACCTGGTGAACTCGCCGACGTCGTGCAACCCGGCGACCGACAAGTCGTCGTACTGGGTGCCCACGCTGTACGTGAACAACCAGCCGGTCGAGCCGACCGGGACGACCTTCTACTACCTGGGTGAGGGAGTCCGCGACGACGTCATCGCACGGACCCAGCCGCTGCCGTTCGGGCTGCGGATCGTGGCCGGCAACGCGAAGGCGACCGGCCCGGGCGACAACACCATCTCCCGCTGGTCCTGCCTGCACGCCGGTGACGCCGGCTCCGGGCACGACTTCATCACCTGTCCGGCCGGCACCATGCTCGAGTCCTACCTGGACTTCCCGCAGTGCTGGAACGGGCGCGACCTGGACTCGCCGGACCACAAGAGCCACATGGCGTATCCGGTCAACGGAGACTGCCCGTCCACCCACCCGGTGCCGGTGCCGAAACTGCGCCAGGTACTGCGGTATCCGGTGAACGGCCCGACGGCCGGGTTCCGGTTGGCCTCTGGGGGTGGCTTCACCATGCACGGTGACTTCTTCAACGCCTGGCCGGTGGCCGAGATGGAGCGCCGCGTCAACGACTGCATCCGCCCGATCATCAAGTGCGGGGCCGACGGCCATCCGTAGGTGTCATTTCCAGGCCACTGACCGCCGGGCGGGTCCCCCGTCCCAGGACCCGCCCGGCCGCTGTCGGCTTTCCGACACCCTCTGTACTCGTGGTAACACTCTCTGTACGCTCGCCACCACCGCCCCCTCCTTTGCTTTCGAGGAGTTCACCCCATGAAAGCTCTTGCCTCTGCTGCTCTGCTGATCGCTCTGACCGGTTGCGGTTCCTCGATCGCCGCATCGCCATCACCAGCCAGTACGCCGGCGACTCCGACCGCGACCGCGACTGCGACCGAGTGGAAGATCGACCCGGCGTTCAACGCCACCGACCTGGCCTGGATCGAGTTGATGATCCCGATGGACGACCAACTCCTGCGCGTGCTGGGGATGGCCGAGCAGCAGGCGGCCGACCCCGCGGTACGGGCGTTCGCGACGCAGGTGGCCGCTGGTCACAGGGCCGAGCATGCCCGATTCGTCGCCCTGCGCACCCGCTCCGGACTGCCGGTCCGGAATCCGCATGAAGGTCATGACATGCCCGGCATGATGACCGAGCCCGAAATCGTTGCCTTAGGCAAATCAACGGAACAGGCCTTCGACCCGCTCTTCGAGAAGAACCTCAAGGAGCACCTGGATCAGTCGATCGTGCTGGCCCGCAGCATCACCACCGACGGCAAGGACGCCGAGACGAAGCAGCTGGCCGCGTCGATCATGACGAGCCGCGCGGCCCAACTCAAACAGCTCGCGGCGCTCTAGCGCCCCGACTCAGGACACTAGCGCCCGGCGATGCGGGAGACCGCGAAGAGCACCAGGACCAGCACGGTGAAGACGCGGATGGCGCGCTGACCGGTGCTCACGACGGGCCAGGACAGGAAGCCGAGCCAGGCGAGCAGCAACGCGAGCAGGAGCAGCGCGGGGATGCCGACCGCGAGCGGAGCGAACACTCCGACCAGTGCCAGCACCAGGGTGAGGCCCGGCAACGTCAGCTTCGGCATCGTGTGCAGCTTCGCCACGGCCGGGTAGCTGAGCTTGGTGATCCGGGCCCGGAACGGACTGGTCGGCTGACTCGGCGATGCGCTGCTCATCTCCCCATTGTTCCAGGCCCCGGGTCAGGTGGGTGCCAGGTGTGGGTAGCAGACGGTGACGCCGTACGCTGTCGCGCGTGTTCGTGGTGATCAGGTTCCAGGTCGAAGAGGCCGCCCAGCCGGAGTTCCTGCCCCGGCTGGAGACCGCTGTCGAGGTGTTGTCGCGGCAGAAGGGATTCGTCGCGGCCCGGACCGGGCGGAACGCCGACGACCCCGAACTGCTCGCGCTGAGCATGGAGTGGGAGAACATCGGCAGCTACCGCCGCGCGCTGTCGCCGTACGAGGTGAAGCTGGCCGCCGTGCCGCTGCTGTCCCAGGCGATCGACGAGCCGACCGCCTACGACGATCTGAGCGAGTTCTCCCCCCTGCGCTGACCGGGGGATCGACCGTCGCGGGGCCGTCCTCAGCACGGATGCGACGAGGGCCACTCCGGCCCGATAGCCTGGACCCTTCCCGTACCACCAAACTGGAGTCGAAAAGTGCCCGTGGATACCGTCGATGCCGTCGTCAGCCTCAGCAAGCGGAGGGGCTTCGTCTACCCGTGCGGCGAGATCTACGGCGGTACCAAGTCGGCCTGGGACTACGGACCGCTCGGCGTCGAGCTGAAGAACAACGTCCGGACCCAGTGGTGGCGCTCGATGGTGACCAGCCGTGACGACATCGTCGGGCTGGACTCCTCCGTCATCCTGCCGACCAAGGTGTGGGAGGCCTCGGGCCACCTGCAGGAGTTCGTCGACCCGCTGACCGAGTGCCAGTCCTGCCACAAGCGGTACCGCGACGACCACCTGCGCGAGGACTTCGCCCGGCGCAAGAACAAGGACGCCGACGACGTCAAGCTGGCCGAGATCGCCTGCCCGAACTGCGGCAACAAGGGCACCTTCACCGAGCCGCGGATGTTCAACGGCCTGCTGAAGACCTATCTCGGCCCGGTGGAGTCCGAAGAGGGCCTGCACTACCTGCGCCCGGAGACCGCGCAGGGCATCTTCATCAACTTCGCGAACGTGATGGGCACCGCCCGGAAGAAGCCGCCGTTCGGCATCGCCCAGGTCGGCAAGAGCTTCCGCAACGAGATCACCCCGGGCAACTTCATCTTCCGGACCCGCGAGTTCGAGCAGATGGAGATGGAGTTCTTCGTCGCGCCGGGGTCGGACGAGGAGTGGCACGAGTATTGGCTGAAGGCGCGCTGGGACTGGTACACCGGGCTCGGCCTGAACCCGGACAACATGCGGCTGTACGAGCACCCGAAGGAGAAGCTGAGCCACTACTCGAAGCGCACCGTCGACATCGAGTACAAGTTCCACTTCGGCGGCAAGGAGTTCGACGAGCTCGAGGGCATCGCGAACCGGACCGACTTCGACCTGTCCACCCACTCCAAGCACGCGGGTGTCGACCTGTCCTACTTCGACCAGGAGAAGGGCGAGCGCTGGACGCCGTACGTGATCGAGCCGGCCGCCGGCCTGACCCGCAACGTGCTCGCGTTCCTGCTCGACGCCTACACCGAGGACGAGGCGCCGAACGCCAAGGGCGGCGTGGACAAGCGGACCGTACTGCGCTTCGACCCGCGGCTGGCCCCGGTCAAGGCGGCCGTGCTGCCGCTGTCCCGCAACGCCGACCTGTCCCCGAAGGCCAAGGACCTGGCCGGCGAGCTGCGGAAGAACTGGAACGTCGACTTCGACGACGCCGGCGCGATCGGCCGACGCTACCGCCGCCAGGACGAGATCGGTACGCCGTACTGCATCACCGTCGACTTCGACACCCTCGACGACCAGGCCGTGACGATCCGGGAGCGCGACTCGATGAAGCAGGAGCGGGTCGCTCTCACTGAAGTCACCGGGTACCTGGCACAGCGTCTGGTGGGTTGCTGACGATGAGCACTCGGATGTTGCGTGGTCTCCTGACGCCCGGCCACACCAGGTTCGGTCTGACCGTCTTCGTGCTGTCGGCGCTGGCGGTGTTCCTGCTGGCCGGCTGCTCTGACAGCGAGCCGGACGCCCAGTCCGGCACGCCCGCACCGTCCACCTCGGCGACGGCGCCCAGCACCCCGGCGCCGATCCCGACCGCCTCGACGCCGACGCTGACACCGCTGCCGACGCCCTCGAAGCCGTGGCCGACGCCGTCGGTCAAGGGCGAGCCGGCCTCGGACGCGCCGCTGGCCCAGCGGATCCGGTTCGCGATCGCCAAGCAGGCGCAGATCGCCGCCGGCAAGGCCGCCACCACGAAGGTGAGCTGCCCCGGCATCGAGGACGCCGAGAAGCCCGGCACGCACAACCTGACCTGCACGGTCACCTATGCCGGCAAGTCCTACCCGGGCAAGCTGACGGTCGAGGCGAAGCAGTACTCGGCGTCGTACAAGTTCACCTCCGACTCGGTCGCGATCGTGAAGCCGAAGGTCATCGACGCGGTCCTGCGGACCGTGCCCGGCGCGGCCAAGGTGACGTGCACGATGGACAACGTGGCCGTGGTCAAGCACACCTCGGAGGGGATCGCCTGCGACGCGACGACCACCGAGAACGCAGTACAGCCGTACAAGGCCCAGATCTCCGGCAACGGCCAGATCCTGGTGACGAAAGCTAGTTAGGATGCTTCCTCCCACCCCATCACCCCGGTCGCCGATGCTGAAGCTCGGCAATCTGACGATCGATACGCCGGTGGTGCTCGCGCCGATGGCGGGGATCACCAACGCGGCGTACCGGCGGCTGTGTGCCGAGCAGGGCGCCGGGCTGTACGTGTGCGAGATGATCACCTCGCGCGGCATCGTCGAGGGTGACCAGAAGAGTCTGGACATGCTCACCTTCGACGAGCGGGAGACGGTCCGCTCGGTCCAGCTGTACGGCGTCGACCCGGTGTACGTCGGGCGCGCGGTCGAGTTGCTCTGCGCGGAGTACGGCGTGGCGCACGTTGACCTGAACTTCGGCTGCCCGGTGCCGAAGGTGACACGCAAGGGCGGTGGCGCCGCCCTTCCGTGGAAGCGGAATCTGCTCGGCGCGATCCTGCACTCCGCGGTCAAGGCGGCGACGCCGTACGGGATTCCGGTGACGATGAAGACCCGGATCGGGATCGACAGCGCGCACCAGACCTACCTCGATGCCGGGAAGATCGCCGAGGAGTCCGGCGCGGCCGCGATCGGCCTGCACGGCCGGACCGCGGCCCAGGCGTACTCCGGCCAGGCCGACTGGACCAAGATCGCCGAACTGGTCGAGCACGTCAGCATCCCGGTGCTCGGCAACGGCGACATCTGGGAGGCGTCCGACGCGCTCCGGATGGTCTCCGAGACCGGGTGCGCCGGCGTCATCGTCGGCCGAGGCTGCCTGGGCCGGCCCTGGTTGTTCCGCGACCTGGCGGTGGCGTTCGCCGGCGGCGAGGCTCTGAACCTGCCGACCCTCGGCGAGGTCGCCACGGTGATGCGCCGCCACGGCGAGCTCCTGGCGGACCTGATGGGCGAGCAGCGCGGCCTGCGCGACTTCCGCAAACACGTCCCGTGGTACCTGAAGGGCTTCCCTGCCGGCGGCGAACTCCGCGCCGCCCTCGGCATGGTCGACTCCCTGGCCCAGCTGGACGAACTCCTGGCCCAACTCGACCCGTCCGCCCCGTTCCCGATCCACGAACTGGGTTCCCCCCGAGGCCGCCAGGGCAGCCCCCGCGACCACGTCGTCCTTCCACACGGCTGGCTGGACGACACCGACGGCCTCACCGAGGACATGGCCGCCGCCGAAATCGGAGTCTCCGGCGGCTGAGTAAGTGCTCTGACTCGCCTACTGTCCTTCCGCTTCAAGTCTACAAGCGCAGCTACGGACGAGCGGCAAGTCATCCACAGGCGGTTAGCTCTTTGAGCCCTTAGAGTCCTGTCATGGCGAGTAAGCCGGATGAGACGCGTGATGGGGTTCCGCTGACCAATCTCGATCAGCCGTTGTTCGACGGGGCGGGGGCGACCAAGCGGGACTTGGTCGACTACCTCGACGCCGTGCACGAGCGGATGCTGCCCGAGTTGCGAGAGCGGCCGTTGTCGGTGATTCGGGTGCGGCCGGGGCAGGATCCGTTCATGCAGAAGAACGTTCCGAAGTACACGCCGGAGTGGGTGCGGACGGAGACGGTGTGGGCGGAGGCCTCCAAGCGCGAGGTCTCGTACGCCGTCTGCGACGACCGGAAGACGTTGCTCTGGTTCGGGAATCAGCGGGCGGTGGAGTATCACCCGACCTTGTTCCGGCTCGATCGACCCGATCGGGTGACCCAGTTGGTGCTCGACCTCGATCCGCCGGAGGGGGAGGAGACCTTCGACCTGGCGGTGAAGGGCGCCCTCCTGGTGCGGCAGGCGCTGACCGACTGCGGACTCGCCGGGGCGGTCAAGACCAGTGGCGCCAAGGGCGTGCACGTCTTCGTGCCGATCGACGACACCACCTCCATCGAGGAAGCGGCCGCCGCGACCCGGGCGATCGCGGCGAGAGCCGAGCGGATCGACCCCGCACTCGCCACCACCGCCTTCGTGAAGGAGGACCGGCACGGCAAGGTGTTCGTCGACTCGACCCGTGCGGGCGGAGCCACCGTCGTCGCGGCGTACAGCCCGCGCATCCGGCCCGGCGCGACAGTCTCCTTCCCGGTCGGCTGGGACAACCTCGCCCAGGTTTCACCGCGCGACTTCACCCTGCACACCGCGCCGGGGCTGCTGGCAGACGGCGACCCCTGGGCGGACCAACTACCCGCTCCCCAGACGTTGCCGGCCGAGCTGATCGAGGAAGGCCACACCATCCCGATCGCCCGCGTCCAAGCCATGCACGAAGGCAAACGCCGCGCCCGAGCCCGCCGCCAAGCCGAAGAGAAGGGCTAGCCCTCCGAGGCAGTCACCACATCCAGTGCCGCTTGACGTACGTCGGCGTCTGGATGGGTGCGCACGGTCGCCAGGAGAGTTCGCCAGTCGGAGGACCAGTTGGCGCGCCTGCTCGCGGCTTCGGTGAGGGACAGCGCGATAAGAGCGTCGGCCGGGCGCCCGCTGGAGGCCAACTGGGTCGCGGGGCCGAGCAGGTTCTCGGGGGACCAGTGGGCTTCGGATGCGCTGAGGCGGGTGCTGAGTTGTTCGACCGCGAAAGACACGGCGAGCGGACGGTTGTCGAGCAGGTCTGCCAGCGCAGTCAGCTCTTCGAGCGGTTGCCTCCACTGCAGCGCGTAGGTCAGCAACCGCAAGCGCAGCAGGAGGAACTCCGGTGCGCTCAGCTCGTCCGCCACCGGCCGCAGGGACAGGCGCGCCTCGCTGCCCTTGCCGCTGAAGGCCGCGCACAACCGGGTCACCACCGCGGTAAGACGCTGGCGGGCCGGGTGGTCGCGGTCAGCCGTCGCGTTCGGCACGTTCGGGTTGCTCTCCAGGCGAACCAGCAGCCGCACGACCGCCACCAACTCATCCATCCCGGCCGCCGGATCCGTCGCCGTGATGGCGACCAGCGCGGTCGTCGCATCGCTCCAACTCTGGTTCCGCACGGACAGGTCGGTGATGAAGGCCGCGCAGACCGGAGTAGCGGCCGGGTTGTAGCGCGCCCACCTCGACATCGAGAGCAGCGCGATCCGCACCACCTCCGGCTCAGCTCTATTCGTAATAGCGATCAGCAGGTCGGCATAGCGCGACCTGTACTGCGAAGCCATCCCGTACGGCGAGCGCTGCACCAACACCGTCGCAGTAGCAGCCGAGTCATGCACCGCCTCCTGCAGCAGGGCCCAGCTGGCAGGCTCGTGCAGCAGGTGCTGCGAGGCCGCACTGGTGATCGCTGCCCGCACATCCCGATGCGCGCCGCCCCAAGCCTCAGCCAGTACTTCGCTCGCCCCCGGCGCACGTAGCTCGCCCAGGATCCGCGCCGCCTCCTTGCGCGACGTCACCTTCATCCCCTCACCCACCAGCACCGCCCGGAAGGTCTCGGCGAGCACGCTGGGCCTGGCGAAGCGCGCAGCTCGCGTGGCTGCGTAGAGGGCGACCCGCGCGCGGTCATCACCTCCGTGGCTCAGCAGAACGGGCAGGACCAGTTCCGGCTGGTCGGTCCAGGCCAGAGCGCCCAGAGCAGCTTCCTGCAGAAGCACCTGGCTGCTGGTCAGGAACGGCTCCACCGCTGCTCGCCCGATGCCGGGGATTCGGCCCAGGGTCGAGACGGCCGTCGAGCGGGCCCACTCGGGCATGCGGTCGTCGTGGGCCGCGGCAGCCACCAGTACGGCGTACCGGGTGTGCTGGCGCGGGAGCCAGCGGCGGAGAGCGACGCTGGAGACTTGCCAGGCGGGGTGGTTGCGGTTGAAGCGGTGGATGCGGTCCGGTTTGGCGAGGACGCGATCGAGCAGATCGGTGCGGACCTCGGTGACGGCCTGCCAGACCGAGTCCCAGCGGGCCATGCCGACCTCGCGGTCGATGATCCGGCCGGTTCGTTCCGCGCGGGTGGCGGGTGGTGCGAGCCAGAGACGGGCTGCCTGGTCGACCGTGTACTCCTGGTTCGACCAGACAGCTTTCTCGAGCACGCCGTGCAGGTGCTCGTTGGTCCAGCCGCGGCGGCCGAAGGCGTGCGCGATCGCGAAGGCGAGGTCGAACTCCCGCCGCTTCGCCGCGCTCTCGACGTACGCGCGCAGCGCCTCGTAGACGCCGGTCTCGCGGCCGCGCGGCAGACCGTCGACGAGCCCGTACAGGCCGACGGTGCCACGGTTCTCGGTCAGCCGCGCGTGCGCCCGCAGACCCCACTCGAGCAACGCGGAGTGGTTGCCTAGGGCACCTTGCCGGACGGCGGTCTCGGCGAGCTGGTTCAAGGCCGAGCGGGAACCCCAGGAAGCGTCCCGGGCCTCGAGCGCGTCGGTCAGCAGGATCTGCAGAGCGCCGACGTGCTGGTCGGTCAGCAGCGACGGTGGCAGGCCGGCGACCGCGCCCAGCACTGCTTGGCGAACGGGATCCTGGTCGTTGCGGACCCGCGTCGCCCAGGTGAGGGCCTGCTCGATCGAAGCCGGCCGCCGGGCGTGACCGGCGGCCGTGACGACTGCTCGATAGACCGCCGCACGGTCCCCGGCCTCCGAGCGGCCGATCTCTGGTTCGAGTAGCGAGAAGGCTTCGTCATAGGGCAGGTAGGCGGTGATCTGCCACCATCGGTGGACGTTCTCGCTGACGTTCGGGAGCGTGAGCATTCGCCGCGCCTGCTCGTGCCGCACAGCCCGGGGAAGGACCTCCAGCAGGCGATCGGAGAGGATCGCCTGGCTCAAGTCGACGGTGGCGGTGACCGCCTCGAAGACGGTGGCCCGTCGCGAGGGCGGGAGGTCGGACAGCAGTCCCTCGATGTTGGGCCAGAGCGCGTGGCCCAGCGCGACCAGATCCTCGTCCGCGAACCGGTACAGGCGGCGCCGCAGCGCAGGGGTGAGGGCGCGGTGGATGGTCGAGGCTCGATCCGGTGCCAGCAGGATCGTCAACAGACCACGTGGATCCAGGTCCGCGAGCCGCCCGGCCACCGCGACCACTGCCCAAGGAAGCTCATGCTGGGGGAGCGCCGCCCGGATCAACTCCAGCACCCGGTCGGGGAAACGATCGAGCACCTCGATCACCCCGTAGCCGACGCCCTGCCACCACTCGCTCCGGTCGACGCCCATCGGCAACGTCCGGGAGGCGAAGTCGAGGACGGTTTCGGGATGGCGGCCCGCCAGGCGTGTCCACTCGCCGCTGGTGAGGGAATAGGCCAGCTCTGGAAGGAGACGCTCGACCGTGGCCGCGTCGGCGCTGCTGAGCATCCCCGCGGCGGCGCGGTCGCCCCAGCGTTCCCGCTGCTCGTCGATCAGCCGAGCGGCCAGGTCCTGTCGCCCGGTGCGCCGGATGACGCTCAGGAGACGGGTGCGCAAGGCGGCAGGCGCGTCGGAGTACAGGGTGGCCAGTGCGACGTCGGGGACGGGGACACCTCGGCCGGCTGCGGTCAGAGCGCGCCACTGGACGACGGGATCCGGGTCGGCGAGGAGGTTGGTGATGTGCTCGACGGCCTCCGCGAACTGGGCGAGTTGAAGGCCGAGGAGTCGTTCGTAGGTGTCGCCGCGATCGAGCTCGGCGACCAGTTCCGCCAGCTCGGGTGTTCCTCGCAGCCGCCTCGCCTCCTGCGCGATCAGCCGGACGCGTTCGCCGTACGGGAGTCGATCGAGAGCGCTCAGCAGATCGGTCGCTTGCATCCCCACATCCTGCCGACTGCGGGTGTCAGTCGGGCAGCGACGCACGCAATGTGGTGGCGTCAGGTGGTGGTGCTGGCTTGGTGGAGTTCGGCGTAGGCGGTGGCGAGCTTGGGGAGGGTGTAGTGGGCGTTCAGGCCGCTCGGGTTCGGCAGGATCCAGACCTTGGTGTTGCCGATCAGCCGGTCCTGACGCCCCATCGCCGCCTTCTTGTTCCCGAATGCGTCCCGGTACGCCGTGACGCCGACGACCGCGAGCCACTGCGGCTCATAGGCGAGCACCTTCCGCACCAGACTCTCGCCACCGGCCAGGAACTCGGCCTTGCTCAGCTCGTCGGCGCGAGCGGACGGCCGATCCACGACGTTCGTGATCCCCAACCCGAGCTCGAGCAGTTCCTTCTGCTCGTCCGGCCGGAACTGCCGCGGCGTGAAGCCGGCCTGGTGCAACGCCGGCCAGAACCGGTTGCCCGGCCGAGCGAAGTGTTGCCCGGTCGCAGCCGACACCAGCCCCGGATTGATCCCACAGAACAACACTCGCAGCCCAGGCGCGATGACATCCGCTATCCCTTGCACCCCAGAACCCTAGCCCGCGAACAATCGTCAACCCAGGGTTGACGCGATCAAGTCGTCAACCTAGGGTTGACGACATGACCCCAGCTCCCGACCTCCAGCAACTCATCGACACGATCCGCCAGGACGCCGGCACCGACGACGTCCTCGACCAACTCGGCACGGCAGCGAGCACGATCAGCGACCTGACCAGCACCGGCGACGCCGCCCTCGGGTACTTCGTCGACCGCGCCCGCGGCGCCGGCCGGTCCTGGGTCGAGATCAGCACCGTGCTCGGCGTCAGCAAGCAAGCCGCGCACAAACGGTTCGCCGAATCCTGGACGAGCCGCCCAGCCATCGAGTACTACACGCCACGGACGAAGGCCGTCGTCGACGCGGCGTCCGACGTGGCCCGCGGACTCAACCACTCGTACGTCGGAACCGAGCACCTGCTGCTCGCCTTCTTCACCCAGCCGGCCAGTATCGGCACGAAGGTGCTCGTTGCCCACGGCATCACCGAGCAGGCGGTGTCCGCGGCGGTGACCGCGGCGGTTCCGGCCGGCACCGGCTCGGGTGACGAACTGGGCTTCACCCGCCGCGCGTCGCACGTGCTGCAAGGCGCGGCCGGCGAGGCGCTGGCGCTCGGGCACAACTACGTCGGCACCGAGCACCTCCTGCTGGCGTTCTACCGCGACTCGGCCGGGGTCGCGACCACCGTCCTGACCGGGCTCGGCCTGGACGAATCGACCGCCTGGGCCGCGATCCGGGCCGTCCTCGAGAACCTGGAGAAGGCCCAGTAACTTTAGGCTCATGCCTGACTGGAACTCTCGCCTGGAAGCCCTCGCCGCCGAGTTCGACGTACCGGGCGCTGTGCTGGGGATCTGGGCCGACGGCGAGCAGACCGTCACGCCGTACGGCGTGCTGAATCGCGGGACCGGCGTGGAGACGACGGCCGACTCGGTGTTCCAGATCGGGTCGGTCAGCAAGCCCTGGACGGCCACGATGGTCGTCCAACTCGCCGCCGAGGGCCGCCTGGACCTCGACGACCCGGTGCTCAAGTTGTTGCCCGAGGCACCGATCGATGCCTCGGTCACAGTGCGCCACCTGCTCACTCACCAAAGCGGCATCGATGGCGACCTCTTCACCGACACCGGCCGCGGCGACGACTGCCTCGCCCGGTACGTCGCCCTGCTGGGAGAGGCCGACCAGTTGTTCACCCCCGGTACGGCGTACTCCTACTGCAACGCCGGCTTCGTCGTACTGGGCCGCATCATCGAGGTGCTCGACGGGCGCACCTGGGACGAGTCCCTCAGGGCACGCCTGATCGAGCCCCTCGAGCTGCGGTCGACCATGACCCTGCCGGAAGAGGCGATCCTGCACCGCGCGGCGCTCGGCCACATCGCCGACGGCTCACCGGTCACCACCTGGAACCTGCCCCGAAGCCTCGGCCCAGCGGGACTGATCACCGCAAGCGCTTCCGACCTCCTCCGCTTCGCAAGCCTGCACCTCGATTCGTACTCCGAGATGCGTGCGCCGCAGGTGTCCTTCCCCGGTGGCGCGAACGGAGTAGAAGCCATCGGCCTGGCGTGGCGCCTGTACGACTGGTCCGGCCGGAAGCTCTTCGGCCACGACGGCACGACCATCTCGCAACTCGCCTTCCTCCGCGTCGATCCGGAGGCTCGCCTGGCCGTCTGCCTGCTCACCAACTCCGCGAACGCCCAGGCGCTCTTCGACGCGCTCGTCTCGGAGGTCTTCACCCACCACGTAGGCGCCGCTGCCCCACTCCCGCCCGAGCCGGTCAAGGACCTTACTCCCGGTGACGAGGCGGCCGGCGAGGAACACCTCGGCGTCTACGAACGCGCAGGCGTCCGCCTGGAAGTGCTCCGCCGCGACGACCGCCTCCTGATGCTCTATCAAGCCACCGGCGACCGCCTCGCCTTCGCCGAGGAGCCCACCCACGAGTACGAACTCCACCCCACCACGCCCGCCGACGGCAACCACTACGTCACCCGCTCGGCCCCCGACCAACCGTGGACCCCCATCACCTTCTTCCCCAGCTACTTGTTCACCTCCGGCCGAGTCACTCCGCGCGTGCGGCCGTAGTACGAGATATCGCGTGTTGTGTTTGGGGTGGGCGAGCTAACGTCGGCAGAGTGACCAGTGCACCTGTCGATCTTCCTCGTAAGGCCGGTGAGCTTCGCGCCGCCGGATACGTTCCCCGCACCATCAAGGCCGAGATCCGCGACAACCTGCTGACGGAGTTGCGCGCCGGTCGTGACCCCTGGCCCGGCATCGTCGGGTTCTCCCGCACCGTGATTCCCCAGTTGGAGCGTGCCCTGCTCGCCGGGCACGACGTAGTACTGCTCGGTGAGCGGGGGCAGGGCAAGACCCGCCTCCTGCGCACCCTGATGGGTCTGCTCGACGAGTGGACCCCGGTGATCGAGGGCGCCGAACTGCCCGAGCACCCGTTGGACCCGATCACCCCGGCGTCGAAGCGCCGCGCCGCCGAACTCGGTGACGACCTGCCGGTCGCCTGGCTGCACCGCAGCCTCCGGTACGCCGAGAAGCTCGCGACGCCCGACACCTCCGTCGGTGACCTGATCGGCGACGTCGACCCGGTGAAGGTGGCCGAGGGCCGCAGCCTGGGCGACCCGGAGACGATCCACTTCGGGCTGGTACCGCGGGCGCACCGCGGCATCGTCGCCATCAACGAGCTGCCGGACCTGGCCGAGCGGATCCAGGTCGCGCTGCTCAACGTGATGGAGGAGCGCGACATCCAGGTCCGCGGCTACGCGCTCCGGCTGCCGCTGGACGTGTTGCTGGTGGCAACGGCCAACCCGGAGGACTACACCAACCGCGGCCGGATCATCACGCCGCTGAAGGACCGGTTCGGCGCCGAGGTGCGGACCCACTACCCGCTGGACATCGACGCCGAGGTGGACGTCGTCCGGCAGGAGAGCCACCTCACCGCCGAGGTCGGCGAGCCGCTGCTGGAGGTGCTCGCGCGGTTCGTACGGCACCTGCGCGAGTCGAACGCGATCGACCAGCGGTCGGGCGTCTCGGCCCGGTTCGCGGTCGCCGCGGCAGAGACCGTTGCCGCCGCCGCTCTGCGCCGCAGCGCGATCACCGGTGAGGAGCCGGCTGTCGCCCGTCCGGTCGACCTTGAAGCCGTCCCGGCCGTACTGCGGGGCAAGCTCGAGTTCGAGCCGGGTGAGGAAGGACGCGAGACCGAGCTGCTCGAATACCTGCTGCGTCGCTCGGTGGCGGACACCGCCCGCGAGCGGTTCGCCGGGCTCGACCTCACCCCGCTCGCGGATGCCGTTGCCCAGGGCCACCTGGTGAGCACGGGCGAGCGGATTCCCGGACGCGACGTACTCGCGGCGCTCCCCGAGCTGCCCGTGCTCCACGACGTGGCCGCCCGGGCCGGGGTCGAGCCGGACGACTCACCCGGCCGGATCGCCGCCGCGGTCGAGCTCGCCCTGGAGGCGCTCTACCTGTCCAAACGGCTCGCGAAGGACGCCGACGACGACACCACGGTCTACGGAGCCTGACGATGACCGCGGCGATACCCGAAGGCTGGTCCTACGGGCCCTGGCACGAAGGGCCGGACCCGCTCGCCGCGCCGGTGGATCTGCGCGACGCGCTGGACGAGCTCGGCCGGGACGTGATGGCCGGTTCGTCGCCGAGGTCCGCGCTGGAGGAGTTGCTCCGGCGCGGGACCCGCAACACCCAGGGGCTCGACGACCTGACCCGCCGGCTGTGGGAGCGGCGCCGTGAGATCCAGCGGCGGCACAACCTCGACGGCACCCTGCGCGACGTCCAGCGGCTGCTGAACGAAGCGCTCGACGCCGAGCGGCGGGAGTTGTTCCCGGACCCGTCCGACGACGCCCGCTTCCGCGAGGCGCAACTGGACGCGCTCCCCGCCGGTACGGCGGCCGCGGTACGGGAGCTGGCCAACTACGACTGGCAGTCGTCGGAGGCTCGGGAGAAGTACGAGCAGATCAAGGAGACGCTCGGCCGCGAGCTGCTCGGGTCGCGGTTCGAGGGCATGAAGGAGGCCCTGCAGAACACGACGCCGGAAGACATCGAGCGGATCAACGAGATGCTGTCCGATCTCAATGCGCTGCTGGCCGCTCATGCGCAGGGCCGCGACACGGACGAGCTGTTCAGCGAGTTCATGGCCAAGCACGGCGAGTTCTTTCCGGAGAACCCGCGCACCGTCGACGAGCTGATCGACGTACTGGCTGCCCGCGCGGCGGCCGCACAGCGGATGCTCAACTCGATGACGCCGGAGCAGCGGGCCGAGTTGGCCGAGCTCTCGCAGCAGGCGTTCGGCAATCCTCAGCTGTCCCAGCAGCTGGCGAACCTCGACGCCCAACTGCAGGCGCTCAGGCCGGGGGAGGACTGGTCGGGCTCCGAGCGGATGAGTGGTGACGACCCGCTCGGTCTGGCCGAAGGCGCCCGGGCGATGTCCGATCTGGCCGAGCTGGACGCCCTGGCCGAGCAGCTGTCCCAGTCGTATCCGGGAGCGCGCTTGGAGGACATCGATCTCGATGCCCTGACCCGTCAACTCGGCGACGAGGCGACGGTGGACGCGAAGCGCCTGTCGGAACTCGAGCGGCAGCTGCGCGACCAAGGCCTGCTGGAGCGAGCCCCCGACGGCACGTTGCAGCTGTCACCGAAGGCGTTGCGGCAACTCGGTCAGACAGCGCTCGCCGATGTGCTCAGGACAGCCCGCGGCCAGTCCGGCGAACGTGACGCGGCCTCGGCCGGAGCCGCCGGCGAGCTGAGCGGGTCCACCCGGGCCTGGCAGTTCGGCGACACCCAGCCGTGGGACGTGCCGCGCACGGTGCGCAACGCAGTACTGCGTACTGCGGGTGCCGGGCGGGGTGGTTCGGTGAAGCTCGACGTGTCCGACGTGGAGATCGCCGAGACCGAGCACCGGGCGCGAGCGGCGGTCGCGTTGCTCGTGGACACGTCGTGGTCGATGGTCCAGGAGGGGCGGTGGCTCCCGATGAAGCGGACCGCGCTCGCCCTGCACCAGCTGATCTCGACCCGCTATCGCAACGACGCCCTCCAGCTGATCACCTTCGGCCGCTACGCCGGAGTGGTCGAGCTGCCGCAGCTCATCGGACTGGAAGGCACCTGGGAGCAGGGCACCAACGCGCACCATGCCCTGCTGCTCGCCGGCCGGCACCTGCGACGTCATCCGGACGCCCAGCCGGTGGTCCTGATGGTGACCGACGGGGAGCCGACGGCCCACCTCGAACCGGACGGCACCGCAGAGTTCGACTACCCACCTCGGCCCGCGACTCTCCGCAAGACGGTCGCCGAGGTCGACCGGCTCGCCAAGCTGGGCGCGTCGCTCACGGTCTTCCGCCTGGGCGACGACCCGCGACTCAACGCCTTCGTCGACCTCCTGGCCCGCCGCAGCGGCGGCCGGGTCCTGGCCCCGGACGCCGACGGCCTCGGCGCCGCGGTGGTCGGCGACTACTTGAGGACCCGTCGCAGGCTCTGATCAAGCACTGAACCAGCAGGCGCATACCCATCTCGAAGGTGGGTATGCGCCTGCTTTCACGTTTCCTCGGTGAAACCCCGGATTGTCCTGCGTTGTCAACGAGGCAAAGGTTTTCCGCCCGACGACATGTGGGCAGCATCACGAACTCATCGTGAGACCAGTGTTCAACTGGACTGTTTTTCTGGCTTACCCTGAAAAGACGTCCACGCCACCGGAGTCGTCGGGCCAGCGGTCACCACGCCGCGACCGGACTGAGCGACCACTCGCCGCCCACATCTCAGGGAGTCACCGTGCCGAAACTCGTCTACGACTTCACCGAAGGCAACAAGGACATGAAGGAGCTCCTCGGTGGCAAGGGAGCCAACCTCGCCGAGATGACCAACCTCGGACTGCCCGTGCCGCCCGGCTTCACCATCTCCGCCGAGGCGTGCAAGGTCTTCCTGGCGACCGGTTCGGTGCCGCCCGAGCTCGCCGACGAGATCGACCACCACGTGTCCGCGCTCGAGCAGAAGATGGGCAAGAAGCTCGGCCAGGCCGACGACCCGCTGCTGGTCTCGGTCCGCTCCGGTGCCGCCGTGTCGATGCCCGGGATGATGGAGACGGTCCTGAACGTCGGCCTGAACGACGACTCCGTGAACGGCCTCGCACACCAGTCCGGCAACCCGCGGTTCGCCTGGGACGCCTACCGCCGGCTGATCCAGATGTTCGGCAAGACCGTGCTCGGGATGGAGGGCGACGTCTTCGAGGACGCGATCGAGGCGGCCAAAAAGGCCAAGGGCACCAAGAACGACCTCGACCTGGACGCCGACGACCTGCAGGCCCTGGTCAAGAACTTCAAGGCCGCCGTCAAGCAGCACACCGGCCGGGACTTCCCGCAGGACCCGCGCGAGCAGATGGACCTCGCGATCGAGGCGGTCTTCGGGTCCTGGAACGCCGAGCGCGCCATCCTCTACCGCCGCCAGGAGCGGATCGCCACCGACCTCGGCACGGCGGTGAACATCTGCTCGATGGTGTTCGGCAACCTCGGGATGGACTCCGGCACCGGCGTCGCCTTCACCCGCGACCCGTCGAGTGGCCAGCCCGGCGTCTACGGCGACTACCTGCAGAACGCCCAGGGCGAGGATGTCGTCGCGGGCATCCGCAACACCGTGCCGCTGGCCGACCTGGAGCAGATCGACAGGTTGTCGTACGACAACCTGATGGAGATCATGGCCACGCTGGAAGGCCACTACCGCGATCTGTGCGACATCGAGTTCACCGTCGAGCGCGGCAAGCTCTGGATGCTGCAGACCCGAGTCGGCAAGCGCACCGCGGGCGCCGCCTTCCGGATCGCGACCAGCCTGATCGACGAGGGCATGATCGACATCGACGAGGCGCTGAAGCGGGTCAAGGGCGCCCAGCTCGCCCAGTTGATGTTCCCGCGGTTCGACACCGACGCCGACCGGGACCTGGTGACGAAGGGGATCGGCGCCTCGCCCGGTGCCGCCTCCGGCAAGGTCGTCTTCACCTCCGCCGCGGCGGTCGAGGCCGCCGGCAAGGGCGAGAAGGTGATCCTGGTCCGCCGCGAGACGAACCCCGACGACCTGCACGGCATGATCGCCGCCCAGGGCATCCTGACCAGCCGCGGCGGCAAGACCTCGCATGCGGCAGTAGTTGCCCGAGGCATGGGAAAGACCTGCGTCTGCGGCGCGGAGGAGCTCGACGTCGAGGTCGCCGCCGGCCGGATCAAGGTCCACGGCACGACCATCTCCGCCGGTGACGTGATCTCGATCGACGGGACCACCGGCGAGGTGTTCCTCGGCGAGGTGCCGGTCGTGCCCTCCCCGGTCGTGCAGTACTTCGAGGGCTCGCTCGCGCCCGACGCCGGTGACGAACTGGTCGCGGCCGTGCACCGGCTGATCACCCACGCCGACGAGATCCGCCGGCTCGGCGTACGGACGAACGCGGACACGGCCGAGGATGCGGATCGAGCCCGGCGGTTCGGTGCCGAGGGCATCGGGCTGTGCCGGACCGAGCACATGTTCCTGGGGGAGCGGCGCGAGGCGGTCGAGCGGCTGATCCTGGCCGACGACGACGCCGAACGCGAGGCCGCCCTGGCCGAGCTGGAGCCGTTGCAGCGTGGGGACTTCCTCGAACTGCTGGCCGCGATGGACGGCCTGCCGGTGACGATCCGGCTGATCGACCCGCCGCTGCACGAGTTCCTGCCGTCGATGGAGGAGCTGGCCGTCAAGGTCGCGCTGGCCGAGGAGCGCGGCGAGGACGCGGGCCGCGACAAGGTGCTGCTGGCCGCGGTCGAGCGGCTGCACGAGCAGAACCCGATGCTCGGGCTTCGCGGTGTGCGGCTCGGCCTCGTCGTGCCGGGGTTGTTCGCCATGCAGGTCCGGGCGATCGCGTCGGCCGCGGCCGAGCTCCGCGGTCAGGGCAAGGACCCGCGCCCGGAGATCATGATCCCGCTGGTCGGCGCGATCCAGGAGTTGCAGCTCGCCCGTGACGAGGTCGAAGGGGTCCTGCGGGAGGTCACCGAGACCGAGGGCGTCGAGTGGAACACCCCGATCGGGACGATGATCGAGTTGCCGCGGGCCGCGGTGATCGCGGACCAGATCGCCGAGGCGGCGGACTTCTTCTCCTTCGGCACCAACGACCTGACCCAGACCACCTGGGGCTTCAGCCGGGACGACGTGGAGGGCTCGTTCTTCTCCCGCTACCTGGAGAAGGGCATCTTCGCGGTCTCCCCGTTCGAGTCGATCGACCGCGACGGCGTCGGCGCCTTGGTCCGGACCGGCGTCGAGAAGGGCCGGGCCGCCAAGCCCGACCTCAAGCTCGGCATCTGCGGCGAACACGGCGGCGACCCCGACAGCATCCACTTCTTCGACGAGGTCGGTCTGGACTACGTGTCCTGCTCGCCCTTCCGGCTGCCGGTCGCCCGGCTGGAGGCAGGCCGGGCGACGCTGGACTGAGCAGCGCCTAGTTAGGCCTTGTGTCACCATAGTTAGAGGGTGTAACTTTTCTGACTATGGATAACAAGGCTGACGTCGTGGTGGTCGGAAGCGGGTTCGGTGGCGCCGTCGCGGCGGCCCGGTTGGCTCAGGCCGGGCAGCGGGTGGTCGTGCTGGAGCGCGGGCGGCGGTGGCGGGCCGGCGACTTCCCGCGCGGTCAGAGCCTGCGCGACGGCTGGCTGTGGAGTTCGGGCCGCGGCCTGTACGACGTGCGCTGGCTCGACCGGATGATCAGCGTCCAGGGGGCCGGGTGGGGAGGTGGTTCGCTCGTCTACGCGAACGTCTTCGCCCGGCCGCCGGCGCAGGTCTTCGAGGACCACTGGCCGGCGGGCTACCGGCGCGACACGCTCGATCCGTACTTCGACCTGGCCGCGCACATGCTCGAAGTACGGCAGTTGCCGACCGATCCGCGGACCGGGAGGTTGCCGAAGCGGACCGAGTTGATGGACCGGGCGGGGGAGCGGATGGGCCGCCCGGCCGGCGTCGTCCGGCCGCAACTGGCCGTGCGGTTCGGTGACACCGACCAGCCGATCGTCAACCGGCACGGCACCGAGCAGCGCGCCTGCACGTTCGTCGGCGAATGCGTCCTCGGCTGCAACCGCGGCGCGAAGAACAGCCTCGACTACAACTACCTGTCCGTCGCCGAGCAGCACGGCGCCGAGTCCCGCACGGACTGCGAGGTAGTAGCCATCCAGCAAACGATTGACGGCTACGGGGTCTCCTACGTCGACCGCTCAAGGGAAAGCGACATTCGCGCCAAGGGCGATCTTGCGGCGGGGGGACGGCTCCGCACCATCCACGCAGCACGGGTCTTTCTCGCCGCCGGGGCGGTCGGCACGACTGAGTTGCTGTTGAAGGCGAAGAAGACCAGCTTGCCCGAGCTGTCGGATCGGCTGGGGGAGGGATTCTCCGGGAACGGCGACTTCCTCGCGTTCGTGCGGAAGCCGAAGGCGGATCTCGATCCCGGGCACGGGCCGACGATCACCACCACGAGCATCGTCGACTGTGAGGTGGACGGGCGGAAGGTCTGGTTCCAGGTGCAGGACGGCAGCTACCCGGAGCGCCTCGGCATGCTCGTCGACGGGCTCACCCCGTTCCGCCGCCCCAAGGACCGGAACATGATGACCCTGCTGCTGATGGGCCGCGACACCTCGGACGGCCGGCTCGTGCTCGACCACAAAGACGAGGCAGCCGTCGAGTGGGACAACCTGGCGAACCGCGACCTGTACCGCGCCCAGAGCCGCGCCTCGCGGGCCATGGCGAAGCAGTTGACCGGCCGCGGTGTGGTCGCCCCGACCTGGCGGTTCTTCCGCAGGGCCGTCACCGTCCACAACCTCGGCGGTACTCCGATGGGCCCGGACGGCGTGATCGACGAGTACGGCCAGGTGCACAACTACCCCGGCCTGTACGTCGTGGACGGCGCCGCCGTGCCCGGCGCGACCGGGACCAACCCGTCCGGCACGATCCTGGCGATGGCCGAGCGGATGGTCGAGCACGCCGTGCGAGGAATCCTCGGCGACGAGACCTGGCGCGCGCCGGAAACGCAGTACGTGGTGAAGACGGCGGCTCCGGAGGACGCGGCGATGGCGGCGATGGCCCGGGCACAGCGCGATACCGCCGGCTTCGGCGTGCACTTCAGCGAGCGGATGACCGGCGACGACCTCGATCTGAAGCTGCAGGTCCGTCTACCGGGATGGAAGGCGTTCGCGGCGGATGAGAATCACAAGCTCGAGGTCACCGGCGAGGCGACCGTTCATGGCGCGTCGGCGACAGTGGCCGGCACCCTTGCACTCTTCCCCGACAACCAGAACGTGGCGATGCGCTACGACCTCACCCTCACCGCGTCCAGCGGCACGAAGTGGTCGCTGGCGGGCACCAAGACACAGCGCTCCCGCAACATCTGGCGCGACCTCACCACCCTCCGCACCACGCTCACCGCTGCCGACGGCTCCCAGGAGAGCGGCGAGGTCCGCATCAGCACCACCGGCGCGGTCGCCCTCGGGCTGTCGCTTCGCGGCGAGGCCTACACAGCGACTCAACGACTCCGAGTCCTCCACAGATTCGTCACCTTCTTCGCCCGGAGGGCGCTAGCCTGCCGCAATGAGCCGGGAGCGACTGCGCAAGACGTTCGGGGAGGACGCGGAGCTGTACGACCGGGTCCGGCCGACGTACCCACCTCGCCTGTACGACGACCTGTCCGAGTTGCTGGGGAATCCACGGCGCCCGCGGGTGCTGGAGATCGGGTGTGGGACCGGGCAGGCGACCGCGCCGATGATCAAGCGCGGCTGGTCGGTCAAGGCGGTCGAGCTGAGCCCGGAGCTCGGCCGGGTGGCGCGGCAGAAGCTGCCGGAGCTCGAGGTGATCATCGCGGACTTCGAGAACTGGCCGCTTCCCGCTGAGCGGTTCGACCTGGTTGTCTCGGCGACGGCCTTCCACTGGATCGACCCGGAGGTCCGGGTGCCGAAGTCGGCCGACGCGCTCCGCCCGGGCGGTCTGCTCGCCATCGTCTCCACGCACCACATCGCCGGCGGCAGTGCGCAGTACTGGCTCGACGTCCAGGACTGCTATCGGCGGTTCACCGACGACGCGGACGAGGTCGGCCTGCGCCCGGCCGACGCGATCCCGAAGGACTCCGCCGAGATCGACGAGAGCGGGCTGTTCGGGCCGGTGATCTTCCGCCGGTACGAGTGGGAACAGACCTACACGACCTCGGAGTACCTCGATCTGATCTCGTCGTACTCAGGACATCGAGCCTTGACAACGGAGGCCCGTGACGGACTGTACGACTGTATCGGCGCTCGCATCGAGGCCGAGGGTGGCGCGATCACCAAGCGTTACCTGACAGAACTGACTGCAGCAAATCGCCTTAACCAGCCTCTTGCATCCGAGTGATTCGGTGGTCAAAATAACCGAGCGGGAAGGGCGATCACTCGTCGACTTTCGGGTCCGACCTGAACCAGCCGCTGTGGCGGCTCGTGACTCCCTTCCCGCACCAAATTCCTGTCGCGGGGGCCCTGGCCGGGCAGCTTATACAGTTGCGGTCATGGCCCTTTTCGCGCTCCAACTCCGGTTCACCGACCCCGACGGCCGCATGCAGGTCCGGCCGGCGCACCGCGAGTACCTCACCCGACTGCACCAGGCGGGCAAGCTCCTGGCCGCCGGTCCGTACGCCGACCAGACCGGCGCGCTGCTGATCTACGACGTCGCTGACGAGGCCGAGGTACGGGAGATCCTCGCGAACGACCCCTACACCCCGGCCGACGTCTACGAGATCGCGTCGCTGCAGGAGTGGCAGCCGTTGTTCCCGGTGCAGCCGGCCTGACCGGCTCTAGGCCTCGCTGGTCTCGAAGTCCAGGTGGTCGACGTAGGCCCACAGCCAGACGAGCGGAGCGAGCACCATCTCGGGCTCGTCCACCTCGTCGTTGACGAAGATCATCGACACCTCGCCGTTCGAGATGTCCTCGACGACCGCGCCGCACACCGCGACCGCCGCGTCGAAGGACACCGGTGCCGGTCCGTCCTCCCAGCGCGGCGCCGGCAGTGGCAACACCGGCGCCTCGTCCGTGCCGCCCAGGTCGACCGACACCTGCTGCAGCATCTCGTAGAGGTCGAAGGAGATCAGCCCGGCCAGCGGGCTCCCGTCGATGCCGATCAGGTAGGGGTCGTCCGTGCCGGCCCGGAACGCGTCCCGTACCTCGCCGAGCGCGGCCGGCAGATCCGTCACCTCGATGTACGGCGCCTCGGCCGGCTCCTCTTCCCCGTCCTCGCCGAGTTCACCGCTGCGCATCTGGTCGAACGAGTGCAGCAGGTCGCTCAGCTCGGCGAACGCGCCACCGCCGGGGGCCGCCTGGGCGCGCTTCTCCAGATCCCGCAGGTGCTCGACCAGTTCGTCCTCGAAATGCAGGTCGTACTTCGGCAGCCCGGGCTCGCGGCCGGCGTTGATCTGCGCGACCAGTTGGGTCGAGATCGGCCCGAGCCGCTCGGCCAGCACCTCCAGCGGCGTGGTCGGCTTCTCCTCCTCGTCGTGCACGCAGGAGTCGTCGTCGGTCTTGCCCTCGTTCTCCATCGCGAGCAGCACCGAGAAGGCCGGGAACGCGATCAGCGCCGCCGTCGCCAGCATTCCGTCGCCGATCAGCATCAGCGGGTTGCCGCCGGCCTCGGTCCGGCGCAGGTGGTCGGGGAGCAGCGCCGCGGCCTGCTCGACATTCACCTGGCTCGCCAGCGAGGACAACCCGTGGTCGGCGTCCACCCCGAGCTGCTCGACCAGCGTCTCGGAGCTCATGTCGAAGGTGGAGCGCAGGTAATAGCGCAGCCAGCCCGCATCCACCGGATTGCCGAGCAGTTCGGCGATCCGGGCGCGGAAGTCGGCCAGGTCGGCGATCGCCAGCACCACCAGGACGGGCTGGTCGCCGTCACCGATGACGAGCGGCCGGGTGTCGCCGTTCTGGAAGCCGTCGATGACCTGGTGCAGGCCTTCGGCGGCCGCTTCCAACGGCCAGGACTCCGCCTCGAACTCGGTCACCACCCCGGAGGTGTTGACGTCGTCGGGCATCAGATGGTCCTCTCCGGGCGGCGGCGGGGTGCGCCTACTGTAAGGGGCTTGAGTGTCGGCCGGGGCAGCCGGTCGGTGCGGCGTGACATCGGCTACGCTCTGAGCGGCGGGTCGATGCAGGGATATCTCACATGTGAGATAAGGTCCGGCGCATGACTGTTGACTACCTGAGCCGGATCGGCAACCTCATCCGGGACGCCCGCAAGCACCGCGGCTGGACGCAGACCCAGCTCGCCGACGTGCTGGCCACCAGTCAGAGTGCGGTGAACCGGATCGAAAAGGGCCATCAGAACCTCACTCTCGAGATGCTCGCCCGGATCGGCGAAGCACTCGACTCTGAGATTGTCTCTCTCGGTGGCGGCCCGGTCCACCTTCGTGTGGCCGGTGGACGGCAGCTGTCCGGATCGATCGACGTGAAGTCCAGCAAGAACGCCGGGGTCGCGCTGCTGTGCGCCAGCCTGCTCAACAAGGGCCGGACCACGCTGCGCAAGGTCGCCCGGATCGAAGAGGTCAACCGGCTGCTCGAAGTACTGAACTCGATCGGCGTCAAGACCACCTGGCTGAACGACGCCGGCGACCTGGAGATCGTCCCGCCGGCGCACCTCGACCTCGCCGCGATGGACGCCGAGGCGGCCCGCCGGACCCGCAGCATCATCATGTTCCTCGGCCCGCTGCTGCACCGCGAGGACACCTTCGCGCTGCCGTACGCCGGTGGCTGCGACCTCGGCACCCGGACGGTCGAGCCGCACATGTCGGCGCTGCGCCCGTTCGGTCTGGAGATCAAGGCGACCGCGGGGGAGTACCACGCGCTGGTCAACCGGGCGATCACGCCGGGCAAGCCGATCGTGCTGACCGAGCGCGGCGACACGGTGACCGAGAACGCGATCATGGCCGCCGCCCGGCACAACGGCGTCAGCGTGATCCGCAACGCGAGCTCGAACTACATGGTCCAGGACCTGTGCTTCTACCTCGAGTTGCTCGGCGTCCGGATCGACGGCGTCGGCAGCACCACGCTGACCGTGCACGGTCAGGCCGAGATCGACGTGGACGTCGACTACGCGCCGTCCGAGGATCCGATCGAGGCGATGAGCCTGCTCACCGCGGCCATCGTGACGAGTTCGGAGATCACCATCCGGCGGGCGCCGATCGAGTTCCTGGAGATCGAACTGGCGCTGCTGGAGGAGATGGGCCTCGACTACAGCCGCAGCGACGAGTACCTGGCCGAGAACGGCCGGACCCGGCTGGTCGACCTGACCACCCGGCCGTCCACCCTGCACGCGCCGATCGACAAGATCCACCCGATGCCGTTCCCGGGTCTGAACATCGACAACCTGCCGTTCTTCGCGGTGATCGCGGCGACCGCGACCGGGCAGACGCTGATCCACGACTGGGTCTACGAGAACCGCGCGATCTACCTGACCGACCTGAACAAGCTCGGCGGCCGGGTCAAGCTGCTCGACCCGCACCGGGTGATGGTCGAGGGCCCGACGCACTTCTCCGGCGCCGAGATCATGTGCCCGCCGGCGCTCCGCCCGGCGGTGGTCACGCTGATCGCGATGATGGCGGCCAAGGGCACCTCGGTGCTGCGCAGCGTGTACGTGATCAACCGCGGCTACGAGGAACTGGCCGCCCGGCTCAACTCGCTAGGCGCCCAGATCGAGACGTTCCGCGACATCTGAGTCCCGCAGCCTGTCTCCTTCCCGCAGCCTGTCTCCTTCTTGCAGGAAGGCCACGGCCTCGGTGATCACCGCCGGATCGATCATGATCCGGCGGTGACCGAGGCCGTACGTCTGCAGGAAGTGCGCCCGCGGCCCGTACGCCGCCAGCAGCACCGGCGCCTGGGTGGGATCCACCACGTCGTCCTCGTCGTTGTGGATCACCAGCAGGTCGACCTCACCGGCCGACACGGAGTACTTCGTCCAGATCTGGTCGTCGCCGCCGAAATAGCCGCGCTCGATCGACCGCCGCAAAGCCCGGTTCACCTTCGCGCCGAGCCCGAGTGCGCGGCAGAACGCGTTGACCAGGTAGTCGAACTCCGCGAGCCCGCTGATCGCGACCACCCGGCCGGCCGCGACGCCCTCGCGGACGGAGTACAGGGCGAACGGGACGCCGAGAGAGTGCGCGATCACGCCTTCGAACGGGCCGTGCCGTTGCTCGAGGCCCTGGATGATGCGCTGGTGGCCGAGGATCGAGGCGACCGGACCGGGGGAGTCGCCGTGCCCGGGCGCGTCGTACGAGATCGGGCTGTAGCCGAGGTCGAGCAACCGCGTGATGAAGGCGTGGAAGCGCGAAGCGCGCGAACGCCAGCCGTGGACGAGCAGAACAGGCCGCCTGCCGTCGCCCCACGCGTAGGTGACGACCCCGTCGACGATCTCGACCTTGGCGGCCTCGTGGATCTTGCGTTCGGTGTCGCGCACCTGGCCGCGCTTGAACGGCCGCTGCCACAACTCGAACGCGATCCGCCCCGCGATGCTCGACGGAAGCAGGTTCAGCATCTTGAGGTTCATCGTGCGCTCCATTCGGGGTCGCGTCCGGTCAGCCCGAGCAGCCGCTCACTCGGCCGCGCGTCGTGCGGAACCTGTACGACGGCCGCGAACGCCCCGCCCGCGGGTCGATCGGCGGGAAACAGCGGACTCATCCGCAACGCCGCCTCGGCCAGGTCGTCCGGAATCGGATCGGGCCGTCCGATCGAGCGCGCCACGTCCCACGCGTGCACCAGATAGTCGAGGAAGTGCATAGCCACCGCGACCCGCCCCGGGAACACCCCGAACTCGCGCACCTCGACCGGCCGATCCAGTACGTCGTACCCCGCGAAGGCGGCGCCGACCCTCGCCACGGACGCCGGGAACTTCGCCAGCGTGATCTCGTCCGGCGGGCCCGGTCGCCAGGCGGTCCGGTCCACCACGCCCGCGGAGTTCGCCGCGAAGCCGCGGTTCTCCGCGACCAGATGCGCCACCAACTCGCCCAGGTTCCACTCCGAACACGGCGTCGGCAGATCGAGTTGGTCCGGTCGGACCGCGGCGACGGCGTCCAGGCACAACGCCGTCGCCGCTCGGTCGAGGGCGCGGGGATCGAGGTCACTCAGCACTGAGCTCATGAGGATCCGTTCCTGCTGTCGATAAACTGTACGAACGATCGTATTATTAGTTTGCCGGACCGGCGGCGTCAACCCAACTAAGATGCGGTGCTGGACCTGGCCTGACCGGAGCGGAGGTGGCGATGGAGACGCGAGTCGACGGACGGCTGGTCCGGGGCGACCAGACCCGGCGGTTGGTACTGCGGAAGGCGGTCGACATCGCCTCGGTGGACGGCCTGGAAGGGCTGTCGATCGGCCGGCTCGCCAAGGAGCTCGACGTCAGCAAGAGCGGAGTGTTCGCGCACTTCGGGTCGAAGGAAGAGCTGCAACTGGCGACGATCCGCGCGGCCCGGCGGATCTATGCCGACGCCGTCGTGCAGCCCGCGTTCGCCGTCGAGCCCGGCCTCGGGCGGGTCTGGGCCATGAGCGAGAGCTGGCTGGAGTACTCCCGCCGCCGCGTCTTCCCCGGCGGCTGCTTCTTCGCGAAGGCGTCCCACGAGTACGGCGCTCGCCGCGGCCCGGTGCACGACTACCTGGCCGAGGTGAACCAGGAGTGGATGCAACTGGTCGAGCAGACCATCTCCGAGGCGATCGAACGCGGCGAACTCGAGGCCGACCCGGGCCAACTCGCCTTCGAGCTGAACGCCTTCTACGACTCGGCGAACATGGCGTCGCTGCTGCGCGACAACGACGACACCGTGTACGAGCGAGCTCGTCAGTCGATCCGCGCCCGGCTCGAAGCCGCCGCCGCCGGTACTGCGCTGCCCTGGTGATCGGGGAGGTCGCGCTGGCGCCTGATGGGCGAGAAGAGCAGGATCAGGCCGGCCAGGGGGACACCCGCGGTCGTGATCCACAGCGCAGTACGGAGTCCTAGGGCTTCTCCGAGGGTGCCGCCGAGCAGGGCGCCGAGGGGGATCGTGCCGTAGTTCAGGAACGCGGAGCTGGCGGCAAGGCGGCCGCGGAGTTCGGGCGGGCAGTAGGACTGGTGGAAGGTCGCCTTGATCGTGTTGCCGGCGACCACTCCGACTCCGATGCTGAAGGCGCCGACCAGGTAGAAGGCGAGCCCGCCGCCAGTGGTGAGAGGAATCAGCAGGGCCAGGGTCGGGAGGACCAGTTCGAACAGGAGCATGGCGCGCGCAGTACCGACTCTGTTCGCGACGCGACGGGCTGCGAAGGCGCCCGCGACTCCGCCACTGCTGGCGATCGCGATGAGGGCGCCGACGACGCCAGGTGTCAGGCCGACTTCGCGGACCAGGAAGACCACGATGATCGACTGGTAGCCCATCAGGCCGAGGTTGGAGACGCCGCCGAAGATGGTGATCGTGCGCAGCCAGACATCACCCGCGACAAGGCGCAGGCCCGCGATGACTTCGCCAACGAGGGCTGGTTTCCGGTCGGAGGTGGCTCGCGGCTCGCGGTGGCGGATCGCGGTCAGGCAAAGGAGTGCGATCAGGAAGGTCGAGGTGTCCACGAGCATGCCGTCGACGGCTCCGATCGCCTGCACGATCAGCCCGCCACAACCGACACCCGCGATCTGCGCCGCCGACGCGCTGCCATGCAGCTTGGCGTTTCCCTCGGCCTGATCGGCCGGCTCCAGCAGCTCGGGAAGATAGGCGGTGTAGGCGGTCTGGAAGAACACGGCCGCCGTCCCGGTCAGTACTGCGATCGCCAGCAGCAGCTCGATCGTCAGCAGTCCCAGCTGATCCGCGAGCGGAATAGAGCCGAACGACAGCAGTGATCCCGCCGTCGCGAGCTGCATGATCGGACGCCGGGGGAGCCGATCGACCCAGGCGCCGACCGGCAACCCGATCAGCAGCCAAGGCAACCATGCCGCCGCGCTCAGCAACCCCACTTCGAACGTCGTTGCCTGCAGCACCGAAACCGCGATCAACGGCAACGCGACCGTCGACACCGCGCTCCCGAACCGGCTGACCGTCTCGCCGACCCACAACCACCGGAAGTCGCGGTGCCGCACCAGAAGACTCATCCCGGCATCCGAGGGAACGACTGCACCTGCACCACCACGGGCATTGCTTGCTGCTCCCCGCCTTCAGTCAGCGTCTTGTTCTCCTCGACGTGCCGCTCGATCACGGCCTTCAGTTCGTCGTTCAGAGCGATCAGCCCCGCCGGCGTCAGCCTCAGATCGCGCCAGTCGGACAACTCGGCCGCATGCTGCCACTCACCCGGCCAGTCCTCGGCGACGTAGTCCTGCACCCGTTCGAAGTACTGCTGGACGAGTTGCTGCAGATAGACCTTCAGCGCGCCGCTGGTCTCCGGGTCATCGCGGAAGTCGGCTGGATTCAACTCGGTCCGCCCCTGCGGCACCCGCCACCAGCGCTCGCGCTTGGTCCCGCGCTCGACTTCCTCCTCGATATAGCCGTGCTCCGCGAGTAACCGCAGATGCCAACTGATCGTGCCGGTGCTCTCGCCCAGGCGCGCGGACAGCCCGGTCGACGTCGCGGATCCGTCCAGCTCCAGCGCCTCCAGGATCCGCATCCGCAGGGGATGGGCGAGACCGCGCAGGCTGCGCGCGTCGATCCGTCGCATCGGTCGGTCCATGCCCTCATCGTATTCTGCAGAGAAGCCTCTGCAAAGGGTCCTCTGCAAGATTTTCTGTCGGTGCCGGGTTCTACGTTCGAGCTATGCGACCTCATGTGGTGGCTCATCTAGCGGTCTCGATCGACGGTGCGACGACCGGGTTCGAGGCCGATCAAGCGCGCTTCTACGCGATGGCGACGCTGTGGCAGGAAGACGTGACGCTGGTCGGAGCCGACACGATCCTGGCCCAGGAAAGCGCCGTGCGGACCGCCGATCGCCCCGGTCCTCGTGCGGCCGGCCCGCTGCTCGCAGTCGTCGACAGTCGCCACCGCGTCCACAATCTGGAGGACCTGCGCGACCTCGGCTACTGGTCCGACGTCATCGGTCTGTACTCCGACCAGACGCCCGCGCGCGCACCTGACAGCACCACCGGGGAGTTGGTGGCCGGCTACGAGCAGGTGGACCTCGCCGAAGCGCTCGAACTTCTCCATCGCAGAGGCGCCCAGGTGGTTCGCGTCGACAGCGGCGGGACGCTGGTCGGAGTACTGCTGTCGCTGGGGTTGATCGACGAGCTCAGCCTGCTTGTCCATCCGGTTGTCGTCGGTGCCGGCCCTCGTTGGCATGGCGCCTTCGACGGCCGCTTCGACTTGAGACTCGCCAACACCGAGGTCTTCGAGGGCGGCATCGTCTGGCTCCGCTACTGCACCGCCTGAGCTTTCCTTTCGGCCCGAGGTTTGCCTCCAGGCCCAAACTGGGTACACTGTACGAATTTCCTGGTTCGACGTGATGAAGGAGTTGGTTTTGACCGAGGCGCAGAGCATTCCGGGCCCGGCGGGATTCGTGCCGAGCGAGGCGGAGGTGGCGAGTGTCCACGCCTGGTTCGTGCGATTCGACGCGCTCGCGGCGGCGCGGGACTACGAGGGGATGGCCGACCAGGCCGTCTTCCCGCTCAACGAGGTGACCGACGACGGCAAGGGCAACGCCTCGGCCGCACAGTACGACCGGGCCGGCTACGTCGCGCAGATGGCGCAGGTGATGGGCGGCGGCGGTGACGTGACCATGGAGACCACTCGCACCCCGCACTTCCTCTCCGCCGGCCTGGTCTTCGTGGTCACCGACGGCACGATGACGTACGGCGGCCACACCCAACCCATCCGCTACGGCGACCTGCTCCTCAAGGTCGACGGCGACTGGAAGTTCCAGTCCATGGTCCAGGGCGGCTGGGGCTGACGTTCTTCTGCGCCGGGGAAAACTGTCGGTGATCGCCGCTAATGTGAGCGGTGATGAGGAAGCAGCATGAGGGGTATGACGAGCACGACGCGGAGCGGTGGGTGGCGGAGCCGGTCAAACGGCCCGGCCGCACCGCCTTCGCGCGTGACCGTGCCCGGGTGCTGCACAGCGCCGCGCTTCGGCGGCTCGCGGCCAAGACCCAGGTGGTCACGGCCGGCAGCGACGACTTCGTCCGGAACCGGCTGACCCACAGCCTGGAGGTCGCGCAGATCGGCCGGGAGTTGGCCAGCACACTGGGCTGCGACCCGGACATCGTGGACGCTGCGTGCCTGGCGCACGACCTCGGTCATCCGCCGTTCGGGCACAACGGCGAGCGGGCGCTGGATCAACTCGCGCAGGACATCGGCGGGTTCGAGGGGAACGCGCAGACGTTGCGGCTGCTGACCCGGCTGGAGTCGAAGACGTTCGACCCGGCCGGGCGCAGCGTCGGGCTCAACCTCAGCCGCGCCACCCTGGACGCCGCCACCAAGTACCCGTGGTTCCGCCGTCCCGGAGAGCGCAAGTTCGGCGCGTACGACGATGACGCCGCGGTGTTCGAGTGGCTGCGCCAGGGGGTGGACGCGACGGGGGTGAGTACGCAGTACCGGCGGTGTCTCGAGGCGCAGGTGATGGACTTCGCCGACGACGTGGCCTACTCGGTGCACGACGTCGAGGACGGGATCGTGGCGCACCAGATCGACCTGCGCCGGGTCGGCGCGGAGCGGGCGCAGTACTGGGAGACGGTCCGGCGGCTCTATTTGCCTGAGGCAACCGATGCCGAGCTGGACGAGAGCTGGCGGCGGCTGACCAGCCTGCCGTACTGGCCGGCCGTGGCCTTCGACGACAGCCGGCGCGCACACGGCGGGTTGAAGGACCTGACCAGCCAGCTGATCGGCCGTTTCGTCACCGCGGCGGAGCAGGCGACGCACGCGCGATTCGGCCGGTCGCGGTTGATCCGGTACGAAGCGGACCTGGTGGTGCCGGACGGCGTCCGTACCGAGATCGGCCTGCTCAAGGGCATCGGCATGTTCCACGCCCTGAACTCCCCTGAAAGACAGGCTCGCCGAGCAGTCCAGCGGGAACTCCTGACCGAACTGGTCGAGGCCCTGTTCACCTCGGCCCCGAACCACCTCGACGCCGCCTTCGCCGCGGACTTCAAGGAGGCGGCCGACGACGACGCCCGCCGCCGCGTCATCATCGACCAGGTCGCCTCGCTGACCGATCCGTCAGCCCAGGCCTGGCACACCCAACTCGTCGGCCCGCGCGATTCGTAGCCGGACGTCGAGGAAGTGCCGGCGCATCGCCTCGCGGGCTGCGTCGGGGTCGCGCTCTCTCAGTGCGGTGACGATCCGCTGATGGTTGGCGACGACGTCCTTCTTGTCGGCCGGCGCGCCAAGGAAGTGTTCGACCTGGTGGTACGTGTCCCAGAACAAGTCGATCAACTGCAGGACCAACTCGTTGTCGCAGTCCTCGTACAGCAGCGCGTGGAACGCGCGATCGGCTTCGAGGTCTTCAGCCATCGCGCTGACCAACTCATCCAGCGCATCGAGTCGGGCATCGTCCGGCGGCCCGCTCGCGACCTCGCCGATCAGCCCGATCTCCAGCAGTTCGCGGACCTCGACCAGTTCGCGGATGGCGCGGATGCTGTCGCTGGACCGGACCCGGAACGCCAGCGAGGTGCTCAGCCCGCTGAGCGAGGCCTGCCCGACGAACGTCCCGTGCCCGTGCCGGATGTCCACGATGCCGAGCGCCTGCAGAGCGCGGATCGCCTCCCGCACGCTGTTCCGGCTCGCGCCGAGCAGGTCCGTCAACTGCGGCTCGGTCGGCATCGCCGCGCCGGGAACGAGCCCGCGCTCGTGGATGAGCGCGATGATCCGCTCCTCCAGCGCCGCCCCCGTCCGCATCCGAGTCTCCTTTGCTCTTCAGCGGAGATCCTATGTCGGCCTGCGCGCGGAGGCCTGAAGCACTAATCTCTCACCATGAGCGACTCGGAGCGGATCGTCATCATCGGAGCGAGCCTGGCAGGCGCGAAGGCCGCCGAAACGTTGCGGAGCGAGGGCTGGGACGGACAGATCGTCCTGATCGGCAACGAGACCGAGTTGCCCTACGAGCGACCGCCGTTGTCCAAGGGGGTGCTGCTCGGGAAGGACAAGCCCAACGTCGGAGAGGTCCACGACCAGGCCTGGTACGACGAGAACAACGTCGACCTGCGGCTCGGAGTGGAAGCCACCGCGATCGACACGAACGCCCGGACGGTCACGCTGTCCGACGGCTCGCAGGTCGAGTACGACAAGCTGCTGATCGCCACCGGCAGCCGGGTCCGCAAGCTCGACGTACCGGGCGCTGACCTCCCCGGCATCCATTACCTCCGCACCGCGCAGCAGTCCCAGGCCCTGACCGACGCGTACGCCGCGAAGCCGCGCGTGGTCGTCGTCGGCGCCGGGTGGATCGGCCTCGAGGCTGCCTCGGCGGCGCGTGAACGCGGCTGCGAGGTGACGGTGGTCGAGCCGCAGTCGACCGCGCTCGCCGCGGTGATGGGGGAGCAGGTCGGCGAGCTGTACGCGGACCTGCACCGACAGCACGGCGTCGACCTGCGCTTCGGCACCGGCGTCGAGGGGTTCGAGGGCGATGACAAGGTGACCGGCGTCCGGCTCTCCGGCGGTGACGTGCTGCCCGCGGACCTGGTGGTCGTCGGCGTCGGCGTCCAGCCGAACACCGAGCTCGCCGAGGCTGCCGGGATCGACGTCGCCGACCGTGAGAGCGGCTCGGGCATCGTGACCGGGCCGGACCTGCAGACCTCGGTGCCGGGCGTGTACGCGGCCGGCGACGTGGTTCGCTGGGACCACCCGCTGCTCGGCCACTCGATCCGGGTGGAGCACTGGCAGAACGCGAAGGACAGTGGCGCCGCGGCCGCGAAGGCGATGCTCGGTCAGGATGTCGCGCACGACGCGATCCCCTACTTCTTCACCGATCAGTACGACCTGGGCATGGAGTACGCGGGCGACGTACCGCGCGGCATGTCGTACCACGTAGTACTGCGAGGTGATCCGGCCTCGGGTGCCTACCTAGCGTTCTGGTTGTCCGACGACAACCAGGTGCTGGCGGGGATGCACGTGAACACCTGGGGCGCGATCGACGCGGTACAGGACCTCATCCGGTCCAAGAAGACTGTTGACCCCGCGCGGCTCGCCGATTCCTCGGTGGAGCTGTCCGAGGTCTAGCGTCCGGGGCGGAAGCCCGATGGTCCCGTTCGCTTCGGCTGGACCGTAGACTCACCGCGTGGCAGGCCGGATCAAGGAAGAAGACATCGCGCTGGTCCGCGAGCGGGCCCGGATCGACGAGATCGTCGGCTCGTACGTCACGCTCAAGAACGCCGGCGGCGGATCGCTGAAGGGGCTGTGCCCGTTCCACGACGAGAAGTCGCCGTCCTTCAACGTCACCCCGGCCCGCGGCTTCTTCTACTGCTTCGGCTGCCAAGAGGGCGGCGACGTGATCGACTTCATCCAGAAGATCGATCAGATCAGCTTCCACGAGGCGGTCGAGACGCTGGCCGCGAAGGTCGGCATCCAGCTGCGGTACGACGACTCCGGCGCCCCGATCCAGCGGTCGCAGAGCAACCAGCGCCCACGGCTGGTCGAGGCCCACAAGGTCGCGGCGGAGTACTACGCGGAGCAGTTGTTCGGCGCGCCCGAGGCGATGCTCGGCCGGCAGTTCCTGGACAAGCGTGGCTTCGACCGCGACGCCGCTGCGCATTTCGGAGTCGGCTTCTCGCCCCGTGGCGGTGAGGCGCTGGTGGCGCACCTGCGCGGCCGCGGCTTCACCAACACCGAACTCGTCGCCTCCGGGTTGTGCGCGGACGGGCAGCGCGGACTGTACGACCGGTTCCGCGGCCGGCTGATGTGGCCGATCCGCGACGCCGGCGGTGACGTGATCGGGTTCGGCGCGCGCCGGCTGTTCGACGACGACAAGATCGAAGCGAAGTACCTGAACACCGGCGAGACCGCGATCTACAAGAAGTCCAAGGTCCTGTACGGCGTGGACCTGGCCCGCCGCGAGATCGCCAAGGGCAAGCAGGCGGTCGTCGTCGAGGGCTACACGGATGTGATGGCGTGCCACCTGGCCGGAGTACAGACTGCTGTCGCGACCTGCGGTACGTCGTTCGGCGACGACCACGCGCGGGTGCTGCGGCAGTTGCTGCTGGATCACGACCAGTTCCGCGGCGAGGTGATCTTCACCTTCGACGGGGACGCTGCCGGGCAGCGAGCCGCGCTGAAGGCGTTCGAGGGGGACCAGGCGTTCGCGTCGCAGACGTATGTGGCGGTGGAACCGGACGGGCTCGACCCGTGCGACCTGCGACTGCAGAAGGGCGACGCCGCGGTACGGGAGTTGATCGGGCGACGGGTTCCGCTGTATCGGTTCGTGCTGTCCAACGTGCTGACGAAGTACGACCTGGATCGGGCCGACACCCGGATCGACGCGCTGCGCGACGCGGCCCGGCTCGTGGTGAGCATCCGGGACCGGTCGAAGGTGGACGCGTTCACGCGCGAACTCGCCGGACATCTGGGGATGGAGGTGGACCAGGTGCGGACCGAAGTACACCGGGCTGCTTCTCGTCCTGCCGCTCCTGCCCCTGCTCCGGATCGTGGGCCTGTGCAGGTGACGTCGGAGGCTCCGCCGCCGCCTCGCGTGGACCTGCCGTCGCCGCGGGACCAGCGGTTCGTGATCGAGTGGGACGTGCTGAAGATCGCGATGCAGCACCCGCATCTGATGGGTGTGGCGTTCGACGAACTGGATGACCAGGACTTCACGCATCCGTGGCTCGCGGCGGTCCGGTCCGCGATGGCGAAGCTCGGCGGTCCGTCGCAGGCGGCGCCGGGGGAGGCGTGGGTGGTCGCAGTACGGGAGGCCATGGGGATCGACCCGGCCGCGGCCGTCGTCAGCGCCCTCGCCGTCGACCCCATCCGCCTCGGCCGCGACCCCGACGACACCTACGCCCGCGCCCACCTGGCCCGCCTCCAGGAACTCACCTGCCTACGCCGCATCGCCGACCTCAAGTCGAAGCTCCAGCGCACCAACCCGATCGACCGAGCCGACGACTACAACCGCATGTTCGGCGAACTCATCGCCCTCGAACGCTACCGAGCCGAACTCCGCGAACAGGCCATCTCCGGCGCCATCTGATGAGCTCGAGCGCAGGATAAGCCTCGCGCCTTCCTGGCGTCCTGAGCCTGTCCACAGGCTCTCTGTTACTGCGCGGTTACTTGTCGTAGTTGTCCACCGGTCGGCAATTCGCCCGTTCTGAGCGGCCGAATCCCGGCAGGATCCCTGGTGAGAGAGGGGAGATCGCCGTGGCTGAACTGGATTGCGACCCGGCGGACGTGAACGCGCTCGTCGCGTACCTGCGCGAGATCGGGCGCCATGAACTACTGACCGTCGAGGAGGTCGCCGAGCTGTCGTTCTGGATCGAGGCAGGCGTGCTCGCGGCCGAGCACGTGGCGGCGGGTCGTGCGGAGCCCGAGCTTCCGGCGGTGGTTGCCCTGGGCGACGAGGCCTGGCGGCGGATGATCGAGGGCAACCTGCGGCTCGTGGTCTCGCTCGCCAAGCGGTACACGGGGAAGGGGATCTCGCTGCTCGACCTGATCCAGGAGGGCAACCTCGGGCTGATGCGTGCGGTCGAGCGGTTCGACCACAGGCTCGGCAACCGCTTCTCCACCTATGCGATCTGGTGGATCCGGCAGGCGATCGGCCGGGCGATCTCGGACCGCTCCCGGCTGGTCCGGATGCCGGCCCAGGCCTACACCGACGCTAGCCAGGTGACGGTCGTGCAGAGAGAGCTCACCCAACGGCTCGGGCGGGAGCCGTCCACCGCCGAGGTCGCCGCCGGCGCGTGCCTGACCATCGCGCGGGTGGAGCGTGCCCGTGCCTGGAAGCTGCGCCCAGAGACGCTGGACGTCGACGAGGCGGACCAGCAGATCGATGACGACGGGATCGTCCTGCGGGCCGCCTTGCGGCGCGACCTGCACTATCAGCTCGAGTTCCTGGACGACCTCAAACGGGCGATCCTGCGACTGCGCTTCGGATTGTCGGGCCTGGCCGCGGCCACGGTCGACGAGACCGCCGCGATCCTGCGCCTCGATCCCGACCGGGTTCGCGCGCTGGAGGCCGAGGCGCTGCGCGAGCTTCGAAGGCGCTGCCGGATCGGTTTGCGGGACTATGCCGCCTGACCTTTGGAGCAGGCTGAGATCATGGCGCTGTGCTGAGACTTCGTCGTACGTCGTGGCCGCGCGAGCTGACCGAGGCGGTCACCATCGCCTCCAGGCATTCCCCGGGCGGCAAGGAGGACATCCTGGCCGCAGTACAGCTGATCGACGGCCAGTGGGTCGCCGGCAGCCGGGCCGCGCTGTACCTGCCGACGGAGACAGAGGGCGCAGTACGCCGCGTCGGCTGGGAGAAGATCGAGCGGGCCGGCTGGGACTCCGAGGAATCAATCCTCCGTGTCTACGAGACCACCGCCTTCGGTACTCCGCTGCGCGCCACCGAGCTGAAGGTCGACGACCCCGGCCGCTTCGGGCAGCTCCTGCGCGAGCGGATCGACGCGAGCGTCTTGGTCCAGCGCCACGTCCCCCTGGTCGGCAAGAAGGGCGTCCGGGTCGTCGGCCGCCGCAACCCGTCCGAACCGGACGCCGCCGTCACCTGGAACTTCGTTCTGGACAAGGGCTTGGAGCCCGACCAGCCCGGCCTCGTCGACCGCGCCGAGGCGGCCCTGGCAGCGGTCCGCGACGAGTTCGGAATCTGAGCTGGAAGCGATCCCAATCCCGTTTTTGTAGTTGGTCCCGGGCCTGCTAACCTACTCAGGTCCTCGGGGATCGAGGGCGGGAAGTGCTTCGATCCCGCGTAGCTCAATTGGCAGAGCAGCCGGCTGTTAACCGGCAGGTTACTGGTTCGAGTCCAGTCGCGGGAGCAACAAGACAAGGCCGGTTCCACACCAGGAACCGGCCTTTCGCATGTCCTGAGACCCCCGCGGCCTCCGGTGCGCACCGCAGCGCACCCCGAAAGCCACGGAGCGTCCCTAAATCCCTGTCAGCGGCCCTTGTCCTTGCGCTTGTCGATCGCACGCTGAATCCGGTGCTGCGGCTGCCCCGTCAGCTTCGCGATCAACGGCACCCGGAACTTGTAAGCCGCCACCGCCCCCACCACGAGCACCAGCAAAATGAACCAGCCCATCGGACTTCCCTTCAGTAGGCCCTACTCTCCCCATCATCGCCTACCCCTGGTAGCCATCCGGTCAGTCATCCCCCTGACCCACCCCTGGTTTCCGATACCATCACCACGCGGCACCGCCGCCCGGGGCGGTAGCTCAGCCGGTTAGAGCAGGGGACTCATAATCCCTGGGTCGTGGGTTCGAGTCCCACCCGCCCCACAGTACGAACTTGCAGGTCAGAGGCCATCTTCGGCTCCGTTCAACGCTGGCTCAGAGGCTGGCGTGACTCGCCTCGTGACGCGAGTGCTGCTATGGTCGCCCTACCGGTCGACCGGTAGGGCGAAAGCGCCAACGTGGACAGATCGACGAGCTTCCGTCAGATCGACGAGCTTCCGTCAGGGGCCCTTCGGGTCCGTGTGTATGCGGGTATCGACCCAGTCTCGAAGCGTCGGCTCGATCTGACTGAGGCGGTCCCCGCTGGCCCAAGACAGGCCAAGCTGGCCGATCAGGCACGCACGAGATTGCTCAATCAGGTCGACGAGAAGCGCAATCCGAAGACCAGCGCATCGGTCGACCAACTGATCGCCAAGTACTTCGAGGTCATCGACGTCGACACCCAGACCCTGCGCGGCTACAAGTCGAAGTACGAGAACCACATCAAGCCGCTCCTCGGCTCTCAGCAGCTGACTCGCCTCGATATCGAGATGCTGGATTCCTTCTACTCGATGCTCCGAACATGTCGCACTCATAGCCGCGGACGCAAGTTCATCGAGCATCGGACCGACAGGCCGCACCAGTGCGACGAGCACGAAGACGACCGTTGCCTGCGCAATAATCCCCAGAACTGTGGTCGTTGCCGGCGGATGTGCAAGCCCCACAAGTGCAGGGGCTTGAGCGCGTCTACGATTCGACAGATGCACTGGATCCTGAGTGGTGCATTGGACCGAGCCGTCGTTTGGAAATGGATCTCGGTGAACCCGGCCGAGCAGGCAGACAAGCCAGGTCTGCCCATCCCAAACCCACAGCCACCCACACAGGACGAGATTGCAAAGCTCATCCTCGCTGCATGGGACGAGGACCCAGACTGGGGGTCGTTCTTGTGGTTGAAGACCACCACCGGCAACCGCCGCGGCGAAATGTGCGCGCTGCGCTGGACCGACCGTGAGCGACAGCCGGGGGAACCGTCAATACTTCGAGTGGCGCGAGCGCTCTATTACGACGATGACGGCAAGCTTGCGGAGAAAGACACCAAGACCCATCAACAGCGCGGGCTAGTCCTCGATCCCGAAACGGACACGGTTCTCGACGAAGCTGAAGCTCGCGCTCGAGAGCCCGCAGATGTCGTCAGCATGGACTTCAACTCCGCCGGCTATATGTTCTCCGCGGTTCCGGATGGCAGTCGGCCCCAGGACCTCACACTGGTGTCAAAGCGATACGCCCGTTTGGCGAAGCGGCTCGGAATCGACACGTCGATCAAGAACATGCGGCACTACAACGCGACCGAGCTGATTTATGCAAACCACAGGCTGGGTACAGTCGCGGCTCGCCTGGGACACGGCGGTGGCGGGACGACAACACTCAAGGTCTACACAGCGAGAGTGTCAGAAGCCGACCAACGGGCCGCCGGACCGATCACAGGTCGAAAACCTCCGCGCCCGACATTGAGCGGAGCGGTCGAGCCTCTCAAGGCCCCGACGCTTCCCAGCACGACTGACGACGACGTCCAGCCATACCAACGAATCGCAGCAGACCTCCGAGGAGCAATCGACAGTGGCATCCTCTCGCCTGGCGACCGGCTACCCCCTGAGGCGAAGCTGGCAGCCAGGTACGGCGTGGCGGCCAGTACAGCCCACCGTGCGATGGCTGTCCTGGTGGCCGCGGGCTTGGTCGAGCCTGCTCGCGGTAAACGCCCAACACTAGTCCTTGGCCCGTTGGCCAAGGAGACAGAAGGCCTCGGAGATGTTGTAGAACTTAGGCCACAGGACTAAGTCGACTCTGGGCACTACATCTGAGGCTGAAGAACCGTCTGCTGCGAGGCGGCTCGTTAGACGCCCGAGGTATCCCGTTTGCCCTATCGATTGCGCTGGGCACGCGAGTTGAACTCCGTCGATGGTGCGTTGCTGTAGACGAAAGAACACGCTCGGTAGACAATGTACCTCTGTCATGTGGGGGGAGACCACAGTGAGTAGTGCGCAGGGTGCAGTTCCACAAGCGGTTCCTACGCCGCCGAGCTGGGATCGTGAGGAAAATCGCTTTGACATCAAGCTCCCACTTGGGGGCGCCAGTTACCCGACTTTCGTCGAGGCTCTTGCCTGCCTCGCGACTAGCGATGCCGAGTTAACCCTGACCGCTTCGAAGGAGGACAACAGGCTGGTGCAGCGCGAATGGACGGGTCAATGCTCCGCCACCGAGTTCGCGCTCGTCTTGGCTGACGCGCGCCGATTCGTCCTTCAGGCTACGTACGGCGATGGATCTCGCCTATGGTTCGATTCGGGAGGAACTGACCGGTGGCGCTGGAGTACCTCAGGCGATGCACAGGATGCGGCAGTTGGGTTCAAAAGGACTGTGAAGAGCCGCATCCGTGGCCGTCGGTTCTACCTTTGGTGGCCCGCGGGCATGCTGATCGTTGTCTGGCTTATGTACAGCGCTTGGTCGCATGAACTGCCCTCAGTAGATCCCGCGAAGGCACCTGAATTCGATTACACCGGACCACTTTGGTACACCATCATTTGTTTGGCGGGAGTTCTCGCTGCGCTGATCGGAATGATTGCGGCGGACTGGACTGGGTTCGGACTCAGCAAGCGCCGCTACCTTCGTCGCCTTTCCACCACCAATCGTCTGACGTTGCGCCGCTCCTCTTGGCGTGACTACGTGACCATCGGCAAGCTAGACGTTACAAACGGGGTGGGCGCAGCCCTGGTGATCGGCGTTGTGGCGGGAGTGCTCGGCGTACTCATCGTCGGGAAGTAACGTTGCTGAGGTGTGAGACCGAGCGCTTCGGCATTCGTGCCGGCAGTTGGTCCCTCCGTCGCGCCGCGAGCGTGGGCCGGTCCTCAGATCGTCTCGTCAGCTCGCTCAGAGCGGATCGGGGCAGGAAAGGGTGTGTGAGGCTCAGGTGACTCACACACGGTTCAGGAAAACCGACCCACCGCACCGACATAGACATCCTCAGGCGTATCCAGGTCACTCTAGATCGGGCCGTCTTGACTCTGAGAGACCCACGAGACAGCAGAGGGGAAGACGCGGATGTGACCGCGAGTGGTTGGTGCGGCTTGACCAACCAGGCATGCTCAGAACGGCACCGCGAGTACGGCGATGACCTCGCCGGCCATGAACGAGCAACGCCAAGAGCCCGTACGCATCGACGTCGGATTTGATTTCGAGTGCTTGACCGCCTGTGAAGCCTTCGGCGGTGGGTGGGCTTTCACCAAGCACTGGCAAGGTCTGGGTGACCTGCTAGGCCACCGCCCCGGGTGGCACTTTGACATCGTCAATGATGGTGAGGCGATGTGGAGCATCGGTGCATTCGGAGCCTCGCGGATGAAGATCACGCTAAACCAGGATGGTTCCTACCACTGCCACGACCACGACGAGGACAGCGACGCCGACTTCGGCGAGCTGGCCGAGGTCGAGGCCTGGCTGGTGCCCAGAGAAGAGCGTAAGCGTATACCCGCTTAGCGATATTGCAAGCGACACGCCGCGAGAAACGCTCGGGGATCGGTTCAGTCCGGCCGTACCTTCGTGTCCATGACGAGACCACACAGCACCGCAGACGAACTCGACGGGCTCATCAATCTGGCTGACCAACTGCTGGACCGGCTGACGCAGTTTCGAACAGAGGATAGGTGTTGTGGGTGGCTGCTGCGGAACAGGACCGCTGCGCAGCCGCCCCGCCGCATCGCATTCCGAGATCTCGTCTATGCCGAGTGCGCGCGGCGCGCCCGAGCAGGCGAACCGGTCAGGGCACACCTGGTCGGTGAAGCACTGGGTAACCGGTGCCATCCCGGCCACATGCGCAAGATCGTCCAAGACTGGAAGAAGCGCGCCGAGGGCCTCGGCATCGAGTTCATCACATGACCGTCTGGGCGCTGAGTTGGCCTGCGCCTGGCGGGCAACGGATCGCGCGTACCTGTGCCGGTTCGGCCCGATCGCCAGAGTACGCGCGATGCTGGCCGAGGGTTGCAGGTCGCCCGCTCGCGCTAGAGGTTCCCCCTTCCCGGTCCGGGCAATGCCGACTGTAGCGCGGAGATCGCGGCTGAGGCGCTTCCGCTGGGTGCTGACCGGCCGCAGGTGGGCGCGGGTGTCTGGGGGCTGCGAGGCTGCCAGGCGGGCGGTGGACGCGGGGGCTGACATGCCAGCGCCCCGGCACCCACTGGGGAGGTGCCGCGGCGCTGGTGGCCGATCAGTAGCGGTTGCCGAACCCAGATTGGGTGAACGCTGTCAGGGCGCGCTCCTCGGCCAGAGTTGCGCCATACCGGAGGAGCATTGACGGGTCCTTCCATCCAGCAATGGCCATGATCTGCTCATCGGACATGCCTGCCGCCTTGGCCTCATGGGCGAAGGTGTGGCGGAACAGGTGCGGTCGCACGGCCTCGCGCGGGTAGCCCGCTTGTACGGCGCGACGACGCAGCATCTGGTAGATGCCATCGCCCTTCAGGTCCGCGCCGGTCTTCTCGGCGATCCACAGAGGCCCCTCATCCGCAGACTGAACCCGACGATGCTAGCCCGCTGTTGCAGCCAACGCTTGAGCGCCAGCACGTCGCGGCTCGAGCGGAATGCGGCGACTGGGGCGGCCCTTGAGTCCGACCACTGCAGCTGACCGGACAGCGGATGTGAGGTCCAGATGCTCCACGTGCATGCTGGCGACCTCCTGCCGCCTCGGCGCGATAAGCACTACGCGGATCAGCGCATGGTCGCGACGGTCCTCGAATGCCTTACCGCTGGTCACTTCAGCAGTGCGGTGATCAGGTCGGACGCGAGGATTGGTGTCCGCTCCTCCTGTCGCCCATAGCGGCTGCGCTTCGAGTGATCCCAGATGTTCTCGGTCCCGTACTCCTCGGTCAGGTGCTTGAGGAACACGCGCAGGTTGCCCTGCTTGGTGACGGTGCCGCCGAGGGTGTGCCGCTTCAGGTAGTCGCTGAGGTAGCTGTTGAACTCGGCAACGGTCAGGGTGTCGAAGCGATCAGGGTGACCGGTACCGGTCAGCCAGCGACCGAGAGAATCGACGGCATCCAGGTATGCACCGATGGTGCGCTCGCTGTACGGCTTGCCGCGCTTGCTCGGCTCGGCGCGCAGGATGTCGGCGAACAGGTCGCGCTGTTCGGCGCGGGTGGTCTGACCGGGTGTGGTGGGTACGGCGCGCAGGGCACGCGCTGGCCGGTGCGGCGCACGGCTTGGAGCGCTAGTCATGGAACAGTCCTCCGGATCGGTCTGGGAACCGCTCCCGAAACTGTGTGTCCACCCTCTTAGTTGCTACCCGCCTGAAGGCCCGAATCGATCCCTGACTGCGGTGTTTCCGCAGGTCATCCCTGAAGGAGCGGGGTCGGTCAAGAGGTGTGTGACCGTTGTTTTCCTGCTTCTTCGGTGTGGTTTGGGCGCGCCGAGATAGGGCGTCGGGGTCAGGGCTCGGGCGAAGCCCGACCGCGGAGCGGCCGGAGGGCCTTGACGCCGGCGCCGTCGGCGCACGATCTGGACAGCGGAGAAGAGATCTGGGGTCGCTCCCTGGGGGTTCAGCGAGGTGTTGACGTAGCGCTCGTCATGGCCTGGGTGTCCCCGGTGGTGGCAGGCCTGGATGGCTGCTGTCATCCCTTCGCCGCGGTCAGGTAGCGGCGTGATGGGGTTCGCAGTGTGCCGGTCGGTCGGGATCAATCAGAGGAGCGACCACGCCACCCACGAGTGGGGGTCTTGACCTGCACGATCCGCGGCGACCGGTCCGCGGCGACCACGGTTCATGCCACGGTCGCGGGTTGGTGGGTGGTCTTGTCCAGGGCTCGGTCCAAGGCGCGCACGTGGTGGTCGCGCAGCGCGTAGAAGACGTACTCGAGTTGGCGGCGGCCCCGCGGCGACGACACCGATGTTGCGGCCGCGGCGGGCAGCGACCCGGTCGCGGAACCGCCCCACCATGGTGGTCGCGGGCAGGATCTGCACCGACTCGACCACCGCCCACCGGACCAGCCGGGATCCCTGCTTGGTGATCCGGCCCCGGTGGACGTGGGCGTCGGACTCGTGGTGGGTTGGTGTCAGCCCGGCCCAGCAGGTCAGCTGCTCGGGCCGGGTGAACCGGGTGATGTCGCCGATCTCGGCGACCAGGACCGCGGCCAGGGTCGGCCCGATCCCGGGGATCTGCTGCACCGCGACATACCCCGGGTCGCCCGCCGGCCGGCCCCGCACCATCGCGGCCACGTGGTCGATCTCGAAGTCGAGCCCGTCCATGATTCGCCGCAGCGACCCGATCCTGGCCGCATAGGGCGCCGCCAGGTCCAAACCGGTCCAGCAGCGCGGTGCCATCGACACCGAACAGTCGCTCATCGAGACCTGCACCCCACATTTGGCCAGGATCGCGTGCACCTCGGCCTTGCAATGTGAACGCAGCCCGACCAGTTTCTGGCGGTGCCGGACCAGCTCTCGCAGTTCCCGGGTCGCCGGCGGCGCGATCCACGCCTCGGGCAGCCGTCCCATCCGCAACAGGTCCGCCAGGTCGGCGGCATCCCGCTCGTCGTTCTTGACCCGCCGGTACTCGAACGCCTTCACCCCCAACGGATGCGCCAGATGCACCGCCGCGCCCTGTTCCCGCAGCGCATCCACCGCCCAATACCAGCCATAGGTGGCCTCCAACACCACCTCCGGGCTCACCCCGGCCCGGGCGATCACCGCCGCCAACCGATCGACATCGTTGACGATCCGGACCCGCTCGAGCACATCTCCCGCGGCCGTCATCCGCACCAGCACCGACCGGCGACGATGCAGATCCATACCCACAAACTGCCGTCCCGCGTAGCCTTCCATCAGGGGCCTCCTTCGTCGTGAAACGCGAGCAACCCCAGCATCCGCCGGGGACCCACGAGGAGCAGAGGCCCCGCTCCTTCATCGCATCAGAGGCCGATTTGTGCCCCCGGCAGGATTCGAACCTGCGACGCACGGTTTAGGAAACCGAGAACCTGGCATA